>NZ_QKML01000022.1:0-47182 GCF_003208455.1 Rhizobium sp. UGM030330-04
GCCATCGGCGCGCTGCAGCCGTTCCTCGATACGCCGGTTAAGGGTCTGTGGTTCGACAAATGGCCGGCCGACAGGCCGATGATCGACGAGCCGGCACCGGCCAGCACCTTTTATCACATCGTCTGCGCCATCTATGAGGCACAGGCCGTGCTGGCGGTCGGCAGATAATGTCCGGGCGGGCGAGCGGGCCGGGCGTCCGCTCGGCCCGCTCCGGCCTCAGTCAGGCCTTGGCCGGACGCACCACGCGCCAGTCGGGCCTGCCGAGATTGTGTGGCCAGGGATGAACATCCTTGTCATTGAAATAGACGACCTCTTCCAGCTTCGGAAAATCCGCCTGTTTCAGCGTCACGTCGTTCATCCACGGGCGAACATAGGAATCGCCACCCTCATAACCGAGTTCAGCAACCCAGACCGGCCGGTTGAAGTTTTCGACGAGGCCGTATCCCTTGCGCAGCAGATCGGAGAAGGTCTTCGGTCCGCCATATTCGATCTTGTCGTAGTCTTCGAGACCGAAGACCGACAGGCCGACAAGATCGGCATAGTTATCGCCGGGATAATACGCCCGCAGCCCATCGAGGCCTTTGGGAGACCACATCACCTTGACACCTGGAACCGCCCTGCGGGTCATGTCCACCACGCGTTTATAGGCCGTGATGTAATCCTGCGGGTTCCAGCCCGACCACGAAAAGCGACCGGACATGTCTTCCATTTCCTGTCCCCAACGCAGGATCAGCGGACTTTTCATCGCCGACATGCGGGCGGCAATCGCCTGCATGTTCTTGTCGTAGTCGCCGCCCAGCACCTTGCGACGCAACTCGTCGGACGAAAGCCGCCAGTTGACGTCCCACGACCAGGGCTCGACGGTGATCAGCACATTGCGCTTGCGCTCCAGAGCGTAGGCGTCGGCAAGCGCAAGGCTGTCGAGATCCACGTCTTCCCAGGGCAGGAACAGATGCTCCGTCGCCACCCCGGCCTGTCCGGTGAAATCGCCGTGCGGATCGTAGGCGCCGAAGCGGATGCCGTCCGCATGCAATGTCGGGCGTTTGTCGGCAAGCGTCTTCATGCCCGTGGAGCCCATGGGCGCGACACCCTGCGCGTCCAGTTTGAACATGGGGTACATGCTGCCTGAAAAAGCGACAGCAGCTCCACTTGCGAAGAGCAATCTTCT
Source organism: Rhizobium sp. UGM030330-04 (assembly GCF_003208455.1). Lineage (NCBI taxonomy): Bacteria > Pseudomonadati > Pseudomonadota > Alphaproteobacteria > Hyphomicrobiales > Rhizobiaceae > Rhizobium > Rhizobium sp. UGM030330-04. The sequence continues at coordinate 1,169 of NZ_QKML01000022.1, forward strand.
TCTGGTTATCTGCATGACACTTTCCTCCCTACCGCGTCGCCGTCATCGCCTTGTCATAGGCGGCGATCTGCGGGGTGACGTCGTCCTTGCGGACAAGTTTCAGGAATTCATCGCCAGGCCTCGGCGGGTTGTGCCGGAACACATACCATTGACCGCCCTGCTTGCGCTGGTAGAGCACCTTGCCGATGCGGCCGTGGTCGAAGCAGGTATCGGCCTTGCCGCTTCCCGCCCCGCTTTTCCATGTGGCGCGCATGCACAGCGTTCCGTTGGCATCGACAGTCCAGCGGCCTTCGCCGACGGACTTCCTGCCTTTTTCTTCCGTCGCGGCGATGAATTTGCGGCCGTCGGCAATGAAGCGGCCGCCGCCCGTATCCCATTTCCAGGTCTTGTCGAAGTACATGTCCACGACTTCGCTGGTTCTGAGCGGTTTCGGCGTCTTCGTGCCGCCTGCGGCGTGGACGGCACTGGGCGCGATCACCGCAAGACTGAGTACGAAAGCGGAGAATCCGCATTTGCTTATTGTTGTTCTCATCACAGCCTCCTCCTTCTATTGCCCGACCCTATTGTCGGCCAGCATGATTTCTCCGGTTGCCACCGCGGGCGATGGCACGACCGCCGGTTCCGCCTGCATCTCCTGATATCCGGGCAGACCCGGCAAGGTGATGCGCAGCTTCAGGCGCACCGATCTCGCGCCCTCCGCGCCTGCACCGGCAACCGTGAAGCGCGTTTCGGTGAAGGTGACGTAGGGCTGCCCGTGCGACAGGGCCTCCAGCCCGCCAATCGCATGGGAACTGAGTTCTACGGCACTGCCCGTGACAAGCAACAGTGAACAGGCAGCGGCAGTCGCGCCGCCGCGCAGGGCCGGCAGCCGTGGCAAACCGTTTTCGATCGTGTGGCGAACAAGCAGGAACACGGAGAGCCCCGCATAGATCGCCACATTGACCGCCCCGAAAATGAAGAAGCCCTCCGCCCCGCTGTCGCGCGGCGCCAGCACCATGGCAAGAAGGCTCACCGCCGCCAGCACCATATAGGGCGCGATGACCCGCAGCGGCAGCGGCGGTTTGGCCTGCGTGCCCTTGGGCGTGATACGAAAATCCACGAAATCGCCACGGATCGTGTCGCGTATCGCCGCCAGCACACCCATCAGCGACCATGGCCAGCGCAGAAACAGGAATACCATCGCTTCCCAGCTGAAGAGTTTCGCATCATGCGGGCGAAAAGCGCCCGTCGCCCGCCAGAAGAAGGCGAATACGATCATGATCAGCGAAATCGGCAGGAAATGCGCCAGAAACGCCGGATAGGAGGCGTTGACCAGCACATGGCCTCGCATCAGGGCGACGGCGGGAAGCACGAACATCAGCGCCATGAAGCCGGAAAACAGCGGATACCATAGCTGTGAAAACAGAAACTGGAATTTCAGGCGCGGTGTCAGCTTCGGCACGTAACGCCCGGAATATTGCAGCAGGATCGTCATCAGGCTGCGCGACCACTGGAATTCCTGCACGATGAGATCGGCAAAGGTCACGGGCCCGTCGCCATGGGCGATGGCGTTGACGGCATGAACGCCGCGCCAGCCACCGGCATTCATCAAAAGCGTGGTGGAGTGGTCCTCGGCAAGCTCCGGCCCCAGACCGCCCACTTCCCGCAGCGCTTGCGTGCGAACGGCGTAGTGCGAGCCGATGCAGAGCGGCGCCCAGCCATTGTTATAACCGAGCTGCAGCGCGCCGTGCAGGCTTGCCTCGGCATAAAGCCTGCCGCGCGCGGCCCAGCTTTCAGCGGCATTGGCATCGCAGAGGCTTGGCGCGGAAACATATCCAACCGAGGGATCGGCAAAAGGGCGGATGATTTCACGCAGATAATCCGGTTGCGGCACGTGATCCGCGTCGAACTGCGCGACGAAATCATAACGGTCATAGCCGTAATGATCGTAGAAATAGGCGAGATTGCCTTCCTTGCAACGCGTGCGGCGCGGCCAGGTCTTGCGGTGATAATCGGCGACACCCTTGCGGGTCGAGACGAAAACGCCATGTGCTCCGCACCAGGCCAGCGTTTGCGCATCCGGATCTTCATCCGCGAGCCAGACGTCGAATTCCAGCCCCTTCTGCTCCAGCATGGCCAGCAGCGTCTTGCGCACGACGGCGAAAGGTTCCGACGGCGCCTTGGTGACGACCATCGCCACCCGGCCCGCAGGCAAAGGAGACCGCCGGTCAACGACCCTGGCGTTCAGGAAGATGAAGATGAAATAGGATGGCAGAAGGGTGATCCAGGCCAGCGTCATCGTGACGATGACATAATAGGGCCAGTCGATTACCCGGTCGCGGTCGAGCCACCAGAGCCAGAAATAGGCAAGTGTCACCAGCCAGCCGCCGATGCCGAGACGATAGGCCATGCGGTTCCAGCCGGTAAAGACAGGTAGCATCCGCAGCGCGCCTGCGGCGCTTGGCGATGCGACCGAAGGGGTGGAGCGAGCCCTCATGACCGCACCTCCAGTCCGAAACCGGGACCGGCCGTGCGGATGATGGTGTCGATATCCGACCGCTTGGGTGCGAAGCCGAGCGCCTGCCTCGCCCTTTCAATATCGGCAAAGAGCGCCGGCGGATCGCCCGCGCGCCTTGCGCCGAAATGCACCGGCACATCCTGCCCCGTGATGCGGTGGATCGCCCGGATGATTTCACCGACAGAGGTGCCGTGGCCGGAGCCCAGATTGACACGCAGGGTCTCACCGCCGTCAATCAGATAGTTGACGGCAGCCACATGGGCATCGGCCAGGTCGCTGACATGGATGTAGTCGCGAACGCAGGTACCGTCACTGGTCGCGTAATCCGCACCGAAGACGTCGAGTTGCGGCAACCTTGCGGCAGCGGCCATCAGTGCCCGCGGGATGAGATGTGTCTCCGGTTCATGGCGTTCGCAAAGCTCGCCATCCGGGTCGGCACCGGCCGCATTGAAATAACGCAGCGCCACGAAACGCAGGCCATAGGCAGCGGCATAATCTTCCAGCGCCATTTCGAAGATCAGCTTGGTGCGTCCGTAAGGATTGACCGGCATCTGCGCCGTTTCCTCACGGATCGGCAATTGCGGCGGCACGCCATAGGTGGCGCAGCTGGAAGAAAACACCAGCCCGCCAATATTCCGGTCGAGACACGCATCGAGCAGTGAAAGACTGCCGCCGACATTGTTGCGGTAATATTTGCGCGGATCCTCCACGGATTCGCCCACATAGGCGTTGGCCGCGCAATGGATGACGAAGGCCGGCGAGAATTCCCGAAGCGTGGCTCTCAGTAGGGCGCCATCGAGAATGTCACCTTCGATGAAGGGCCCCCAGCGAACCGCATCCGCATGGCCGGTCGTAAGATTGTCGTAAGCGATGGGCTTGAAGCCGGATTGCGCCAGCGCCTTGCAGATGTGGCTGCCTATGAATCCGGCCCCGCCCGTGACGAGGATTGTGCGGGCCATCTCATACGGCCTCCGCCACTTTCCTGCCAGCGAGCAGCGCATCGAAATAGACGATGGTTTTTTCCAGCCCGATTTCGAGCGATACACGTGGTTGCCATCTGAGCTGCTCCTTCGCCCGTGAAATATCCGGACGGCGCTGTTGCGGGTCGTCGATGGCAGCCGGCAGATGCACGATGCGCGAGCGGGAACCCGTCATGCCGATGACGATATCGGCCAGCTGCCGCACCGGAATTTCGCTCGGATTACCGAGATTGATCGGCCCGGTGCAATCCTTCGGCTTGGCCGAAAAACGCAGGAAGCCGTCGATCAGGTCGTCGACATAGCAGAAGGAACGCGTCTGGCTGCCATCGCCATAAATGGTGATATCGGCACCCTTCAGCGCCTGCACGATGAAGTTGGAAACCACCCGCCCATCATCCGGGCGCATACGCGGCCCATAGGTGTTGAAGATGCGTCCCACCTTGATATCGACGCCATGACAGCGGTGATAATCAAAAAACAGCGTTTCGGCGCTGCGTTTGCCCTCATCGTAACAAGCTCGCGGCCCGATTGTATTTACATTGCCGAAATAGCTTTCCGGCTGCGGATTGACGAGCGGATCGCCATAGACTTCCGAAGTGGAGGATTGCACGACGGTTGCGCCGCATCTGCGCGCGACCTCAAGCACATTGACGGCACCGAGCACATTGGTGAGCAATGTGCCGACCGGATCGCGCTGGTAATCCGGCGGCGATGCCGGCGAGGCGAAGTTGAAGATCAGCGAGACGTCGATGTCATAGGGTTTGCGCACGTCGTGCTCGACCAGCAGAAACCGCTTATTGTCCCGTAAATGCTCCACATTCGCCGTTCGTCCCGTCGAAAGATCGTCGAGACAGATCACCTCGTGCCCGCAGGCCAGCAGGCGTTCGCAAAGATGGGAGCCAAGAAAACCAGCGCCGCCATTGACGAGAACGCGCTGACCAGGACGCCATTCCGAGTAGATCGTGACGCCATTGTCATGTTCGTTGGGAACGAAATTACGCATTACACACTCCTCCCCATGAGGAATCAGCCCGGCTGATTCACCTTGAACTGGATCAAACTCCCGATTGTACGGTATCTTTAATATCATCCTCCGGTTTTTATTTCTTCTGGAGGTTTTAATATTTCGATTCGATAGATTTCAACTTTTATGATAGGCGCAGCGAAAAACAGGTCAACTTGATTTTATCGAAATATTACAATTGATTACCCTTAACTACTCAAAATAGCTCCCGATTTAATACTTTTTAACTATGCCTCCATTATGCCTTTCTTATTGAGCATTAGCGCAAGCTTCGCTCAACCAGTCGGGACTATCCTGGTTTTTTAAGGCTCGGTCCACCGGGACAAAACCGCCCGGCGAGATACGACAGACAGTCGATTTCAGGGGACACACATGATGAATGAAATGCCTTATTCCCATAGCGGCAGAGCAACCAGACGCAATCATTTCGCGCTCGTTGCAGCAGCCCTTGCAGCACTTACTTTCGCGACGGCCTCCTGCGCCGTGGTCGAAGACGCCGTTCTCATCAAGACCGCATCTGCCGATGCAACGACGATGAAGACGCGGGTCGCTCCCACCAGGACCTCTTACGGTTACGACAAGACAGGCAATGCGGCTGTGACGCTTGTTGCCGACACGTCGTCCGGAACGCCGTCGATATCGCGGCAGTCCTATTCCGGCTCTTCTCCCTATATCTGCTCACCGAGCGGATTTGGCCAGAAGTCCCGCTGCTTCCTGCGGCCCTGAGCTTCTGGAGCGGAATACCGACGGAAACTGTCGCCGGGGCGGCCTCAGCCAGCCTGACGCTCAGTTCTTCCAGCCGGAAAACGCCTTGTCGTCGTCCTTGTTGAAGAAACGTGACGCCGCCTCCGTTCGGTTGCGCACGTTCATCTTCTTGTAGATGTTCCGGACATGCACCTTCACGGTGTTTTCGGACAGATGCAACCGGTCGGCGATGATCTTGTTTTGCGTGCCCTTGCAAAGCAGATCCAGGATTTGCACTTCCCGTGTCGTCAGCGTTGCCATCTCGCTTCTGCTGGCGGCAAGGGCGTCAGCGCGATTGGCGACCACCGCGCTCTCTTGAACGCTCTTGCCATTCACGGCAGCAGAATAGGGTGTGAGCTTGCCGAGAAGCGCGGCGGGAAAATGCTCTCCGCCCTTCATCAGCAGATCAACAGCCGCCATGAAGACATCGAGCCGCAGGTTGAGCGGCAGCACACCATCGATGATGCGCATTCCCACCAGCTGCTTCAACGGCTCCTCGAACTTGTCGATGGTTTCGACGACAAGTGCGATCGGTGCGTCCGGGTGCTTTTCCCTGATTGCCGAAAGAACGGCGTCAAGCTTCGCGCCCGTCATGCGATATGGCAGCACCAGGCGGACATTGGCGCCATAATCCTCGTCAATCGTCGCTGACGAGGCCAGGCTCACCACGGCGAATGTGGGGAACTTTTTGCCCAACGCCTCCACGAGGCACTCGGAAAACAGATCCGGATCCGCTATGATTAATAAAGTTCCATTTATAGGCGCAACTGCACCGCTTTTTTTTGACGTATAATCTGCAGTTCCCATGAACATTGACGCCTCCCTAAAGCGCTTACGCATTACATTCTTTTTGGTTGTGCCGTCTGTCGTCTGGAGGCTACCCCTGAAATCAGAGGGGGAATTTTCACCCTTAAGCCGTGTCAACTATCATTAATTACCCGTTAATTAAGGAGGCTAATACGAAAAGCTGTGTAAATAAATGGCCCAAACGGGTTATTTTTTACATTAGGCATACAAAATTGATTACCATGAGAGAGAATCCTTCACTTCGGAAATGCCGCGAAAACAAAGGCATCGGAAAAGCCTCCGCTCCGGTTTTGCAATCCGAGAAAATATAACTTTTAGTTGATATCCCTTTACATAGCTCCCCGGCGAACGATTGCCGAAGATGTGCCTTTTCGGCACGGCGCCTCTTTGCCGCCGGAATGGATCATGTTTTTTTGAGAGAAGCATTTTTTACTGAAAACGCTGCCGATATCTGCCGCCTCGGCAGCCAGAAGATGCCGCTGCACCGCCTTGCCGCATATATAATCGGGGTGACGGCACCAGGATGTTTAGCCCGAATTGATAGCTAGGAACCGCGATTTTTCTGCGGCACAGTCTGACCGTCGCTGAAACGGCGGCCGATGGAAAGACCAGCCCGGCCTTTGACGTGTGTTTGCAGACGCCGGTCCCTTTTCAAGAAACATGACAACGAAAAGACGAGGCCCACCACGCTTCCCATTGAAGCGAGGAACGGATTTGTGCGCCTTTATATCGAGTTGCGCACAGGGCTGAACGAAAAGAGCCCGGTTACGGGCCGATGCCGAACCGCAGATGAAACGTACCGAGTGCATCTGCAGAACATCAATCTTGTGCAACACGGAGCAAGCGCGAAAAAATCCCGTTTGAGATGAGAGGGATTTCGAAAGCTGCTCCGAGCTTTTTCGGAGGAAATAGAAATGGGTTATGATCCAAAGTCATCCGGCAGCGACGACGACATCACCAAGATCGGCGCGCTTTCCGATGGTTTCGCCAACACATCGACCAATGATGCCAAGGTGGAAGACAGCAATGTCGGCACCGCAAATGGTGAGAACCGCAACAACGACAACAGCGACCACAGCACCAATGTGGATGTTGACGCCAAGATCGATGTTTCCGCCAATAACGGTGACAACCGCGACAACGACTATGACTGGAGCTACGAAAGCAAGTCGTATAGCGACAACGACACCAATGTGAAGACGAGCACCGAAACCAATACCGACATCAAGACCGACTACGACTGGAGCTATGACAGCAAGTCCTATAGCGACAACGACACCAATGTGAAGACGGTTACGGATTCGGACAACAAAACGTTCACCTACTCCGACAACGACACCTCCACCAAGACCACGACGACCTCCGACAGCTTCAACTCCGCTGACAGTTTCTACAAGTCGGACGACGACTTCGGCAACATCACCGGCGTCAAGGATGTCGGCAATCTCGGCATCGCCGGCGGGGATCTCACCTTCAACCTGGGTGACGACTTCTCCTTCACGCTCGATGTCGACAATATCCTCAACAGCTCGCTCAATGGCGACGGCAATGACACCGGCTTCAGCATGGTGCAGGCCAACCATCTGGCTGACCAGGATCAGGCCTACGACATCAAGATGCAGAATGGCGGTGCGGAAAACCACCTGAGCGCCAATGCCGGCGACGCCTATGGCGCGGAAGGCATGGACGGCAAGGGATGGGACCTCAAGGCCGGCGACGATGCCGCAGGCACAAGCACCGCGGATGCATCGGCAATCCTTGCGAATTCCGGCTTCCATCTGGAACTGGTGCAGGGCGCCAACATGCTCTCCAATGCCGTTGATGTCACGATCACAGGCGGTAACTCTCATGTGTCTGACGTCGGTGAGGATCACTCCTGATAACCACCTCTTGACGAAAAGAGCTGCACCGGCATCCGCCGGTGCAGTTTGCGGTTTTAAAACCGGGTTCGGCAAAACGCAGCACGGCCTCTGGGGCACGCATGCCGGCTGCCACTCCCGGTCCCCGCCGCAATGATCAGGGAGGGACCTCCGATGCATATCGACAAGATTTCCGACATGATCGCGCATTTCATCGGCCTGTTCGACACGGTGGTCGAGGAAGCGCGTCTGAGAAACAACTATAGCGAAGGCCCGGCGCATTCCGATCCGGAGCGACTGCCGGACGATGAGGCGGCAAGGCTGCTCGACAAAAATTACGACGTCCCGCTTGAGGACTACGATCCCGGTGTCAAATACCGCGCCGGCTATTACGATTTCGATTATCTGAAACCGCATTTCGCCCGCATGGTCGAATATGACATGCAGCAGCTTGCAAATGCGATACCGACCGATATTTCCGCCGCCCATTTTCGTTTTCCCGGCCGCCTTTCCTTTGAGGACGAACGCGAACTGGTTGTTCATACCGGTCCCGGCTCCGTGGCGGCCCACGTCACGCAGGTCAACATTCTTCAGGACGATGATTATCTGAACATGACCGACGGCCCCAATGTAGCCCGAGACACGACCTTCGTTACCGAGCGCACCGTCGAATTCTACAATGAAGCGGCCGTCTTCACGCCCTTTTCCGCCTTCCAGCGCACAGACAGCTACGACGCGTTGCAGGCGCTCGCCAAATCGGCGCATGATTATATCGAACATGCCCGCGACAATGACGTCACCTCGCTCGGCACCGGTGCGGACCAGGATTTCGTTCTGGCCGGAAACGATATCAACGGGCTTTATATCAACGGCTCGATAGCCAGCGAAAAGCCGGTGCTCGACGACTTTCTGCCGGATCGTGGCATCGCCAAGCCGCCGGAAGAGCTGGAAAAGAGCGATGTTTCACTGCATGAGGATAGTCCCGCCGGCAACAGCCTTGATGTGGCGGCAGGCGCCAATATCGTCGCCAATGTCGCCACCCTGGTCAATACCGGCGTCATGACCTCCGTTACCGCGGTCATGGGCGACTATCACCAGATCGACGCCATCACCCAGGCCTATATCTATAGCGACCGGGACGAGATTTCATCGGTCTTCACCCGCTCCGAGGATCAGGCAGCGACAGCGGCCTATAATATCGCCAGCTTCGAGCGCACCATCTACCCCGGCGCGGAAAACGCCGCCGCAGACAGCCATGAGACAGGCGAGACGCCGATATTCCCGACGGCGTGGCGCGTCAGCGTGCTGGAGGGGGACGTATCCTTCGTCCACTGGATCGAGCAATACCAGTTCATCAGCGACAACGACACGATGACGGTCACCACTTCAGGCGCAAGCGTCAGCCTGCTGACGGGAGGCAATGCCGCCCTCAACATCGCCAATTTCCTCGGCATCGGCATGCAGTACGATCTGATCATCGTCGGCGGCAATGTGCTGGACATGAACCTCATCAGCCAGATTGCCGTGCTCTACGACAATGACTGGGCGCGCGCCAATCCCGATGCGCCTGATGGCGCCACCATTCAATCCGGCAATAACCTACTCTGGAACGATGCCGGCATTCACAATGTCGGCAGCAACGGCAGGTTCGAAACCATGCCTGATTACATGCATCAGACGGTGAACGCGATCAACGAGCGCGACCCGAACATGCCGGACGGCCTTGCCCACGACGCCAATTTTGCCGGCTATCAGGGACTGAATGTCCTTTACATCACCGGCAACCTTTATGATGTCAGCATCATCAAACAGGTGAGCGTGCTGGGCGATTCCGATGATGTGACCCAGGCCGCCGCCAAGGTTCTCGACAATAATGAAAACGCCACTGTCCATATCGACACCGGCAGCAACGCGGTCGTCAATCTCGCGCAGATCGTCGATTATGACAGTTTCGGCTCGACCACCTATGTCGCCGGCGGCGTCTATTCGGATGCCATACTGATACAGGGCGGCATCATCGAAAACGATACGTCACAGCCGGCGCAGCACGGCCAGCTGGCAAACGAGGTCATCGCATTTCTTCACGACGATCCCGCCACCACCCAGAACGAATCCGACGGCGTCATCAATGGCGGCCACGACCTCTCCTGGTCGAACGCCCACCCATCCGACGTCATGCAGACGGTCGTTGCATAATCCCGACAGGCGGGCGGCCAATGCCCCTGCCCCCGACCGAGCCGCAAACACCGCAAGATCACCGAGGGGACCAATATAAAATGGATCATATTTCAAGAAAAACCATTGCCGACGGACGCTCGCTGGATTTGCCGCTGGATCAGGACGCGGAAGACAGCAGGCTGACGGATGCCTGCATTTCGGCCATCAACGAAGCCGTCGAAAACCTGCGCCAATTGTCCGGTGCGGAACAGGCGGCTAAAACCGTTTCATCCCCCATGCGGACCGCTCCACACCCCCTTCCCCAACCGCACGCGAAGACAGAGCAGCCGGCGCAATTGCGGGACATCCCCCAGGAAAGGCCGGCGCCGCGACAGGCCCCGCAACCCGCCTCCCCGCCGGAACCAAAGGCCAAGATCGACAACAGCGACCTGCCCTTCGTCAAGACCATCGACAACAATGGCGGGCCGGTCCGCGAAAACGAGCGCCGGCCGGTGACAGGCGGCGGCGGCAAGGATCCGGTGGACAATGGCGGCGGCGGTGGTGGCGGGGGCGGCGGCGGAAGCCAGAGCGGCTTCCACAAACGCAGCGAGCCGATCAATTTCGCCGCAAGTCTTGCCAAGGGCATCGCAGCCGTTCGCCGCAACATGGTGGTGGTGATGCTGTTTACTGTCGCCATCAACATCCTGCTGCTGGCCATTCCGCTTTATCTGTTCCAGATTTCCGACCGGGTGCTGACCAGCCGCTCGATGGACACGCTTGTCATGCTGACGGTCGCCGTGCTCGGCGCGGTTCTGCTGCAGGCCTTCATGGATGCCATCCGTCGCTTCATCCTGATGCGGACCGCCGTTGAACTTGAAGTGCAGCTCGGCGCTCCGATCCTCTCGGCCGCCGCCCGCGCATCCCTGCATGGCAGCGGCAAGGATTATCAGATATTGCAGGATCTGCAGCAGCTGCGCTCCTTCCTGACATCGGGCACCCTTATTGCCTTCCTTGATGCGCCGCTGATGCCGCTCTTCATCGTGGTGGTCTATCTTGTCCATCCCCACCTCGGCATCATCATCATGGTCTGCTGCGCCGTGCTGTTCACCATCGCCTGGCTGAACCAGCGTTTCACCGCCAGACAATTCTCCGAGGCTTCCGGCTATCTGAGCCGCGCCAATTTCCACCTCGATTCCATGTCGCGCAATTCGCAGATCATCAACGCACTCGCCATGATCCCCGAAGCCGTGAAGATGTGGGGCCGGGAAACGGCCGGCTCTCTGAAATCGCACGTGGCGGCGCAGGATCGCAACATCATGTTCTCAGGCGTCTCCAAGGCTGCCCGCATGATCACCCAGGTGGCGCTGCTCGGCTGGGGCGCGCATCTGTCGCTTTCCGGTGAGCTGACCGGCGGCATGGTGATTGCAGCCTCGATCATTTCCGGCCGCGCGCTGGCGCCTATCGAAGGGGCGATCGAAGGCTGGCATCAATTCAACAAATCCGCCGCCTCCTATGGCCGTATCAAGCAGCTTCTCATCAGTTCGCCGCTGAATTTCCCGCGTCTTCGCCTGCCCAATCCGGAGGGGCGTCTCGATGTGGAACGCATCCTCTTCGTGCCGCCGCCACAGAAGAAAGTGATCCTGAACGGCATTTCCTTTTCGCTGAAAAAGGGGGAATCGCTCGCCATCATCGGCAATTCCGGCTCCGGCAAGACGACGCTCGGCAAGATGCTGGTCGGCTCCATCCTGCCGACGTCAGGCAATGTCCGCCTCGATCTCATGGATCTGCGCAACTGGGACCAGCGGCAATTCGGCGAAAGCATCGGTTACCTGCCGCAGGACGTGCAGCTTTTCCCCGGCACCATCAAGGCCAATATCTGCCGCATGCGCGACGACATCGAGGACCGGCAGATCTACGAGGCGGCAGTGCTGGCCGATGTGCACGAGCTGATCGCCGGTTTCCCGCAGGGTTATGAAACCGTGGTCGCCGCCGACGGTGCGCCGCTTTCCGGCGGCCAGAAACAGCGCATCGCACTTGCCCGCGCCTTCTTCGGCGACCCGAAATTCGTGGTGCTGGACGAGCCGAACTCCAACCTCGATACGCAGGGCGAGCAGGCGCTGGCCAAGGCGCTGCTGCACGCCAAGAAACAGGGCATCACAACCGTCACCATCACCCAGCGGCCGGCGCTCCTGCAATGCGTCGACAAGATCATGGTGCTGAAGGACGGCTCCGTCGCCATGTTCGGCGAGAGGATAGAGGTGCTGAAGGCACTTTCGGGCAACGGCCGTCCGGCCAGCCAGTCCCCGCAGATCGAGGGTTGAGGATCGTCATGTTCAGGAAAAAGAACGCCATCGCGGAAGTCAAACCACAGGGCCAGCTGGAATGGTACAGCGAGGTGCCGCGCTCTATCCGGCTGCACAGCTCCATCGGGCTTGCCGTTCTGCTCGCCTCCTTCGGCGGTTTCGGATATTGGGCCGGCACGGCGCCGCTTTCCTCCGCCATCATCGCCCAGGGCAGCTTTGTCGCCACCGGCAACAACAAGGTCGTCCAGCATCTGGAGGGCGGCATCATCAAGGACATGATGGTGAGCGAAGGCGACACGGTCAAGGAGGGCGATGTGCTGCTGACGCTCGACAAGACGACGGCGCTGGCCAATGAGCGCATGTTGCAGCTGCGGCGCCTCCGCCTCGAAACCATCGTCACGCGCCTGCGCGCGGAGGCACAGGGCGAAAAAAGCTTCAAGGTACCAGACATCGTCATGAAGGAGGCCGGCGATCCCGACATCAACGCCATTATCCAGAGCCAGAACGTCGTGTTCCACAGCAAGCTCGTCAAGCTCGAGGAACAGCTGAACCTGATCGAGAAGAACATCAGGTCACTGGAATTCCGTTATGCGGGTTATGACGGACAAAAGCAGTCCTTCGACCGGCAGCTGGCACTTCTGACACAGGAACGCGACTCCAAGGAAAAACTCGCCAAGGACGGCGTCATCCGCAAGACCGACATGCTGGCGCTGGAGCGCGCCATTGCCGACGCCATGGGCGACATTGCCCGCCTGAGCGGCGAGATGAACCAGAGCGAAGCCGAAATCGCCAAATTCAAGCAGGAAGCGATCATCGCCGTCAATGCCAACAAGCAGGCAGCACTCGATGCGCTGGAAACCGCGGAATCCGATCTCGACAGCGTTCGGGAACAGGTGCGCGGTGCTGCCGAGGTGCTGGAACGCACCGTCATCCGCTCCCCGGTCAACGGTACGGTGGTGCGGTCCTATTATCATACGCCGGGCGGCGTCATCACGACAGGCAAGCCGATCATGGAAATCCTGCCGGCGCATGTTCCCCTGATCCTTGAGGCGCAGGTTCTCAGAACCTCCATCGACCAGCTGCATGAGGGCCAGACCGCCGCAATCCGCCTCTCAGCGCTCAACCGCCGCACCACACCGGTTCTGAACGGCAAGGTCTTTTACGTTTCGGCCGACAGTATCGAGGAAAATGCCGGCCTGCAGGTGAAGGATGTCTATATCGTGCGCGTACAGGTGCCGGACGAGGAAATCGCCAAGGTCCATAATTTCCATCCCGTGCCCGGCATGCCGGCGGACGTTCTGATCCAGACCTCGGAACGTACCTTCTTCGAATATCTGACCAAGCCGATTTCCGACAGCATGTCGCGCGCCTTCAAGGAAAGATGAGGAAAGACCGCAGCGTTTTTTGGCCCGGAAAATGCGGAACGAAGAACAGGTCATACACTGTCAATCCGGGGCCGATCGGCCTATAATGACAGTCTGTTTTGTCGGGGCGGGAGAAGCGGCATGGCGGCGATGTCGGATGTATTGCTGCTGGTCGGCAGGCTGAACTACGTGTGGACCAACACCGAAAGCCTGATGATCTATCTGATCGTCCACCTCCTGAAAGTGGAGAAGGAAGCGGCCATCGTCGTGTTCCTGACACTCAACACCACGCGGGCGCGGATGGATCTCATCGAGCGTCTGGCAAAACTCCCCTCCACGCCGACACAGGACAGGAAGACCATTCTCTCCATCATGGCGCGGCTGAAAAAGGAGGCGAAGACGCGCAACAAATACAATCATTGCATCTATTCCTTCGACGAAAAGGGCGACATCGCCAGTACCCAGCTGATGCGTCTGGTGGAAGATGACAGCCAGGTCCGCTACGGCAAGGTCGAACGCATGGACGAGAAGGAAATCGGCCACCTGGAAAAATCGATCGCCGACATCGTCGATGTCAGCAAGGACATGTGGAACTTCATCCATGCCAGCCCGCATGTTTCTGCGGATTATCTCTAGAGCATTTCCAGTAAAAATGCGTGGCGGCTTTACGTCCGGAAAATCTCGGAAAACAAAGGGATAACGCTCGGCCGACGGTTTCGACCAGGCCGGACGCGCTCTAGGCGCGTGTCTGCAACCGCATGCCGATTGCCGGGTGAGTGTCACCGCCCTGCGCCACCTTCACCGGAAGGCAGAGTTTTCCGGCCGCGAAATAAAGCAGGAATGAACCGATCTGATAGGGGAAGATGATGTCGATCTCCACGAAGGAGCGCACCACGAACAGCGCGCAGATCGCAAACAGGATCACGCCCTGCGGATCGCTCTGACGCATCAGGACCGAGCGCAGATGCCCGATGAGCGTTCCGTAGAGCACCATGCCGAGCAGGAACATGCCGACAAAGCCGTTTTCCACCACCGTCTCGATATAGGTGTTGTGAAAATGGAAGCCGCTGCGCCCGGTAATGAAAAAATCGTTCCACAGGCGTTCGGCATCGGCAAAACCGGCGACCCAGAACCCCTGATAACCGACGCCGAGAATGGGCGTCTGTTTTGCCGCCTCGATACCCTGCTGCCAGAGATAGGTGCGGCCGGTCAGCGTCGAATCCTTGCCGAAAATACCGAGAATGGCGTCGAGAAGACCGAATTGCAGGGAAGCGACAGCCAGCAGCGCACCGAGGCCGCCAAGTACAAAAAACGTCATCTTGCGGTTGGCGGGAGACAACATGCCAATCGGAATGAAGCCGATGATAAGGGCGACCACCGCTGCCGTGGTGATGGCCGATGTCGCCGATTGCGACGCGACGAGACTATAGGCAGACAGCAGCCCGGTAACGCCGGCGACTGGCAGCCAGATACCCCTCTGCTTGAGGACCAGTACGGAGGCGGCAGCGAAAATAACCCCCAGAGAGGCATAAAAGCCGAGCTGGTTCTTCGACGAGAAAGCGCCGACGAAACTGTAGGTTCCATCAAGCGCATCGAAGAGGTAGATGCCGAACAGCAACGAATAGAGCAGAACGACGGCGATGCCGACCAACGCGCCGCGCGTCAATGTCCGGATGGAGATGACGCGCATGGCGATCAGTGCACAGACGATATGCGTCATATACTGGATGGAAGCGCGCATGGTGACCGAAACCGCTTCCGACCAGAAGCTCGACAGCACGGTGAGAATACCGAAGGCGAATATCCAGAGATAACGCGGATAATTGCCGAGCACGCGGCGGTAATCGACCACCACCAGCGGCAGCCACATGCCATAATAGGCAAGAACCGAAATCTGCCCGAAACGCGACGAATAGGCGAACACGAAGAATGACAGCGCAATCGCCGTCATTCCGTATATCTCGTTGCGTTCGGGATCGATCAGCGCCGATTTGGCAATCCGCATGCCAACCTCACTGCATCAGGATTTCGGACGAGACCTTGATGACATCACCGGGCTGAAGCAGGGTGTTTTCATCCACCTTCAGCTCTTTCGGCTTGCCGTTTTCCTCACGCACCACGACATAGCCGATCGTGGCGGATTTCCCCGAAGGATCGAAGCGGATCGCCTCGGCCGACTGGGCTAGCGCTTCCGACATCAATTCACGGCTGGTGGTCAGCTGCAGACCGAGCTTTTCCAGTTCCGCTTCCGTGTCCTGCAATTCCTTGGAGCGCTGGGCTTCCCAGTCATTGCGCAGGTTGATTTCATCCTGCGTCGCCTTGTTGATGTCCTGCTTGGCACGCAGCGACTGTGTATCGATGTCGAGAAGCGTGGACTCCACCTCCGCGGCCCGTTCTTCCGCGGAGATACGCCGTTGCGACAGCGCCAGCCCCTGCTCGTTCAGCCGGTTCACGCGGTCGCGGTCCTCATTGGCGAGTTCGAGCTGACGGTTCTGGGTTTCCGACTTTTTCTGCAGCGAAGCCACTTCGCTTTCAAGAAGCGCGCGCAGTTCGGTCAGCGCCTTCAGCTGCAGGGTATAGCGCTCGGTGCGCGATTTCATCAGCGCGCTTTCACTGGCCAGCAGCGCATCGATCTCGCTGATCTTTTCCATCTCCGGCGTCTTGGCGATGCTCGCATCACCCTTGACCTCGGCGATCAGCCGCGCCTGGCGGGCAAGCAGCCTGGCCCGCTGGTTGTCGTAAACGGCGGCATCGCCGCGCGCATTGATGAAGTCGCGGGCAAAACGCTGGCCGGCGTCGGAACGCCTGAGCCCGCCGGCAAGGCTGACCGCCTTCAGCACGGTGAGATTGGCGGCATAGGGGTATTCGCCCGGCGTCTGCACGTCACCGCTGAGGAAGATCGGCCGGAACTGCGCGATTTCGACGGAAGCCGAAGGCAGGTTACGAAGCGCGAACTTGCCCTGAAGTTGCGCACCGATCGCTTCACCAACCTCGGAGGGCGTTTTCCCCGCCACGTCCAGCTGTCCGATGAAAGGCAGCGACAGCGCGCCGGAAGGGCCAACCGAATAATCGCCGTTTATGACGTCCCAGTTGCGGATGCTGCCATCGGCAGGCTGCCATTCAGCAACGCGGATGCGCAGCTTGTCGGCGGTGCCGAGCTTGTATTGGGCGCCTTCTGCCGCCATGGCGGAAAGCGGCGCGGCAAAGGCGACGGAAGCGGCAAGCACAAGCGCGGTAAGCGGATGACGGGTGGCGGCAAAAAGGCCGTTCATCGGGAGACTCCCTGTTTTACTGATCGCCCTGCAGGCAATCAGGCGATAGCGCAACCGGACAAGGCCGGCTGCGCAGCGCCGCAGAAGCGGTCGCCATGATTAGCACCAATGACGCACCCGAAGACCGGACTTGGGACCCCGGTCGGGTGCGTGTCGAAACGAAAATCGATAAAGCCGAACTCAATATTGATTTCAGTAGCTGCCGCGCGACAGGCACACGGCGGGGATGGTCTTGACGATGATGAATACATCCTGCCGCATCGACCAGTTCTGCACATATTGCGTGTCGAAAGCGACGCGGGTCTTGTAGGAGACGTCGTTACGGCCGCTGATCTGCCACAGGCCGGTGAGGCCCGGACGGGTGCTGAGATAATAAGCGGCGGCACTTTCGTAGTAGCCAAGCTCCTCGTCGACGACGGGGCGCGGGCCAACAACGCTCATTTCACCACGGATGATGTTGATGAGCTGCGGCAGCTCGTCAAGGGAGAGCTTGCGCAATACGGCGCCGACGGCGGTGACGCGCGGATCGTTCTTGAGCTTGCGGGTGGCACGCCATTCCTCGGCGGCTTCCGGATTGGCGGCAAGATATTGCCGCAGCATCTCGTCGCCGTTCATCGCCATCGTCCTGAATTTCAGGCAATGGAAATAGCGGCCATTATGCCCCACCCGCCGGTGGCCATAAAAGATCGGGCCGGGATCGGAAACCTTCACCAGCAAGGCGATCAACAGGAAAATCGGGCTGAAGATGAGCAGCGCAAGCGCAGCCGACGTCATATCGAAGCTGCGTTTTGCGATGCCCCCGATAGGGAAACTGACCTCGAAATCTTCGGAGCTGCTGAGTGTCTGATCAGCCGATTGGGTCGCGGACTTCATAGAGAGAACTCCATTTATGTTTTGCGATTGGTCGGTGCCCGGAGGCGCGTCTTTCCGTCTAAAAGAGATAACAAGTCTGTGTTCGGAATTTGATGCTAATGGATTTTTTGTAAGGCACATTGCCCATGACCGTCTATGCGATTTCTTGCAGGAGCGGCCGATCAACGTCCGGGCAATATTAACGGTTGCATAAAAAAGCAACAAATGGGCCAGTGGCCATGTGCCCAGAGCATGGGTGGCGCCCCGGCATGTATTGTATTTTCGACGGTCGGCAGTCTTTTCTTATATGTTTCTTATGACTTAATCAGATGAGACAGGAACGCCAAGAACAGGCATGGGTGTAACAGACTATTAAATTTTTTTGCGGCGCAGCAAGATTGCGGCAATGCATATAAAATTTGACATATTAGCCGGGATTTTTTTACCCGGCACCCGGGTTTCGCCAAGAAAAAGCGATGGAAAAATTGCAACAGCGGCGCAAAAGCGGCAAAACAGTGGCAAAAACCCGCACCGAGGCAAAAGAATATCTTCAAAATCTTTCAGGCCGCCGCCGGATTCGCTGCGCCGGCGACGCGTGGAGCGCTTTCCGGGCGCCATACAGGTCAAAAGATTGCGGAATCAGAAGGTAGGCGGCGTGCAGGCGCTGATGACCTCACACGGCACGGGGCCGACGCAGCGGAAGCGATGCGGCCGTCGGCTTTCAAAATAATAGGCGTCTCCCGGTCCAAGCACCCGCCTCTCCTCTTCGACCGTTACCTCCAGACGCCCGGAGAGGATTATTCCCCCCTCTTCGCCGTCATGAACCAGCGGTACCTTGCCGGTATCGGCACCGGGCTGATAACATTCCTTCAGTATCTGCAGGCTGCGGCCGAAGACATTGTCGCCCACCTGGCGGAAGGAAATCGGCCCCTTGCCGATCTCCACCAGTTCGTCCGCACGGTAGAAGGCCTTGCGGCTCGTTTCCGGCTCGAAGGCAAAAAATTCAGCAAGGCCGATGGGGATGCCGTCAAGAATACGTTTCAGCGCGCCGACGGACGGGTTGGACGTATTGGATTCGATCAGGGAAATCGTTGAATTCGTAACACCGGCGCGTCTTGCCAGTTCACGCTGGGAAATATTGTGACGCAGCCGCAAATGGCGCAAACGCCCGCCTATATCCACCGACATGCCGATACCCCCGTTACCCTTGTTCGAAATATCGAAAACCTTGCCTTCCGATTATAGTATTTTCAATGGCTTGGCCACAAAGAGAAAAGGGCTTGTTCAGCCGCGAAAATAGCCTTCAATCATCGGCAGCGAACAGGAGAACCATGATGGACAACCCCAGCCGATCCAATTCCACCTCCCTCGACAGTTACTGGATGCCGTTTACCGCCAACCGGCAGTTCAAGGCCAATCCCCGTCTGCTGGCGAGTGCGGAAGGCATGTATTACACCAGCAATGACGGCCGCCAGGTTCTCGACGGCACGGCTGGCCTCTGGTGCGTCAATGCCGGCCACGGCCGCCAGCAGATCGCATCCGCCGTCAAGCACCAGCTTTCAACCATGGACTACGCGCCCTCTTTCCAGATGGGCCACCCCGTCGCCTTCGAATTTGCCGAGCGGCTGGCGGAAATCGCACCCGGGCCGGAAGGCGGCAAGCTCGACCGTGTGTTCTACACCGGCTCCGGTTCTGAATCGGTCGATACGGCGCTCAAGATCGCCATCGCCTATCAGCGCGCCATCGGCCAGGGCACCCGCAGCCGTCTGATCGGCCGCGAACGCGGATATCACGGCGTCGGTTTCGGCGGCATCTCGGTCGGCGGCCTCGTCAACAACCGCCGTGTTTTCCCGCAGATTCCCGCCGATCATCTGCGCCACACCCATGATCCTGCAAAGAACAGCTTCGTGAAGGGCCAACCCGAACACGGCGCCGAGCTTGCCGACGATCTGGAACGGCTGGTCGCCCTGCATGGTGCGGAAACCATCGCCGCCTGTATCGTCGAGCCGGTAGCGGGCTCCACCGGCGTTCTTGTGCCGCCGAAGGGTTATCTGGAACGCCTGCGTGCGATCTGCGACCGACACGGCATCCTGCTGATTTTCGATGAGGTCATTACCGGCTTCGGCCGCATGGGCACATCCTTCGCCAGCAACTATTTCGGCGTTACGCCTGACATCATCACCACCGCCAAGGGGCTGACCAATGGTGCGATTCCCATGGGCGCGGTCTTTACCAGCCGCAAGGTGCACGATGCGCTGATGCATGGCCCGGAAAGCCAGATCGAACTGTTCCATGGCTACACCTATTCCGGCCATCCCGTCGCCTGCGCCGCCGGCATCGCCACGCTCGACATCTACCGCGATGAAGGCCTCTTTACCCGCGCATCCGAATTGCAGGATGTATGGCACGACGCCATTCATTCGCTGAAAGGCCTGCCGAACGTCATCGACATCCGCACCATAGGCTTCATCGCCGGTATCGAGCTGCAATCACGCGATGGCGCCATCGGCGCGCGCGCCTATGATATCTTCGTGGATTGCTTCGAGCGCGGCCTGCTCATCCGCGTGACCGGCGACATCATCGCCCTTTCACCGCCGCTGATCGCCGAAAAATCCCATTTCGACGACATTGTTTCGATCCTCGGCGATGCGTTGAAAAGAGCAAGTTAAGAGTACGAAATCCTAATAAAGAAAAGGCTGCAATACAAACCGCAGCCTTTTCTACTTTTATCAAGAGCAAATAGAAAATAGATCATTTATTAAGCATATTCTATTATTTTCCCGCAGTATAACCAACAGCGCGGGAACATCCCATGGCGTCGATTCAGAAAAAGATAATACTGGCAAGCATTGCAATCTTTTCCATCACCGGCAGTGCCACGGGCGTTGGCATGTGGGCCACGGAGACGCTCAACCGCAACAGTGAATATGTGGCACTTTCGGCGGATGTGCTGCGCAATCACATGCAGGCGGACATGATGCACGACGCGCTGCGGTCCGACGTTCTTGCCGCCATCCTCTCTTCCGATAGGCGTATGGGCCTGGACCTGAACGCGGTAAAGGCCGACCTGGCCGACCATGAAACCACTTTCCGGGAAATGATCGAGGCAAACAGGTCCCTGTCGGCGGGTACAAACGTCAAAACCGTCATCGACGGCGTCGAAACACCGCTTCTTGCCTATATCGAAGCCGCCAATGCGGTTGTCGGACTTGCCGGCTCCCGACAGGAAGAGGCTCTCAAGCTGATGCCCGAATTCATGCGGCAATTTTCAGCGCTTGAAAAAGCGATGGAAACGGCCGGGGACCAGATCGAGGCCCTGTCCAACGCCGCCTCGGCCGAAAGCGAAAAGACCAAGGCGACCATCAACCTCGTCCTGAAAGGGCTGCTGGCTCTCGCAGCGCTTTTCTGCGCCGGACTTTTCCTGCTCACCCGCAGATCGGTCATCCGTCCCATTCTGGAATTGTCGAAGAACATGGAAATCCTGGCCGCTGGCGATACGTCGCAGTCGCCCGCCGGCGTTGACCGCAGGGACGAGATCGGCTCCATGTCCGGCGCGGTCGAGATATTCCGGCAGGCGGCCATTGCCAACCGGGCGCTCGAAGAACAGGCCGCGGCGGCCCGCCGGCAGGCGGAAGCCGATCAGGAAGCGGCACGGCGGCAGGCGGAGGAGGATGCTTCCGAGCGACTGCGCATCGCCACATCCGGCCTCGCTGCCGGCCTGAAGCGGCTGGCATCCGGCGACCTGGCCTTCCAGCTCGATGAGGCATTTGCCCCGCAATTCGAAACCCTGCGTCATGATTTCAACAGCTCGGTGCGGCAGCTCGCGGAAACCCTGTTTGCGATTTCCGACGGCATCGGAACAATCGACGGCAGCAGCCGCGAGATCGCCGCCGGCGCCGGTGATCTTTCCCGTCGGACGGAAAATCAGGCAGCATCCCTTGAGCAGACGGCGGCTGCGCTCGATGAGATCACCGTCAATGTCGCCAATGCCAACAAGCGCGCTGCCGAAGCGCGGCTTGCCGCCACCGATGCCAACCACAGCGCCCTGAAATCGGTCGAGGTGGTGAGCCATGCCGAAGAGGCGATGCGCCGCATCGAGACCTCCTCACACCAGATCACCGGCATCATCGGCGTCATCGATGAAATTGCCTTCCAGACCAATCTTCTCGCGCTGAATGCCGGGGTGGAAGCCGCCCGGGCCGGCGAGGCCGGCAAGGGCTTTGCCGTGGTCGCGCAGGAGGTACGCGATCTCGCCCAGCGCGCCGCAAGGGCCGCAAGCGAAATCCGCGATCATATTCGCCAATCATCCACGGAAGTGGAAAGCGGCGTGAAGCTGGTTCTCGATACAGGCACGGCGCTGAAGGATATCGGCGAGCGCATCGCCGGTATCGACCGCCACATGAACGCGATCGCCACATCGGCAGCCGAGCAATCCACCGGTCTTGCCGAGATCAACGCAGCCGTAAACTCCATGGATCACGCCACCCAGCAGAATGCGGCGATGGTGGAACAATCCACCGCCGCTTCGGCAACGCTTGCCGCGGAAACGGCGAGACTGCGTGCGCTGGTATCACGCTTCCGGCTGGATATGGAAAATGCGGGGGACCGCGACGTTATCCGTCAAGTGGCCTGAGGCGACAGCACCACGATTACCCTGGCGCTTGTCCATCGTTTCCAGCCACCATCTCCGGCGGCTGGAAATTTCTGCCTGTCAATAGGCCTGCGCCGGTTGCGACAGGCCATCCCCGATCACACCATTGCCATACTGCGCCACGGGAACGCCTTCCTGCCCGATCGGCACGCCCTGCTGCGCCGGGCCGAGCGCCGTCACCACGATCGGCGTGCCATCCGGCACACGGTTGTAGAGGTCGACAATGTCCTGGTTCAGCAGGCGCACGCAGCCGGACGAGACCGATTTGCCGATGGTCCACCATTCGGGAGAGCCGTGCAGGCGATAGATCGTGTCCTTGCCATCCTTGAAGATATAGAGCGCACGTGCGCCGAGCGGGTTCTTGAGCCCCGGCTCCATGCCGCCATTGCGGCTGCTGTAAGGCTCTAACTCCGGCTGGCGGGCGATCATTTCATCGGGCGGCGTCCAGCGCGGCCATTGGCGCTTGTACTGGATCACGCCGCGACCGGCCCATTCGAAACCGGCACGGCCAAGACCGACGCCATAACGCATGGCCTGCCCGTTTTCATAGGTCAGGTAAAGGAAATGGTTTGCGGTATCGACGACAATGACGCCGGGGCGCTCACCCGTCGGGTTTGCCACCATCTGCCGCAGGAACTGGCGCGGAATCCGCTTGTAGGGAATTTCCGGCAGCGGAAATTGCTCGTCCGGCTTGGGACCGTACATCAGGGCATACATCGGGTCTTCGGCAGGCGCTGCGGGCCGGGCAGCCTCACGCGCCGTGGTGTTGCAGCCTGCAAGGCCGGCAAGCGCCAGTCCGCCTGCTCCAAGCAGGAAACCCCGCCGGGTCGTTGTCGTCTCGTTCAATTGAAAAACCTCATTTACGTCATCTCACGCTGGCAAAGGGGTCTGCCAGCGCCGCCTCGGGGCGGCTGATAGGGTACTTCGTGCCGGAAACCTGCGATGCCATGGCCTTGGCACCGCTGGATTTCAGAATGGCCCGGAAGCTCGGATGCATGCCGCCGTCTACATACGCGCTGAGCGGGGCGGAAGTTCCCTCGTTCATCGCCGCAGCGAGCTTTTGTTGCTCTTCGACCAGTTTCGATGCCACCAGCGGGTCTGGCTGGTTGACGGCCGGCGGACAGGCGGCCAGCGGGTCGGCAGGCTCTCCGCCGGCAAATTCACTGTTGAAGACATATCGGCGGCCGCAGACGGAGACCTTCGGCTGCCGGCGCGTCACCTCGAAATAATCGTAACCTTCCTTCAGTGTCTTCCAGAAAGGCATGTTGGGGTCATCCCGATGCGCCACCATGTTGCGGGCGCTCATGCGGAAGGGATAGGCCTGCACCTGGAAACGGTCCTGCCCGCCCTGCAGCGCACGCGCAACGATGGCGTAGATCTCGCCGACCTGCTGGTCGGTCATGGCGTAGCAGCCGGAGGACGAGCAGGCGCCATGCACCATCAGCGCCTCTCCGGTATAACCGAGCGCCGATTCCAGCCGGTTGGGATAACCGAGATTGAAGGAAACGTAATATTGCGAGTTCGGGTTCAGCATGCCCGCCGAGACATGATAAAAACCTTCCGGCGCCTGCCGGTCACCCGTTTTCATCTTGGGTCCGAGTTTTCCGGACCAGCGACACATCGGATAGGACTTGAGGAGGGCATAGTTTCCGGTCTTGTCGACCTTCCAGACTTCAAGCTCGCTTTCCTGCTTGAAGATACGCACGAGGACCGGGCTTTCCGGACGCATGCTCTTGGCCGACATCTGCGCCATCATCCTGGATGACAGCTTCGGCGGATCCTTCTTGACGCTGTCGAGACCCATGGAGGTGCACGCGGCAAGACCACCGCCGATCGCGACGACCGCAGCCACTCTTGCCCCTGCCTTTACCCTTTGCCGCCACCCCGCAACCGCGAAATCCAGCAATGCCTTCATGCCCATGGATCGTTCTGCCCGCCTGATTTGCCCGCCTTTCCGGCAGACGCTTAACTATCGAAGGTGGCCACAACACGGCAACCTCGCACATGGACAAAGTCTCGTGAACAGACGTTACCCTTTCGTTAATCATACGGACACAAGGCCGTGAGGGGCCAGCGGACATTTGAAGGGTGACAGGGTCCCTCTATCGAAGCAGCCCCTGCCCGCCATCGATCCATATCGGCGTACCGGTGATATGGCGCGATGCGTCCGATGCCAGAAAACCGATCAGCTCGGCGACATCATTGCCCGACCCCGCCACACCGCCCGTCACGGGAATGTCCCCCGACGGAAACAGCACCGGCACCTCGGTCTTTTCGCGTCCGCGTATGTCGGTATTTTCATCGATCGCCGTCGTGATCTCGCCCGGACACACCGCGTTGACACGGATGCGGTGACGTCCAAGTTCCAGGCACAATTGCCGGGCCATGGCAAGCTGACCGGCCTTCGTCACCGAATAGGCCGTCGCGCCCGGCGACGTGAATGTGCGGGTGCCGTTGATTGAGGAGACGATGACGATGGAGCCGCCGCCGGCCGCCTTCAGATGCGGTACGCTGGTATGGACCGTGAGATAGGTGCCACGCAGATTAATGCGGATGGTGTCGTCCCATTCGGAGGGTTTCAACTCGTCGATAGGCGCCCAGACACCGTTGACGCCGGCATTGGCCACCACGACATCGAGACGGCCGAAAGCCTGTACCAGTGTTTTGACGGCATCATCCATGGCCGCCTCGTCCGCCACATCCGCAACAAGCACCTTTGCGGCGCCCAACGCGGAAACAATCTCATCCCTCACCGCCACAAGTTCGGATTCGGTACGGCCCAGCAGCCCGACCGAAAATCCATTCGCAGCCAGACGGAGGGCAGCGGCGCGACCGATGCCGGAGCCCGCACCGGTAACGAGAGCAACTTTAGCACAAGCCAATGATCACGCCCCTTTTCTGGATGCAATCGAGGTGACGGTTGCCGAAACCGGATCGCTGGCCGGAAAACTGTCTTCCAGCCCCTCGTCCAGTTCCTCCTCCAGAATATCGCGATCCTTCGCGGTGCGGGCGCTTGCCTGACCATGCGGCACATCGTCGGCCTGCGCGGTTCCCAGAGCGGAAAACTGCGACGGCGCATCGGCACCATGGCGGGTGCCGAAAGCGGTCAGCTGCACCATCACCGCACTGGCACGCCGGATGGCCTCCGCATCATCGATCCCCTCCAGTCCGTCGGCCAGACGAACGGAGACCTGGTCGCCATCGCTACCGACGAATTCGACGGAGATGACGCCGTTATTGCGTTTTACATAGGTCGTGGAAAGTTGCATGACATGCCCTCCGGTTTAAAGGCATCGGGACAAATCCGATGCCGGAAATAAGACTGGAACCTGAATTCACAACGATGGCAGAGCGAAGGGGTTCCCGATGGATCAGGCCTTTGGCCCGGAAATGCACGAGAATTTCTTCCTGCGCGACGCGGTCGACGTGGCACGCGCCCTCATCGGCGCGGAGTTCCGCATCGGCAACGCAGGCGGCATCATCGTGGAAACCGAAGCCTATCATCCGGACGACCCGGCCTCCCATAGTTTCAACGGGCTGACCCCGCGCAACAGGGCGATGTTCGGTCCGGCCGGCCATCTCTATGTCTACCGGTCCTACGGCATTCACTGGTGCGCCAATTTCGTCTGCGCGCCGGGTTCGGCCGTGCTTCTGCGCGCCATCGAGCCGCTGACCGGCATTGACATGATGAAACTGCGAAGGGGAACTGACAAGCCGAAACTCCTGTGTTCCGGCCCGGGAAGACTTTGCCAGGCGATGGCGATTACGGGGGATATGGACGGCGCCCCGCTGAATGCTCCGCCGTTTTTCCTGCGGCTGCCGGAAGAGGCGGCCACGGTTACCAGCGGCAGACGCATCGGCATCAGCCGCGCGATCGATTATCCATGGCGCTTCGGGCTGGAAGGTTCGGCTTTTGTCAGCAGGAAATTCGAACGGCAACCGGTTCAGAACCCCTGAAGGACCTTCGGCGGCTGGTCGTTTTCGTCGGGGTTGGGTGTGGGAATTTCGTCGGGCAAGCGGTCCGGCTCCGGCTCTTCCACCGGCGGAATATCCGGTTGCGGCGGCACCGGCATCGGCGGTTCCGTATAGGGTTCGACGGGAACGGTCGGCATTGCGGCCTCCTGATATGAGTGCGCCGATCCCATGCCGGTAGCGGCGGCACTTTCATCCATCGGGACAACGCATTTGCGCCGTCGCCATTCAGGCGGCGCAACACCCAATTCGCCCATCGGTCAAATGCCGGTCAGGTCCCTTCGGTCCGGTTGCGCCGCCCTGCGGGTCGTACAGGGAAAACGCGGGACCGGCCGGTCCGTTCCGTCTTTCAGGGAAGGTTTTGCACGGGCTCAGGCAAAACCGAGCGCGCTGCGGGAAATGTCACGGTTTTCGCAATAATCGCGGGAATGGGCCTCGTGGCCGTGCTCACGGGCTGTCGAACGGGTCAGTTCCGGGCTCGGGACGTTCAGCAGTGCATCGGCATAGGTACCTGTCGCCTCAACGTCGTCAATCACGGTCTGCGGTTGCGGTTTTAAAAATTCGAACATCCGTCGTCCTCCTTCGACACGTCCCCTCAACGCGTCGGCCCAAGTCCCGTTCCATAACGAACAAGACTGTTTTGATTATACATGAGATGGTGCCGACGTATAGATGACGAAAGGCGAACGTTATCAACTGATGTTCACAAAAAGGAGTGGAATCAGTGCGCTATGTCGACAAGCTCAGGCGGGACCGACCGATTCCCGCAAGATCAGCTCCACCGGCCACAATTCCTGGACCTCGCGCATCGGTCGGCCGCCGATGATCTGCAAAAGCAGGTCCGTTACCCGCATGCCCGCCATGCGCATGGGCGAACGGGTGGTGGAGAGCGGCGGCATCATGCTCTCCGGCGTGAGATAGGGAAACACGTCGTCATGGGCGATGACGGAGACGTCCCTGCCGATCACCAGCCCCATCTGCGTTGCGGCGCGATAGACACCCTGCGCCGTCATCATCGCACCCGCGACAAAGGCCGTCGGGCGCGGCGTCTGCTCCAGCAGAGAGCGGGCGAAGCGGAAAGCCGCTTCCTCGCTGAAGTGCTCACTCATCATGAAGCGTGGATCCGGCGTGATGCCGTGGGTCGCCAGCGCCTCGCGAAAACCCTGTTCACGATCCTGCACGAAGGTTCGACCGACAGGACCATTGATAAGGGCGATCTGCCGATGGCCGCGCTCCAGAAAATGGATCGTCGGGCGATAGGTCACATCATGATTGTCGATATCGAGCCAGGCATGTTCGAAAGGCGTCTTTGAACGGCCATGCACAATGAAAGGCACCCCCAGCCGATTGAGCAGCGCGATACGCTCGTCCTCCGGGCGCGGCGAATGCACGATGATGCCATCCACCCGGCCGCTCGCCGCCAGCCGGCTGAAAATCGCCAGTTCCTCATCGACATTGTTGTCGACGGTGACGCTGACGAGAATATCTGTCTCTTCGCGCTCCAGCCGGGTCGCCATGCCGCCCATGAATTCCGAAAAGAAGTGCCCGCCGCCCGAACGGCCCATGACGACGCCGATGGCGCCCGCCCTGCCCGTCGCCAGCCTGACAGCGTTTGCATTCGGCCGGTAGCCGTATTTCAGCGCAGCCTCCATCACCCGCCGGCGCGTTTCCTCGCGCACCTCGGGGTAGCCGCCCAGCGCCCGGCTGACGGTGGTGGGCGAGAGCCCGACTTTCTCTGCGAATTCCTTGAGCTTCATAATTTTTTGCCAATTTGCCCCTGCATGCGTCGCCGCCGCGGATTTTTCAAGCCGACAAAAATTGAAAACGATTTCAATTTTCCTCCATCTGAAACCTTACAGTTGATTATTCTCAAAGGCAAACGCCGAAAAATTGCAGGCGAAAACGGCCGATTTACGGGGAATTAGAAAGAGTATTGACAGATTGCTCGGCTTTTGAGAGCCTCGCGTCAGTCAAAAGCGCTTTCAATTTTGAGGACAATCGGAAGCGTCAACGGAGGAGTTTGACAATGAATATTTCCATGAAGACTTTGTTCCTGTGCGGAACCGTGTTTTCCGCCGCCGTTTCGGCTCAGGCGGCCGAGCTTTCCATCGCCGCCAATTCGACCGGCAAGAACGTCGCGTTCTTCCGCGAACGGATCGCGGCCTTCGAGAAAGAAACCGGTCACAAGGTCAATCTCGTCACCATGCCGTCATCATCCAGCGAGCAGTTCAGCCAGTACCGGCTGTGGCTTGCCGCCGGCAACAAGGATGTCGACGTCTACCAGACGGATGTGATCTGGGCGCCGCAGCTGGCCGACCAATTCGTGGATCTGACCGCAGCGACCAAGGATGTCATCGGCGATCACTTCCCCTCCATCGTCGCGTCGCAGACGGTTGACGGCAAGCTCGTCGCCATGCCGATGTTCACCGACGCGCCGGCGCTGTTCTACCGCAAGGACCTTCTGGAAAAATACGGCAAGCAGCCGCCGAAAACCTGGAAGGAACTGAGCGAGACCGCCAAGGAAATTCAGGACAAGGAACGCGCGGGCGGACAGAAGGATCTCTGGGGCTTCGTTTTCCAGGGCAGCGCCTATGAAGGCCTGACCTGCAACGCGCTGGAATGGATCGCATCGGCAGGCGGTGGCCATATCGTCGAAAGCAATGGCGATATCTCCGTCAACAATGAAAAGGCGGCAGCAGCCATTGAAACCGCCAAGGGTTGGGTCGGCACCATCGCGCCGCAGGGCGTGCTGGCCTACAAGGAAGAGGAAGCGCGCGGCGTCTGGCAGACCGGCAATTCCGTATTCATGCGCAACTGGCCCTATGCCTATGCGCTTGGAAACGGCGATGACAGCGCCATCAAGGGCAAGTTCGGCGTCACCCCGCTGCCGGCGGGCGCGGAAGGCGAAGCCCCTGCCTCGACACTCGGCGGCTGGAACCTCGCCGTTTCGAAATATTCCGACGATCAGGAAGCAGCCATTCAGCTGGTGAAATTCCTGGCATCGAAGGACACCCAGAAGCTGCGCGCGATCCAGCTCTCCAACATGCCGACGATCGCTTCGCTCTACGACGACAAGGATGTCGCCGAAGCACAGCCCTTCATGCCGACATGGAAGCCGATCTTCCAGACCGCCGTTCCGCGTCCTTCCGCCTCGGCCAAGGTGAAATATAACGAGGTTTCGGCCAAGTTCTGGGGTGCCGTGCACAACACGCTCTCCGGCAACGGCACGGCGGCGGAAAATCTCGAACTTCTCGAGGTTGAACTGACCGATCTCAAAGGCAACGGCTGGTAATCCGGCCCGCGCGGGAGATGGTCTCGCCTGATCGTTTCCCGCGCCCCAACCGCGAGATATCCCCATGAACGACATCGCCCTTCAAAGACCGGTCGCGGCAGCCGGCACCGGCTCCGATCTGCAGTCGGAACGTCTGAAATCCGCCTGGCTGTTTCTTGCCCCCACATTTCTGGTACTGGCGCTGGTGGCCGGCTGGCCGCTGGTGCGCACCGTCTGGTTCAGCCTCACCGATGCGTCGCTCACCAATCTCGAGGGTGCGCAGTTCGTCGGCCTCAAGAACTACCTCACCTGGATCACGCTCAGCAGCGGCCGCACAATCTATCGCGGCCTGCTTGCCGATCCCGCATGGTGGGGCGCGGTTCTCAACACGCTGAAATTCACCGCCGTCTCCGTCAGCCTCGAAACGGTACTCGGCCTCATCGTCGCGCTGGTGCTGAATGCCGAATTTAGGGGACGCGGCCTCGTGCGCGCCGCCATTCTCGTGCCCTGGGCCATTCCCACCATCGTCTCGGCGCAGATGTGGGCGTGGATGCTGAACGACCAGTTCGGCATATTGAACGACCTGTTCCTCAATCTCGGGCTGATCTCCAACAAGATCGCCTGGACCGCCAATCCTGAAACCGCGATGGTGGCCGTGCTGATCGTCGACATCTGGAAGACGACGCCCTTCATGGCGCTGCTCATCCTTGCCGGCCTGCAGATGGTGCCGAAGGACATGTATGAGGCGGCCAAGGTGGATGGCATTCATCCGGTCAAGGTGTTCTTCCGCGTCACCCTGCCGATGATCCGACCCGCGCTCATGGTCGCCGTCATCTTTCGCATGCTGGATGCGATGCGCGTATTCGACCTCATCTACATCCTGACGCCGAATAATGCCCAGACCCGCACCATGTCGGTGCTGGCGCGTGAGAACCTGTTCGATTTCGACAAGTTCTCCTATGGCGCCGCCGCCTCCACCATGCTGTTCCTCATCATCGCCTCGATCACGGTCATCTACATGTGGCTCGGGCGCGTCAACACCGATGGAGCCGCGCGATGACCCTGCCAAGCATCCTGAAAACCACCGCCTTCTACGCGCTGGTCGCCATCATCATGGTGATTTCGGTATTCCCGTTTTATTACGCGATCCTGACGAGCCTGAAATCCGGCTCGGCGCTGTTCCAGGTCAATTATTGGCCGCGTGACTTCTCGCTGACCAATTACAGCTTCGTCATCGGCAACGGCACGTTCCTGCGCAATCTTGGCAATTCGCTGTTTGTCGCATCTTCCGTCGTCATACTCTCGCTGTTCCTTGCGGTAACGGCGTCCTATGCTCTCGCCCGCGTCCGCTTCCGTGGCCGCGCGCTGCTGCTGCTCACCATCCTGTCGGTTTCGATGTTCCCGCAGATCGCCGTGCTCGCCGGCCTGTTCGAACTGATCCGCTGGGCGGGCATCTTCAACACGCCGCTGGCGCTGATCTTTTCCTACATGATCTTCACCCTGCCCTTCACGGTCTGGGTGCTGACAACCTTCATGCGCGACCTGCCGATCGAGATCGAGGAAGCGGCGATCGTCGATGGCGCGACGCCATGGGTCATCATCACCCAGGTGTTCATGCCGCTGATGTGGCCGGCGCTCGTCACCACAGGGCTTCTCGCCTTCATCGCGGCGTGGAACGAGTTCCTCTTCGCGCTCACCTTCACCTCATCGAACGAGCAGCGCACGGTGCCTGTCGCCATCGCGCTCCTGTCGGGCGGCTCGCAGTTCGAAATACCCTGGGGAACGATCATGGCGGCCTCCGTCATCGTCACCGCCCCGCTCGTCGTCCTCGTTCTGATCTTCCAGCGACGCATCATCTCCGGCCTCACCGCCGGCGGCGTCAAAGGCTAGGAGAAAACAAATGACCACCATTCAACTGCGCGATCTTCGCAAATCCTTCGGTGCCTTCGATGTCATCAAGGGCATCGACATGGACATCCGCTCCGGCGAGTTCATGGTCTTCGTCGGCCCCTCCGGCTGCGGCAAGTCCACGCTTTTGCGCCTCATCTGCGGGCTGGAGGAAATTACCAGTGGTACGCTTTCCTTCGATAGCGAGACGGTGAACCGCCTGCCGCCCGCCAAGCGCGGCGTCGCCATGGTCTTCCAGTCCTATGCGCTTTATCCGCATATGACTGTGTTCGAAAACATGGCTTTCGGCATGAAGCTCTCAGGCGCGGACAAGGAACAGCGTAGGAAGCGCGTCGAAGCGGCAGCCGAAATGCTGCAGCTCACGCCCTATCTAGAGCGCCTGCCAAAGCAGCTTTCCGGCGGCCAGCGCCAGCGTGTCGCCATCGGCCGCGCCATCGTGCGCGATCCGAAGGTATTCCTGTTCGACGAACCGCTTTCCAATCTCGATGCGGCATTGCGCGTTGCCACGCGTCTCGAAATCGCCAAGCTGCACCGCTCGATGCATGATACGACGATGATCTACGTCACCCACGACCAGGTGGAGGCAATGACGCTCGCCGACCGCATCTGCGTGCTGCGCGACGGCCGGGTCGAGCAGATCGGCACACCGCTGGAGCTTTACGAAAGCCCTGTCAACACCTTCGTCGCCGGCTTCATCGGCTCGCCGAAGATGAACTTCCTGTCAGGCAAATATGCCGAGACGGAAGGCGCAAAAACCATCGGCATCCGCCCGGAGCACATCACCATCACCGCCG
This sequence comes from Rhizobium sp. UGM030330-04, assembly GCF_003208455.1. Taxonomy (NCBI): domain Bacteria; kingdom Pseudomonadati; phylum Pseudomonadota; class Alphaproteobacteria; order Hyphomicrobiales; family Rhizobiaceae; genus Rhizobium; species Rhizobium sp. UGM030330-04. The sequence continues at coordinate 33,624 of NZ_QKML01000022.1, forward strand.
ACGGCAGCGGCTGGAGCGGTGAGATCGTGCATTCGGAAATGCTCGGGTCGGACAGCTACATCTATGTCGAGATCGGCGCCGGTGAACCCGTCGTCGTTCGCGAAGAGGGCGTGACCGACCGCAAAGCGGGCGAGCGTATCGCCCTCGTGGCGGATGCGACGCAGATCCATCGTTTTGACGCCGAAGGCCGGGCGCTTGCCCGTAACCCCGCCCGGGGCGCCGCCTGAATTTTTCACTTTCGCCGGGATCACCCAAGGTCCCGGCTTTCACCGAGGAGCATGAAAATGACCATCAACACCGTTGTATGGGGCGAAAATATCCACGAACACATCAATGAGACGGTGCGTTCGATCTATCCAAACGGCATGCACAACACCATCGCCGACGCGCTGAACCAGAACCCCGAGATCAACGCCACCACCGCCACCCTTCAGGAACCGGAACATGGCCTGTCACAGGAGCGCCTCGACAAGACCGACGTGCTGGTCTGGTGGGGTCACAAGGACCATGGCGCGGTGCAGGACGAAATCGTCGAGCGTGTTGCCAAACGCGTCTGGGAAGGCATGGGCCTCATCGTCTTGCATTCCGGCCACTTCTCCAAGCCGTTCAAGCGGCTGATGGGCACGCCCTGCGCGCTGAAATGGCGTGAGGCGGGCGAACGCGAGCGTCTGTGGACGATCAATCCGCGCCACCCGATTGCCGCCGGCCTGCCTGAGCATTTCGAGCTGGAAAACGAGGAAATGTACGGCGAGCAGTTCTCCGTGCCGGAGCCGCTGGAAACCGTGTTCATTTCCTGGTTCCAGGGCGGCGAAGTCTTCCGTTCCGGCCTCACCTGGCGTCGCGGCGCCGGCAATATCTTCTATTTCCGCCCCGGCCACGAGACCTACCCCACCTATCACGATGCCAATGTCCAGAAGGTCATCAGCAACTCGGTGAAATGGGCCTATAATCCGGTTGGCACACTGAAGAGCATTCACGATGCCCCCAATGTTCCCGTCGACAAGGCGCTGGAGCCGATCGAAGAACGCGGCCCCAAGCTGCACAAGGCAGGCGAAGCAGGTTACAGGTAAAAAGCCATGAGACTTCTCATTCTCGGAACCGGCGGCATGGCCAACAACCATGCCACCTATTTCTCGCAAATCCCCGGCGTCGAACTGGTCGCGGCGGTGGATGTGGACGATGTGGTGGTGCGCGGCTTTGCGCTCCGCCACAACATCCCGCTCTCCTTCACCTCGCTGGATGACGCCATTGCCTGGGGTGAATTCGACGCGGCAGCGAATGTCACGCCGGATGCCATCCACCATCCCACCAGCCTGAAACTGCTGGCGGCCGGCAAGCATGTCTTCTGCGAAAAGCCGCTGGCGGAAAACTACGCCAAGGCCGCCGAAATGGCCGACGCCGCCGAAAAAGCCGGCCTCGTCGCCATGGTCAACCTAACCTATCGCAACGTCGCCCCCTTGCAGGCGGCACGTGAGATGGTGCTGGCAGGCAAGATCGGCAAGGTGCGGCATCTGGAAGCCTCCTATCTCCAGAGCTGGCTCGTTTCCAAGGCCTGGGGCGACTGGATGACGGAGAGCAAGTGGCTGTGGCGGCTTTCCACCAAGCATGGCTCCAACGGCGTGCTGGGCGATGTCGGCATCCACATTCTCGACTTCGCCTCCTATGGCGCGGGCAGCGATGTGGAACGCATCTTCACGCGGCTGAAGACATTCGACAAATATGAAGGCAATAAAATAGGCGTCTACGACCTCGACGCCAATGACAGCTTCACCATGACCGCCGAACTGGAAAACGGCGCCATGGGCGTCATCCATGCCAGCCGCTGGGCGACGGGGCACTTGAACGAACTGCGTCTACGCATCCATGGCGACAAGGGTGCGCTGGAAGTCATCCACACGCCCGACTATTCCAGCCTGCGTGCCTGCATCGGCGAGGATGTGGAAAAGGCAATCTGGAAGACGATCGATGTCGACCCCGTGCCGACGAATTATGAAAAATTCGCCAAGGCCGTCATGGAAGGCGGCCCCGCCGATCCAGACTTCCGCCATGCCGCCAATCTGCAGAAGGTGCTCGATCTATCGATCATCGCGGATCGGGAACGGCGCGAGGTGGCTGTTTCGGCTTGATTTTCGAAAGTGCGGCGGCGCAAGCCGCCGCATGGATTGCCGCAAAGGGCGCTCCTCGCTCTCCGTCACCCCGGACTTGATCCGGGGTCCAGCGCGATCAAGCCTTTGATCGCAAAATACTCTTTTCCCGGAGCAGACGCGCCGTGACTGGATGCCGGATCATCCTCGGACTTGTTCCGGGGACCGGCATGACGGAGGGACCTTATAACTCCCTCAAACCCCGCGCTTGTTCCCCCACAACAGGACATGCAGCTGCGGCAGCACGCGGGCGGAAAACCAGCGGTCTTCGCTGACCTTGTCCACCAGCCATAACATCCGGTCCATCACCCCATCGATATCCACGCGCGCATCGTCATCATCGGGCGGCGGCGGGGTATGGTTGCCGGGCTGAAGATAAACCGGCAGATGCGGGAAACGCGCGGACGCTGCCTTGGCATAGGCATAATCCGCATCGTCGAACACCACGATCTTCAGCGCCACCTGCGGCCCCTCGCCGGCCGCGGCAAGACAGTCCTCGAAAGCCCGCCAGTCCGTTTCCATGCCGCTTGATGGCGGCTTGGGGCTTAAAACCAGATGATCGAGACCAGCAAACCAGTCTTTCGCGATGCTGCCCTGCGTTTCCAGCGCGAAGCGATACCCCTCGTCCTGTCCCCTGGCGATCAGAGCCGCGAGCGGCTGGATAGCCGGATTGCCGCCTGAAAGTGACACCGTCAGCGGCACACCACCGGAAAGCCGCCGTACCTCCTGCCAGATCGCCTCGACCGACAGCGGTTTCCACGTGTCGCGGTAATCACTGTCGACCGCATGCAACGTATCGCACCAGGAGCAGCGATAATCACAGCCGCCGGTACGCACGAAAACCGTTGGCAGACCGATCAGCAAACCCTCACCCTGAATGGTCGGGCCGAAGATTTCGCTGATGCGGATTGTGGTTTCCTTGGCTGCAATCTTGTGTGCAGCCACCGTCATGGCCGGTATTCCGCCCAGGTCTTGGCGGTTTCGCTCACCCGCACGGCGCTGGTTTCCGGCAGGCGATCCTTGCACCAGTCGTAAAAATGCTTCGCCAGATATTCCGCCGTCACCCGGTCATGGCCGAGAACGTCGTTCAGGTGGCGGTGGTCGAAATGATCGTCGATATAGCGCTTCAGTGGCGCAAGCTCGTGATAATCGCGCACGAAGCCATGCTCGTTCAGTGCTTCGCCTGATAATTCCACCTCGACAATGTAATTGTGCCCGTGCAGGCGGTTACACTGGTGATCTGAGGGCAGGCTTTTCAACTGATGCGAGGCGGAGAAGTGAAACTCCTTGGTGATGCGGAACATCAGCGCACCTCCTGTGCCGCAAAGGCATGGGTGGCCGCTACCCAGAAATCCGGGTCCTCATAGTCGGTCGGGTCGGTAACGCCGGCCAGATGAAAGGCCTCGCGCCGTTCGACGCAGGTGCCGCAACGGCCGCAGTGGCGCAAGCCGCCCTTGTAACAGGACCATGTTTCGCCAAACGGCGTGCCGTATTTCGCACCATCGGTCACAATCGCCGCCTTGGAAACGGTGACATAGGGCGCAAAGAGCTTGACGTCGGCATACCCCTCAAGCGCATGCGCCTGCATGGCATTGAAGCTGTCGATGAAGCCCGGCCGGCAATCGGGGTAGATGAAATGGTCGCCGCCATGCACGGCAATCGCCACCGCATCCGCCTGCTGCGCGGCGGCCAGCCCGAAAGCGATGGTGAGCATGATGGCGTTGCGGTTCGGCACCACGGTGGAGCGCATGGTCTCTTCCGCGTAGTGGCCATCAGGCACCTCCACGTCGTCGGTGAGCGCCGAGCCGGTGAGATGCGCGCCGATGGTTCTGATATCGATGACATGATGCGGCACGCCGAGACGCCTTGCGCAATCGGCCGCGTATTCCAGCTCCTTCCTGTGGCGCTGGCCATAATCGAAGGAGACGAGAGCGAGAAGTTCGTGTTCCGCCGCGATTTTATGCGCAAGCGAAACGGAGTCCAATCCGCCGGAGCAGATGACGATGGTTTTCATAATTTGGGATCCCTTGTTTTGACCGGGTGGGCTGCGACCGGATTACGGGGAGCGGCTTTAAACCAAACCGACAGGCTTGTGAAGGGCCTTGCGGATATGAGGCCAATCCGCGCCATCACAAAAATGCCCCGTCACAGCAACAAGATGAAACAAACGGGACATAAGCGGGAAACCGGCGCGATCTAGAACAATGCCGAATTTGCTGTTCTTGAAGGGTCCTGCCAATGGTGGCGGCTGATACATTTCTGTTTTCGCTGAGCAATCTCAGCTCTCTCGGCACCGGCCTGCTGATGGCGATGGCGGGCATGCTTCACGTCATGCTCACCATTCGCGGGCTGGTTGCCGCCATTCGCCATGGATAAGGCCCTCGACACAAAACGCCATCGGTTCAGGCGCAATCTCACCGCTGCGCTGGTTGTCGCCTCGGCGGCACTCGTCGCAGCGGTTGGCATAGCCCCGTTCGTGTTCCTGATCTGGATGATTAGAACCGTTGCACGGTGGCTGGGGCTTTTCATCGGCTTTTAAGGAGTTCAAGCGCGAACACGCGACGCTCGCCGCAACCGGCTGAGCGGGGAAGGCCCGGCGGACTGGCAGTACGCCGGGCCTTCTTTTTTGTAAACGGGGGCTTAGCGCAGCAGCGCCCGCGCCTCCTCGATGCCGAGTGCCGCCGGCTGGGTGCAGGTGGTCGTCATCTCGATGAAGCGGCCCTCTTCCCCTGATTTCAGGATCGAGGTCATCACGTCTATACCGTGCAGCGAGCGATCAAGCGAGCAACGAGCATCGCGGCCTTCAAGGATTGCAATCGCCATATCGGCAAGGCCTGCCGTGCGGTAATTGGCGCGCGGCCCGTTCGGGCTTTCCTGGTTGGCAATGCCGAAGGGATGCGCCCAGTTTTCCAGCGGCTGGATGTTCTTGTCGCGGCCGCTGGCTTCGACCACGCCGCCGAAGAAGTTCGGGTCCGGCACGTAGATCGAGCCTTCCGTGCCATAAAGCTCCATATTGGCGTGGCGATGCGACCAGACATCCCAGCTGGCCGAAAGCGTGATCGTCGCGCCGTTCACGAATTCCAGCAGCGCATGGATATTGGTCGGTGTTTCGACCGGAATGATCTCACCGTTGAGTGGCTGGCTGGTCACTGTGCGCGTGGGGTTCGCCATCGTGGTCAGCGCGCCGACACGTTTGACCGGGCCTATGAGGTTGATGAGATTGGCAACGTAATAGGGGCCGAGATCGAGGATCGGCCCGCCGCCCTTCAGGAAGAAGAAGCCCGGATTGGGGTGCCACATCTCCATGCCGGGGCTCATCACATGGCACGTGCCTGACGTGATGCGCCCGACCTTGCCGTCGTCGATGTATTGTCGGGCAAGCTGATGCGCACCGCCGAGGAACGTGTCCGGCGCGCAGCCGACGGAGAGGTTCTTCTCCCGGGCGATGCGCCGCAGCTCCTCGCCCTCCTCCAGTGACAGCACCAGCGGCTTTTCCGAATAGACATGCTTGCCCGCCTCGAGGGCTGCTTTCGACACCGGAAAATGCGCGGCTGGAATGGTGAGGTTCACCACCACGTCGATGTCCTTGTTGGCGAGCAGTTCCTCGATGGACTGCGCGACAACACCGAATTCTTCTGCCCTCAGCTCCGCCGCATTGCGGTTGAGGTCGGCGCAGGCGAGCACCTTGATACCCTTGAAGAGCGGTGCCAGCGAAAAATATGCAGACGAGATATTGCCGCATCCGATGATGCCGACGCCAAGATCCCTGGCCATGATGAAACTCCGAAATGTGAGACTTAGTAGGTTTTGAACGAGGCGATCGAGCGGGTGATCAGCCGGTCGATGTCTTTTGGATTGTCGTGTTCGACCACGAAATGTTTCGTCGCGGATTTCGCCTTCAGCGCCGCGACGAGGCCCTTCCAGTCCACCGTGCCATGGCCGACATCGGCCCAGCCGTCTTCATCCGCATTCTCGCCCGACGGTGCGATGTCCTTCACGTGCACGGCGGTGATGCGCTTGCCGTAACTCTCGATCCAGGCGAGCGGATCGGCATTGCCTCTGATAATCCAGGCGATATCCGCTTCCCACTTCAGGTCCGGTCCGCCGGCCAGAATCTGCTCCTGCGGGGTGGAGCCATCGGCAAGCGCCTTGAACTCGAAATCGTGGTTATGCCAGCCGAAAATCAGCCCGGCATCCACGAAAGGCTTGCCGGCTTCCTGCAGGCGCTTGCCGAAAGCGAACCAGCCTGCGGCATCCGCCGGGCGCTGGTCGGGCATCAGGTAAGGGCAATAGATCGCCTCCACGCCCAGAACCTTGGCAATATTGAGCGCCTTTTTCGGATCGCCCTCAAGAAGATCGAGGCCGAAATGACCCGTCGGCATGGAAAGGCCGTTGGCATCAAGTTCGGCGCGCAGGCCCTTCAAACCGGCATCATCCAGCGAGGCATACATGGCGCCATAACCTTCGACCTGTTTGTAACCCGCCGCCGAAAGCTTCTTCAGAATATTGGAAAACGGCTGGAAATTGCGGGCGCTGTAAAGCTGAAAACCGAGTTCTGTCATTGTCTCCTCCATAGAGATGTTGGTCTTGGGATTGTGTGTGGGGGAAAAGTAGGGCGCCTAAAGCCGTTCCTCGCTTTGCGCGTCGAACAGCGACGCCATGGCCATGTCGAGGCCGAGGCGCACCTTCGTGCCCGGCGAAAACCGCCTGTGGCCACCGACACGCACGGACATGGTATGCCCGGCATGTTTCAGCCAGATCAGATTGTCGGCGCCCATCGGCTCCTCGATATCGACAACGGCCTCATGCACTTCGCCACTGAGGATATCGGCATCGACACGGACATGTTCGGGGCGCACGCCGAGTACCACGGCACGGCCGGCGGCAAGCGGCGTTTCCGCATGATAGCCCTCAAGCGCGAAAGTCACGCCATTGGTGGTGAAGACCACCTTACCGTCCTTCTCGATCAACTCGCCACGCAGGAAATTCATCGACGGCGAACCGATGAAACCGGCAACGAAGAGGTTCCGCGGCTTGTTATAGATGGTGACGGGGTCAGCCAGCTGCTGGATGACGCCGCTTTTCATGATGGCGATGCGATCCGCCAGCGTCAGCGCCTCGATCTGATCGTGCGTCACATAGATCATGGTGTTCTTCAGCGACTGGTGTAGCCGCTTGATTTCCACGCGCAGCTCCGAGCGCAGCTTGGCGTCGAGGTTGGAAAGCGGTTCGTCAAACAGGAACACATCCACATCCCGCACCAGCGCCCGGCCAATGGCGACACGCTGGCGCTGGCCGCCGGAAAGCTCGGCCGGTTTGCGTTTCAGCAGCGGCTCGATCTGGAGGATGCCGGCCGCCCTTTTGACGCGGCGGTCGATTTCCTCTTTCGGCACCTTGGCGACCTGAAGGCCGAAGGACAGGTTCTTCTCCACCGTCATCTGCGGATAAAGCGCATAGGACTGGAACACCATGCCGATGCCGCGATCCTTCGGCTCCTCCCAGGTAACGTTGCGGTCCTTGATGAAGATTTGCCCGTCGGTCGGCTCCAGAAGCCCGGCGATGCAATTGAGAAGGGTCGACTTGCCGCAGCCGGAAGAGCCGAGCAGCACGAGGAACTCACCGTCGTAAATATCGAGATTGAGGTCTTTCAGCACGGTAACGGCACCGAAGGACAGGGAAAGATCGCGGATGGAAACGCTTTTGTTCATATAGCTCAACCTTTTACTGCGCCTGCGGCAATGCCGCGCACGAATAGCCTGCCGGAGACGAAATAAACGATCAGCGGCACGGCACCCGTCAGAAGGGTTGCGGCCATGTTGACGTTGTATTCCTTCACGCCCTGCACGGAGTTGACGATGTTATTGAGCTGCACCGTCATCGGGTAATATTCCGGCCGCGTGAACACCACGCCGAACAGGAAGTCGTTCCAGATGCCGGTCACCTGCAGGATCATCGCCACGACGAAGATCGGCAGCGACATGGGCAGCATGATGCGGAAATAGATCTGCCAGAAATTCGCGCCATCGATACGCGCCGCCTTGAACAATTCCTCCGGCAGCGAGGCGAAGTAATTGCGAAACAACAGCGTCAGGATCGGCATGCCGAAGATGGTGTGAACCATGACGAGGCCGGTCAGCGTGCCGTAGACACCCATTTCACGCAGCACGATGACGATCGGATAGATCATCACCTGATAGGGAATGAACGCACCGATGATGAGGATCGAGAAGAACAGTTCCGATCCCTTGAATTTCCAGTTGGCCATGGCGTAGCCGCTGACGGAAGCGACGATGATCGAGATCACCACCGATGGCACGAGGATACGCACCGAATTCCAGAAGCCACGCGAAAGCCCGTCGCAGTTCAAGCCGGTACAGGCATTGGCCCAGGCCTTCACCCAGGGCTCGAAGGTGATTTCCACCGGTGGCGCGAAAATGTTGCCGAGCCGGATTTCCGGCATACCCTTCAGAGAGGTGACCACCATCACGTAGAGCGGCAGCAGATAATAGGCGGCAGCCACGAACAGCGTGCCGTAGAGAATGATGTTGCGGCGGGAAAAAGCCTTCTTCGGCTTCTTGCCGCGCGGGCCGGAAAGCTCCTTGGAAACCGCATCATTTGCGGCAACAACCGTGTTCAATGTGCTGATATTAGCCACGCTTCTTGCCTCCGAATTCGAGGTAGGCCCATGGAATGATGATGATCGCGACCGTCAGAAGCATCATGGTGGAGGCTGCGAAGCCCTGCCCCAGATTTTGCGCCTGGAACATGTAGTCATAGACATATTTCGCCGGCACTTCCGAGGCGATACCCGGCCCGCCGCTGGTCTGCGCCACCACCAGATCGTAGACCTTGACGATGCCGCTGGCGATGATGACCAGCGTGGTGATGAAGACCGGCCGCATCATGGGAATGATGATGAGAATATAGGTCTTCCACATCGGAATGCCGTCGACGCGCGCCGCCTTCCAGATATCCTCATCGATACCACGAAGGCCCGCCAGCATCAGGCACATGACGAGCCCCGTGCCCTGCCAGAGCGCGGCAATCAGGATGCCGTAGATGACGATCTGGGAATTATAGAGCGGATCGAAGGTGAAGCTTTCCCAGCCCATCGAGCGGACCACGGACTGGATGCCGAATTCCGGGTTCAGCAGCCATTGCCAGACAAGGCCGGTGACGATGAAGGACAGGGCGAAGGGATAGAGGAAAATGGTGCGGAAGGTGTTTTCGAAACGGATTTTCTGATCCATGAGCGCCGCCAGCACAAAGCCGATGACAAGGCTGAAGATCAGCGACAGCACGCCGTAGATCGCCAGATTCTGGATGGATACGATCCAGCGCGGCGCGGCCCACAAACGCTCATATTGGTCGAAACCGATGAAACTCGCGCGCGGCAGAAGCTTGGAATTGGTGAAGGAATAAACCACCGTCCAGATCGTGCCGCCGAGAAAGATCACCATGGCGGTCAAGATCATGGGAATGGAGGCAATCTTGGAATTAAGATTGCGAAAGAGCTGATTGGGGCGCCCGGAGCGCGCTTGTCCTGCCATGTTACCTCCTCCTGTAACGTTACAGTTCGCAGCCAAGCAAAAAACCTCGCCGCATGAAACCTGGTCCGTGCCGGTAATTATCGCACAGACCGGACGTTGGATCGGGGAGCGGCGAACCACTCCCCGATCCGGAGAGATCACAATCAGTCAGCCGAGCTGATAATGCTCGCGAAACGCTTCTGCCCATCTTCCGCCGACATCGAGCCCGCGAAGAATTCCGCCATCAGGTCTTCCTTCTGTTTCTGCGTATCGGCAGAAACCAGCTGGTCGGTGCTGGTCAGCGCATTGCCCTTGGCCAGAATTTCCAGACCCTTCTTCATGCAGTCATTGGCGGCATTGAGATCGACGTCGCCACGGATCGGCAGCGAGCCCTTCTTCAGGTTGAAGACGACCTGCGTTTTCGGATCGACGATGGTTTCTGCCAGCACGTCCTGCGCCTTGGTTTTCGCCTCGTCCTTCAGCACCGGGAAATAAAAGGCGTCGCCGCCCGTGGTGATATAGTCGTTGAGGCCGAGACCCGGCAGGCAGGAATAATCCGTACCGGCCTTCTGGTTGGCCAGCTGGAATTCGCCCTGCGCCCAGTCACCCATGATCTGGCCGCCGGCCTTGCCTGTTATCACCATGTTGGTGGCCTGGTTCCAGTCCTGAACATTGGTGCCCTTGGCCATATCGCGGGCCTCGACGGCCGCCGCGAAAATCTTCGCCATCTCGGGGCCGGCTGCCGCTTCGGCATCCTTGTCGCCATAGACTTTCTGATAGAGGTCCTTGCCGCCAATCGAAAGCGTCAGCGTGTCGAACAGGCCGTTTGCCTGCCATGCCTGCCCGCCAAGGGCGAGCGGCTGGATGCCGGCCTTTTTCAGCGCCGGTCCGGCCGCGACGAATTCCGTCCAGTTCTTCGGAACCTCGACGCCCGCCTTCTTGAAGGCTTCGTTGGAAAGCCACAGCCATTGCCAGGAATGGATGTTGACCGGCGCGCAATAAATCTTGCCGTCGATCGTGCAGCTGTCGAGCAGGCTTGCCGGCTTGATGACCTCTTTCCACTTGCCCTTTTCGGCAACGTCGGAAAGGTCGCGCATCAGGCCGGCCTGCACCAGCTCTTCCGCCTGCCGGCCATGGTTGAACTGCGTGGCGCCCATCGGGTCGCCGCCGGTGATGCGGCTGATCATGATCGGACGGGCCGTGCCGCCCGAACCGGCAATCGCGCCATCCACCCATTTATTGCCGGTCGCATCGAAAGCCTTGGCAAGCTCGGCCACCGCTGCGGCTTCGCCGCCCGATGTCCACCAATGGGTCACCTCAAGATCGGTGGCCCCGGCCATGCCCGCCGGAATCATGACACTGGCCAAAAAGGCCGCAGAAATAACACGCATTCGCATGAGTCTCCTCCCTCACTGAAACGTTGCAGTTGGAACGTATGCGAAGATTTTTGATTAGGCAACCGCCTAAGATACGAATCTATTCAGGGTCATTTCGGGGCTTGTACAGGCCGGGAAACCGTGCGGGCCGGCGGCGGGAAAATCCTCATTTCATCGCGTAACTTACTGGCAATGCTGGCTCTTTAAAGTCTGAGGCTGTGGCCGTCTCCCGCATCGATACCGGGTCTGCGGATAAATGGGCAAAACGAAAATGAAAAACTGGCACATTCTTTTGATCATCGGCCTGATGGGGGTCGCCTCGCTATGGCTGGCAAGTTTCGCGCAGCTTGTGCCGGGAGAGCAACTTTCGCAGATGATGCGCGCGCTGATACTTGTGCAACCGACGATACTGACCGTGGCTGCCGTTGCGGTCGGTCAGGCTCTTGCGGCAAAGGTCGGGCTTGGTACACCGCTGATCGACGCGTTACTGCGGGGACATAACCAACGCCTCGTGCTGCAAAGACAGTTGCCGGCCGCGCTGCTCACCGGGCTTGCTGTCGGCCTCCTGATGATCGCCTATGCACGGATTATCCTGCCATCAGTGACAGATACGGCGACGGTGGCGGGCATGAGCGCTTTTCCCGTGCCGCTGGCAACCCGGATACTCTATGGCGGGATTACCGAGGAATTGCTGACCCGATGGGGCCTGATGTCATTTTTCGCGTGGGTGCTCTGGCGTCTGACAGGCAAGGGAGAAGTCCGTCCGCCGATTTTGTGGGCCGCCGTCATCATGGCAGCCGCCCTCTTCGCCGCCGGTCATCTGCCGTTTCTGTTCGCTATCGCCGCCCAGCCGCAACCGGCACTGATCGCCGTGATCCTGCTCACCAATTTCATACCCGGCCTGTTGTTCGGATGGCTGTTCTGGCGCCAGGGACTGGAGGCGGCGATGTTTTCCCATGCCTTTGCCCATTGTGTGAACGCATTGGCTTCGTGAACGGAAAAGGCGAGCCGGACAGCACTCCGGCTCGCCTTCGATCATACGGCTTCAATGCGGCCGGCGATATTATTGCCGCTTGTAATCATCCTCGATGCGGATGACATCATCCTCACCGATATAGGCCCCGGTCTGGATTTCGACCAGTTCGAGCGGGATCTGGCCCTCGTTTGCCAGACGGTGCGGCTGACCGATCGGGATATAGACCGACTGGTTTTCCGTCAGAAGCCGCGTTTCCTCGCCCATCGTCACCGTCGCCGTGCCCTTGACCACGATCCAGTGTTCCGAGCGATGATAATGTTTCTGGAACGAGATCCGATGGCCGGGATCGACCGTGATGTGGCCGACCCGGTAACGTTCGTCCACATACATGTGTTCGATATAACCCCAGGGACGATAAACACGCTTGTGGCTCTGCGTCCGCGGCGCATGTTCGCCGTCCTTCAGCGTCTCCACCAGACCCTTCACATCCTGCACCCGGTTCTTCGGCACCACCAGAACCGCATCCTTGGTGGCCACCACCACCAGATCCTTCGCCCCCACCACCGTCGTCAGCAGTTGCGTGGAGTGAATGAGGCAGCCTTCGGAATCGATGAAGACGCCATCGCCTTCCAGCGCATTGTCATTGCCGCGCTTGTCGGCGATCTCCCAGATCGCATCCCAGCTGCCGATATCCGACCAGCGGAAATGGCCATGCACCACCGCCATGCGTCTGGTTTTTTCGATCACCGCATAGTCGATGGAATTTTTCGGCGAGGCCTCGAAGCTTTCCTGATGCAGACGCACAAAACCGAGGTCGCTTTCATATTGCTCGACCGCCTGCGTCACCGCCGAAAGAATCTCCGGCGCGAAGGCCTTGAGTTCGGCGATCATCACATCGGAGCGGAACAGGAAGTTGCCGGAGTTCCAGAGATAGCCCTTTTCCAGATAGGAGATCGCCGTCTTCATGTCAGGCTTTTCCACGAAGGCGTCGACCGTGCTCAGGTCCTCCTCGCCGTCGATCGCCTCGCCCGGCTTGATATAGCCATAGGAGGTGCGCGGCTCGCTCGGCACCAGGCCGAAGACGACAATATTGCCCTGATCGGCAGCCTTGGCCCCGAGTTTCACGGCGTCGGAGAACTTGTCGGCATCGAGCACCACATGGTCGGCGGCAAGCGCCAGCACCAGACATCCCGGCTCGCGACGCTCCGCCAGCACGGCGGCAGCCGCCATGGCCGCAGCGCTGTCGCGGCGGGCGGGTTCAAGCACCACCGTTGCCGGCAGGCCGATCTCTTCCGCCTGACGGCGGGCGAAAAAACGGAAATCCTCGTTGGTGATGACGAGCGGCTCGGCATAAAGCCCCTTGTCGCCCACCCGCATCAGCGTCTGCTGATAGGTCGAAAGATTGCCGACCAGCGGCTGGAACTGCTTCGGCAGCTGATCACGCGAGACAGGCCAGAGACGCGAACCGGCACCGCCAGCAAGAAGAACCGGCGTGATCTTTCGGGTGTGTTCCTTCACGACAAAACCTTTCCAA
>NZ_QKML01000023.1:0-44764 GCF_003208455.1 Rhizobium sp. UGM030330-04
TCGGGCCAGCGGGCGGGCGCGGACTGGAACTTCGAGACGCCGGGCATGGTGCCGGGCACGATGACGCCGTCGCTGGTGCAGATGCCGGATGCGACGAAGCGCGAGCTTTATGAATATCCGGCCCGGATCAGCACGGTTGAAGAGGCCGAGCGGGCGCAGAAACTCAGAACCCAGTCGATCGAGGCGGATCATGACCGTGTGTTCGGCTCGTCCACCTCGTCCACCTCGCGCATTGAAGAGGCCGAATATATGCTCGCCCGCTCCAGCAAGTCACCTGCGGAACGGGTGTACTGCGCTAGGCGTGCCTGTGTCGACGCCGCATCGCATCAGGAGATGCAGAGATGAAATTTCGCCCAGAAGGTAAAGAACACAAGGAAACACACTGTGACTGAAATTTGGACCGTCAACCCTCATAAAGGTCTGGGGCCGCTCGAATTCGGCATGACACAGGCCCAAGTTGCCGAGTTTGAGAATGTGATGGGACCTATCGATGAAACGACCGAGGAAACATTACCTAACGGCGGTTCGGCAATTAATGAATTTCGTGATCGCGACGCCCCACTCTGCTCATTTCAAGAAGGAGTTCTGACCTTTCTCTCCATCGGGCAGTCCGACATAATTGACGTCCGGTTCCAAGACGTCTCGATATTCCGGGACGATCCGAAACGCGTCTATTCAGCACTCGGAAGAGCGGCAGGGTCAGTTTTCTGGAACCACAATAGCGTGATAATGCCCTCGCTTGGACTGGAATTGGCGGGCTTCGTGATCGAGTACAGTCCAAAAGGAAAACCACCCATTTTCGTGAGCAAGAGTACCGGCTTTACTTGGCCCCAATTGGTGCTGTTCAAGCCGGGTCACGAGACTTTCCAAAAAGAGAACTTGATCGAAATAACGAATGATGGCCTGCTGGCCTAATACGAGAGCAGGTCCGTGGTTCGATTGCTTTCAAAGCGAAGTAAGTCGCCGTGCACACCCGAGCGAGGACGGCAAACTCACTCAACGTTCGCACGAGACAGCCGTCGCTCCGACCATCGTCAACGGCAAGGTCGGACACGACCAGATGGCCGCGCCACGAAGAGCTACGTCAAGACGAGGACGGGTACCGCCCTTCCTTCCTGCCGCATGCTCTAGCCAATGGCTGACTGGACTTCGAAACCCGTCGGGATCGCCTTCTGCGCGCCCGGCCGGGTGCAGGCGAGCGATCCGGCAGCCGCCGCCCGGTGGAGCGCGTCGGGGAAGGGCAGGCGGGCGGCGATTGATGCGGCCAGATAACCGCAGAAGGTATCTCCCGCCCCGACGGTGTCGACCGGCGTTATCGTCAGCCCTTTGGTCCGGTGGATCTGCCCTTCATGAATGGCGGTAACGCCTTCTGCGCCCATCGTCACGATAAAGCTCTGTCCGGATATTCCGTGCAGATCTTTCAGCTTTGCATCAAGGTCTTCCAGGGCCAGTGGATCGCCGCCGACGAGGAGCTGAAACTCCGTTTCATTTGCGATGACGATGTCGGCAAGCGCTGCAAGGGCTGAAGCTTCTGGCAAGGCGGGCGCCAGGTTGAGAATGGTGGTCACGCCCTTCTGACGGGACAGAACAAGCGCGCGCTCCACCACCGGCACCGGTATTTCCAGCTGCAGCATCAATACGTCGCCCTCCTGCATCGCGGCGATTGCCGTGTCCACATCGGTGCCGGCAAGTTCGCCATTGGCGCCGGGAACCACGATGATCGCGTTTTCGCCATCGCCGGTGACGCTGATCAGCGCCGTGCCGGTTGGCGTTTGCAGGCGTCTTACGTTCCAGAGATCGACCCCCGCTTCATCCAGCAATGCGAGCGCCATGTCCGCGAAAGGATCCTGACCGACGGCCCCGACAAGCCGGACATCCACACCCGCACGCCGCGCCGCCAGCGCCTGGTTTGCGCCTTTCCCTCCCGCTTCGACGGCAAAGGCTTCGCCGGCGACGGTTTCTCCCGGCCGGGGCAGGCGCTGCGTCCGCGCCACAAGGTCGATATTGATTGAACCCAGCACCGTAATCATGAACGTCATTCTCTCCTGTTCGGGGATGCGGCCAAGCCACTTCAAAATTGCTATTGTCTCCCGCATTTTGTCGTGGTAACGTTCCCACGTCAATCGGTGAAGTGTCGTCTTTGCCGTGTGGGAGGATTTAAATTGGGAAATGAAGCGGGCCGGAGAGCGACCATCGTTGATGTCGCGAAAAAGGCGGGCGTGTCGAAAAGCACGGTCGCCCGCGTTCTCGCCGGCTCACCGAACATTTCTGACGAGGCGGCCGAGCGGGTTCGCGCGGCGGTTCTGGCCACGGGTTACGAGCGCAATCATCTCGCCGTGGGCATGCGTTCCGGCCGGAGCGGTCTGCTCGGGCTGGTCATCCCCGATATTACCAACCCGTTCTGGGCTGAAGTCGCGCGTGGCGCGCAGGATCGTGCGGCTCAGGAGGGTGTGTCGCTGCTGGTGTTCTCGTCCGACTGGGACGCGGCAAAGGAAGCTTCGCATTTTCGGGCGCTGCGACAGGCGCGTGTCGATGGTGCGATCATCAACCCTGTGGCCGACAATCTCGACGACCTTGATCGCTTTGGAATGCCCTTCGTGCTGATCGGTTCGAGCGCGGAGCGCTTCCCCGATACGTCAAGCGTTGGTTCCGACATAGCCCAGGGTGTACGCCTCGGCATGGATATATTGCTGGCCCATGGCCACAGGAACCCGGCCCTGATCCTCGGCCCCAAGTCTCGCCTGGCGCGCGCCCGGTTCCTGAGGGCGGTTCATGATCATTGTGTCGAACTGGACATGGATCCATCGGTATTGAGGACGGAAGATAGCGACTATACCGTCGATGGCGGCAGGCTGGCGATGCACAAGCTTCTGGCCGCGGCCGATAAAGGCAAGCCGCTTTCTGTCTTTTGCGCTAATGATCTCATGGCTTTAGGCGCAATTCTGGCGGTTCGGGAAGCTGGCCTTTCCTGCCCGGATGACGTCTCCATTCTCGGCTTTGACGGAATTCCGTCCGGTGCCTTTTCCTGGCCTGGTTTGACCACGATTGAAAAGGACGGACGGCAGATCGGGTCGACCGCGGTCATCAGCCTGTTTGAGGAAATGGCTGGCCGTTCGGATCATCATCGTATTTATGTGCCGTGCCGCGTCGTGGAGCGGGGATCGGTGGCCAACCTTTCGGCTGCAAAAGTCGGCCGGGTGGCGTAGGGAGGTAATTCTGCAATGAACCAGGGAGTGGTATCGCCATCCGTTGGCGTTAAATTTGGGAACGTTCCCAAAAAAAGAGGAAAATCGATCCGCGAATGGTGGCCCTATTATGCCATGATGGCGCCGGCGCTGATCTTCTTCTTCATCTTCCATTACATGCCGATCTGGGAAGCGAAGATCGCCTTCGAGCAGCTGCGCATCATTCCGCCGAATATCTGGGTCGGGTTGAAGCATTTTGAACTGCTGTTCTCCTCTCCGATCTTCTGGCAGGTGCTTGCCAATACGCTGATCATCTCGGCCATGAAGATCGTGTTCGTCTTTCCGGTGCCGATCCTCGTCGCATTGCTGCTGAACGAGGTGCGGGGCACGGGAACGCGCAAGTTCCTGCAGTCGGCGATCTATCTGCCGCATTTCCTGTCCTGGGTGGTCATCGCGGGCATTTTCATTGCGGTTCTTTCTCCAAGCACGGGCGCGGTCAATGAAGTGACCGGCTTCTTCGGGATACAGCCGGTCTCCTTCATGACGGAGAATGGGACAATCCGCTGGGTGCTGGTCTTTTCGGAAATCTGGCGTTCGGCCGGGTGGGACAGCCTTCTCTATCTTGCCGCCATCATGGCCATCGATCAGGAGCTTTATCAGGCCGCCGAGATCGATGGCGCCAACCGCTGGCAGAAAATCCTCTATGTGACGATTCCGGGTATTGTTCCCACCATCGCGACACTGTTCATCCTGAATGCCGGCATGTTCCTCAATGCCGATCTCAACCAGGTCATCAACTTCACCAACGACATCGTCCGCAGCCATATCGATATCCTCGATACCTATGTCTACCGGATCGGCCTGCAGACGGGACAATATTCCCTGGCCACGGCCGCCGGCCTGTTCAAGGCCGCTCTCGGGATGTTGCTGATCACGGGCGCGCATCTTCTTTCCAAAAAACTGACCGGCAAGGGAGTCTGGTGATGGCTGCCAACAGGATTCGCAGGACACCGCTTGAGCGGGCCGAATATGCAATCATTCTTTCAACCCTGTTTCTGCTTGCTATCGTGATGGTTCAGCCATTGCTCAATCTTTTGGCCGTGTCGCTTTCCGATCCGTCCAAAGTGGCGGGGATGAGCGGTCTCACCATCGTTCCGAACGGTTTTTCGCTTGAGGTCTGGCAGCTTCTGATCACCAATCCGTCCGTGCAGCGCGGGGTGATGAATTCCATCTTCATCACCCTCACCAGCACGGCGCTTGGGGTCTGTTTCACCGCGCTGATGGCCTGGGCGCTGTCGCGTCCCGGGTTGCCGGGGCGGCGGGTGATCCTCGTGTTCGTGCTCGTCACCATCGTTTTCGACCCGGGCATCATTCCGGACTACTTTCTCAACAAGCGGCTCGGGCTCATCGACAGCTACTGGTCCGTCATCCTCTTCAAGGTGGTCAACGCCTGGTACCTGATCATCCTGATCCGGTTTTTCGAGGAGGTTCCGAGCGAGATACTGGAAGCAGCGGAACTTGACGGTGCCAATGCGTTCCAGACGTTCTGGCACATCGCGCTGCCCGTCTCGAAGTCCGCTCTGGCCACCATCGCGCTGTTCTATTTCGTGTTTCACTGGAACGACTTCTTCCGGCCGATGATCTATCTCAACGACCAATCGAAATGGCCGCTTCAGGTCGTACTTCGCCAGTTTGTCGTCGAGGGCGACAAGATCGCCATGGTCGGGCTGGAAAACTCCGTCAACTACACCGGCGCAAGCCAGATCAACATTCGGGCGCTGAGTGCTGGAATGATCCTGCTGACCATCGTCCCGATTCTGGCCGTCTATCCGCTGATCCTGAAATTTTTCACCAAGGGCACCATGAGCGGTGCGCTGAAGGGCTGAAATCCGTCAAGCATACAAGGAGGAGAAAGCTATGCTGAAACGAAATCTCATCTGGACTGCCAGCGTGGCGGCATTGTTGAGCGGCGTTGCGCTGCCGGCTCTGGCCGAGCCGGTCACCATCCGCATCGTCGCCAAGGATTTGCTCAACACCAATCCCGATGACGTCAAGCTGATGCGGAAATACGAAGAGGCGCTGAAAGCCAGGGGAACCGACCTCAAGATCGAGATCGTCAACCTGCCGGCATCCGGATATGCGGACAAGCTCGGCGCCATGCTTCTGTCCGGCGATATTCCTGACCTCATCTATTTTCAGGGCGGGGATACGACGATGTCCGAACAGGGCATTCTCGAAGACTGGAACAATTGGCTGCCGAAGACGACCTATCTGAAGGATGCTCTTTATCCTCACAATGTCGCCCGGCTGCAGAACTATCCCTACCTTCTCTATGCGTTTCCGCCGCGCGTTTCGCAGCCCGTCATGCGGGCGGACTGGCTGAGCAAGACCGGTCTGCCGGTGCCGCAGACGATCGAGGATTACACGAAGCTCTTCAAGGCGATCAAGGACGGCAACTTCGGCGGCGTGGGCAGCGACCACACCTACGGGCTGACGGTTCCGGGCAGCATGGAAGAGGCAGATTCCATTTTCAACCAGGCGTTCGGCGTCAGCGCGAGCTGGACGAAAGACGAGGCCGGCAACTGGATATCCTACGTGATTTCCAGCCAGCAAAAGGCGAAGATCGCTTTCTACGCTTCCCTTCGCGAGCAGGGGCTGCTGGATCCCGAATATGTCACGACCAAGTGGGACACGAAGGAAGATAAATTCTATTCGGGCCGGGTTGGCGTCGTTTTCTCGTCATCGGCGGAAAATGTTGATGTGTATGGCGGCAAGATGCGGCAGGCAAACCCGGGCGACAACCCCTCGCTGGTGTTGCTGCCCCCGCCGGAAGGGCCGGCTGGTCAGGGCCTCGCAGCCGTCGATGTTTCCAAGGAGCCTCGCGGTTTTGCAATCTCCGCCATGTCCGAGCACAAGGACGAGGTGGTCAAATTTCTGGATTTTGTCGCCAGTCCCGAAGGACAGGCCATAGAACGCCTGGGTTTCGAGGGCGAGCAATATACCAATGATGGCGCGACCGTGAAGCCAACGGCCAGGATGGCCACCTGGTACGTTCGCTTTGTTGCCGCATCGAACTGGAAGGCGCCTGAAGGGCTGAGAAGCGAGGCTGCCAGCCAGTTTCTGGCCAATGTTTCTCAGGGCTACAAACCCAACAACGCGTTCATCTGGCCGGCTGAATACGCCGCCGAGCTCGATTCCGCCCAGAACGTCTACAAGGCGTGGGCATACAAGTTCATCTCCGGCCAGGCAAAAATCGACCAGTGGGAGCAGTTCGTCTCCGAATGGAAAGCCGCCGGCGGTGACCGATTGACTGAATATGCGAGGACCGTATTGAAATGAAAAACACCATCGAAGCTCTTTCCCTGAAGGGGAGAATTCGTGCGGCACTCTTTGGCGTTGCTTATGGCGACGCCATCGGGGCTCCCGTTGAAAAGCTCTCCGTGGAGCAGATTCGCCAGCGTTATGGCCGGGTCACCTCCATGAACACCGAGTGGCACCGGATGTCTGAAAGCGGCATTGCGCGCAACTGGCGAGTGAGGGGCAACGGCATCGTCACGGACGATACCTTGATGACCCTTTGCCTGATGTCGGTCTACAACGAGGTGAAGCGCCACATCGATGCGTGGGACATGGCCGAGGGCATGGTTCGCGAAATTGCCTGGAAACCGCGGTGGGTGCCGGAGCTTCAGCGGGAGACGCTGTTGATCGAGCGTCTCTTCTACCCCGAGAAGTGGATTTTCCAGCGCCATCAGCTGAGCAATTGCGACCCGCGGGAAGGCGGTATCGGCAACATGGTCAATTGCGGCGCGGCGATGTACATCGCGCCTGTCGGCATGGTGAATGCCTGCGATCCCAAAGCGGCCTATGACGAAGCCATCGCTTTTGCCTCCGGCCACCAGCAGAGTTTCGGACTTGAGGCGGCAGGCGTGCTGGCGGCAGCCATTGCGGCGGCCTTCATCCCGAATATCACCATTGAGGGTGTTGTCGATGAGGCGCTCGCCCTTGCCAAGGACGGTACGAAGAAAGCCATTGCCGAAGTCGTTGACGCCGCGCATGGGCTGCGCGGCGCCGAACATGCAAAAGTGGTCGAAACCTTCCATGCGATCATCGCCCAATATTCGCCGATGGGAGACGATGTCGTCCATTCCATCAAGAAGGCGGGTGTGCCAAGCGAGGCCTACCGTCCTTCCCGCATCAACGCCATTGAGGAACTGCCGCTCGCGCTCGGCTTCGCCATCGTCAATGACGGTGATTTTTACAAGGCGATCCATGACGGCATCAATTCCGGTCGCGACACGGATTCCATCGGTGTCATGGCAGGGGCAATCCTTGGCGCCATGCATGGCGCGACCGTCATCGATCAGGCCGATGCGTCGCTTCTGGATGTGACCAACAGGCTCGACCTGTTTGCCGAGGCCGACGCCTTTTGTGAAACCGTACTCGAAATTCAGGGGGCGGACCGCAAGCTCGATGAGGCCAAGGCCGATATGCGCGAGCGGCTGGGCATATTCTCAGTCGGGAAAGTTGCTTGATGCCCGCACGAGGGCATTGTTAGGGAGGCAGAAATGTCGCAGATCGAATTGAGAAATGTGGGAAAGAGCTACGGAAGCGTTCCGGTGCTGTCGAACATTTCGCTTGAAATGGAAGATGGAGAATTCGTGGTTCTGGTCGGGCCTTCCGGGTGTGGCAAATCCACGTTGCTCCGCATGATCGCCGGTCTGGAAGACATCAGTTCCGGCGAGATCAAAATCGGTGGAAAGATCGTCAACGACATGCGCGCGAAAGAGCGTGACATAGCGATGGTGTTCCAGAGCTACGCTCTTTATCCGCACATGAAGGTTGCGGAAAATATGAGCTTCTCGCTGAAGCTTGCCGGTGTTTCGAAAGAGGAAATCCGCACCCGTGTCCAGAATGCGGCCCAGATTCTCGGTCTTGAAAAGCTTCTGGACCGGTATCCACGCGAACTTTCCGGCGGCCAGCGGCAACGCGTGGCGATGGGGCGGGCGATTGTGAGAGCGCCGCGGGCGTTTCTTTTCGACGAGCCGCTGTCGAACCTCGATGCCAAGCTGCGTGTGAAAATGCGCAGTGAAATCAAAAAGCTTCATCAGCGCCTGGGCAAGACCACCGTTTACGTCACACATGACCAGACGGAGGCCATGACCATGGCGGACAAGATCGTGGTTCTCAACAGCGGCAGGATCGAGCAGTCCGGGCCTCCGCTCGACCTTTATAACGACCCCGCCAATGTCTTCGTCGCCGGCTTCATCGGATCGCCTGAAATCAATCTGCTGGAGCTTGAAGCCTCCGGCAATCACGGCGTGACGGAAGGCGGGGATATCATTCCACTGCCGAAATCTTTCGCGAAGAAAACGAAGATCGTTTACGGCATCCGTCCCCAGCATATCCGGCTGTCGGATACGGGCATGGACGGCGTCGTTTCGCTGGTGGAGCCCACCGGTGAAAACCAGGAGCTGGTCGTGAGGCTCGGAGGCCACGACCTGAACGTCGTCGTGCAGGGCGGTCCGCTGGTGAAGGCAGGCGCGGCCGTCAAACTCGAAGTGGATGCCGAAAAGGTGCTGTTGTTCGACGCGGCGACGGGCGAGCGGCTGCGGTAAGCTCTTTCGCAGAAGGGGGTCCCGTGGCGCGGCGATCAGCCACGGGGACCGGACGAAAGGGAAGAGTGTGGCGTCAGAACCGAAGCGCCTGATCCGCATGGACGGTCACTCGGCCCGCGTTGTCAGAGGTGATCGATGCCGACGGTTCTGCGTAACTTCCACGTAATTTTCGGTGTCCATACGTCTGCACCTTGGTGCGTCTCAACGGTCGACGGGCGACCGTAGCGGCGAGGGATCGAAAGGACAGACATGAAAAAGATCATTTCAGGCATATTCGTTTGTTTGACGCTGACGGCTTGCAGCCAGACGGAAAAGGGCGCCGGTATTGGTGCGGCCAGTGGCGCAATCATCGGCGGGCTGGCAAGCGGCACGTGGCAAGGTGCTGCAGTGGGAGCCGCCGCGGGAGGTGCTGGAGGGGCCGTGATTGGGAACATCAGTGAACGAAACGACAGGAACCGTCGCGATCACTGGGAAAATCGGGACCGGCGCGATTACGGTTGCAGATATCGCGATAACTACGGCCGCTGCCGATAAGGAGCTGACCTTGGCGACGGGGACTAAAAGCCGGCTGGATACTCAGCAGGTTTCGGTTCCCCGGTGCCGGGCATCTGGACCGCCGATTGACTTGGCGGCCAGTCGGTCATGGCAGTCGAGTTTATCTGAAACATACATATAAATTTGCTGTTAGAATTCTTGAGAACAGCTGTCCGGGACTTGCACGATCAGGCCACTATGAAACTTCTGCTTATCGAAGACGATCCGGAAATGACGGATGCCTTGAGGACGGCCCTCTCGCAGCATGGCATCGTGCTGGACGCTGTTGGAGATCTGGCGATGGCGCGGGAAGCAATCGCCATGGCGGATTACGATATTGTCCTTATCGACCGGCAACTGCCGGATGGCGATGGCAGTACCTTCCTCGCCGATTTGCACCGCACGGGTTCAAATACGCGATCGATCATCATCTCCGCTCTGAGGTCGACCGACGAGCGAATTTCCGGCCTCAATGACGGCGCCGATGACTATTTGCCGAAGCCGTTCGAAATTCCCGAGCTGATTGCCAGAATGAGCGCTGTGCTGAGGCGGGTGCCGACAGCCGGCCCATTCGTCCTGTCGGCAGGAAACGTCACCTATGATCGGGTTTCATGCGATGTGCATGTCAACGGCATCAGGCTTGCGCTCACCCGCAGGGAACTGCTCATCATCGAAACTCTTTTGAGAAACCGTGGTCGTACCGTGTTGCGCTCGTCCCTTGAGGGGCAGGTCTATTCCTTTGACGACGAAATCCAGTCGAACTCACTGGAATCCAATATGTCTCGCCTGCGCCGGAAGCTTGTCGAAGCGGAGGCCGACATTGTTATCAAGAACATTCGTGGCATAGGCTACTACCTTCATGAGCAGAAATAGGATGACCAGTACATCCCTTCGCTGGCGATTCACTTTTGGTTTTATTGTCCTGCAGCTCTGCGCGGTCATCGCCTCGCTCAGCCTGGTTTTCTATCTCCTTTCTGGCCTCAAGCCCGATGTGGCGATCACGTCCATCTGGCTGTCTCAGGAAATCGCAGACTCGGTTCGTCTCGAGCCGAATGGCCGACCCCATCTGGTTCCGACGGCCGAGCTTAAAGAGATTATGGAGGAAGCGCCTGACCTGTGGTTCGTGGCAGACCTTGGAAAAGATATCGTCCTTGCACACGGCGCGCCTCCCGGGAAAATTGCCGACAACATGCCATTCCTGCGCGCGTTCAGAAGTGTCGAACTCCATGGTGACCTGAACGATCCGCTGAGTGTCGCCCGCATGGAGCGTTTCGACACAGAGGCCGGTGAGGCAACGATTTTTGCCGGCGGTGTTTCGATGTCCCAATATGGTGTGACCGTGCTGTTGGGGAACCTTGCCATCGGCGTACCGGCGCTGATCCTCGTCGCCATTTCCCTGATTGGCGTCCCGTTTGTCACACGCTGGGCTTTGCGGTCCTTCAGCGACCTGACCAGGCGTCTCGACAGGATCGATCTCGACACACGTGGCGCCCTGGTGGAAGAGCGGGGCTTGCCCACTGAGGTGCTTCGTCTGGTGCGCGACATCAACAGGGCGCTGCGTCGTCTCGATAGCGGCTTCGAGGCGACGGAGCGCTTCTTCGTCAACGCGGCTCATGAACTTCGAACGCCGATTGCTGTCCTGCAGGTGAGAATTGATACGCTTTCACCAGGTGCGGACAAGACACACCTGCAGACGGCCATCAAGCGACTTACAGCGATCGCAAACCAGCTTCTCGACACCGAAAAGTACCGGCAGAAGCCCCAGCAGAATGCACCTGTCGATCTCAACAGCGTTGTGTCGAAGGTGGTCGCCGACCTTGCTCCCCTCGCGATCGCCGAAGGTTATGAGATTTCGTTCGATAGCGATGCGGAAAACCTGTTCGTTCCCGGCGATGCCGAAGCTCTGGAGCGTGCATTCGTCAATCTGGTCCGTAATGCAGTCCAGTATGGAGGCGGACGAGGACAGATATCGATCAGTATTGAGGCTGACGGCAGCGTGACTGTCGCCGATCAGGGCTGCGGAATTGCCGGCGACAAGCAGTCGCGCATATTCGAACCGTTCTACCGGGTCAGCCCTCACGGCTCAGGTGCGGGCCTGGGGCTCAGCATGGTCAACGAGATCGTCACCCGTCACGGCGGCTACGTTGAGCTTTCGTCCGCTCCAGGCAAGGGCAGCACATTTGCCGTACGCTGGCGCGAGAAGCGCGTTTTCCAGCAGTGGTAGGGCCCGCGGTCTGCGCCAACGGGTCAAGGCATCTTCATCCTTCGGTGTTGGCTGAGCATAGCCGTGATGGCTTGATGTCTGGCGGGCAATCTCTGGCACGCCATCCACATTGCAAACACTCTTTGCCGATCGGTTGATTTTACAGCGCGTGCCAAACGGATAGGCGCGACGACGGTTCCCCGTAATTTTCAGGTAACTCTCGTGACAGAGAAAGCCCGCAAATTTCAATAGCATGGGCCACGACTAGATGACACGACACATTACCCGCAAGCGTTTGATCCTGGGGGCGGCAACCCTTGTCGGTCTGCTGGGCGTCTGGCTGCTGTTTCTGCGTCCGCCGGCAAAGCTTGAACTGGTGACGGCGCAGGCGCGAACGGGTGACATTGAAGAGGTGGTGCTGGCGACCGGGGTTCTCGAACCGCTCGAGCTGGTGCGCGTCGGCGCCCAGGCCTCGGGTCGCATTGAGCACCTGGCTGTCAAGATCGGTGACATCGTCGAGGCTGGCCAATTGGTGGCCGAGATCGATTCCCAGACCCGGCGCAACACCTTGCGGGACCGCGAGGCCGCTTTGGCCAACATCCGCGCCGTTCACGCCGCGCGCAGCGCCGGTCTGGTGAAAGCCGAGAAGGATTTCGAGCGCGAGCGTGACCTGCTGGCAGGTGGTTCCACGCCGCGCGCCCAGTATGACGCCGCGGTTGCGATGCGAGACACCGCGCGGGCTGAGGTTCAGTCGCTGGACGCTCAGGTCGCCCAAGCGCAGGTCGCGCTGGAGTCTGCGGGTATAGAACTGGACTATACCCGCATCACTGCCCCAATCGCCGGCACAGTGGTTGCGATCGTCACTGACGAGGGTCAAACCGTGAATGCCCTGCAGACCGCGCCGACCATCGTCATGATCGCACGGTTGGACACAATGACGGTGCGCGCGGATATCTCCGAGGCTGACGTCGTGCGTGTGCGGCGGGGCCTTCCGGTCTGGTTCAGCATTCTTGGCGATCCGAAGCGCCGTTTCGATGGGGAGTTGCGACAGGTGGAACCGGCCCCAGCCTCCATCGCCAACGAGAGCAACGCCGCCGCGAGCCGGATTGGCTCAACCAACGGCGCGGTCTATTACACCGGGCTGATCGACGTGGCGAATGCGGACGGGGTCCTGCGGCCCTCCATGACGGCGCAGGTGTCCATCGTCTTGAGCCGCGTCAGCGGCGCCGTGCTGGTTCCGCTCAGTGCAGTGGAAGGGGCGCCCCGGGCCGGCGATACGGCGCGTGTGCGCATACTGGACGCGGTGGGCGAGGTCCAGATCCGGCAGGTCCAGGTCGGTGTCGATAACGGCGCGGACATCCAGATCCTTAGCGGTCTTCAGGCCGGCGAGACCATCGTCCTGGGAGCATCCACGGACGAACGCACGGATGGCCAGGCTCAACTGGCCGCGGCGAAGCGATAGGGCGCGTTATGACGGAATCACTGATCCGCGTACGTGGGGTATCCCGCGCTTTCCCCGCAGGCGACGAGATGGTGCGGGTGCTGAAAGACATCGACCTCGACATCGAGGCCGGCGAGATGATGGCCATCATCGGTGCTTCTGGCTCCGGCAAGTCGACGCTGATGAACATTCTTGGCTGCCTCGATCGTCCGACGGACGGCAGCTACTGGATCGAAGGGCGCGAGACCTCGAAGATGTCCGTGGACGAACTGGCGGCACTACGCCGTGAGCGTTTTGGTTTCATCTTCCAGCGCTATCATCTGCTTGGCGATCTCAGCGCGGCCAGTAACGTCGAGGTGCCGGCCATCTATGCCGGGCGCAGCCGATCCGACCGGCACAAGCGAGCGATCTCCTTGTTGACCCGGCTGGGCCTCGCCGAGCGGACGGGCAATATCCCGGGCAAGCTCTCGGGCGGCCAGCAGCAGCGGGTGTCGATCGCCCGCGCCCTGATGAATGGCGGCGAGATAATTCTGGCCGACGAACCAACCGGAGCGCTGGATACGCACAGTGGCGCCGAAGTCATGAAGATCCTGCGCGAGCTTCATGCCGAAGGGCATACCATCATCCTCGTCACTCACGACAAGAAGATCGCCGAACACGCGGATCGGGTTGTCGAGATCAGCGACGGCGTTATCATTTCCGACGAGCGCAATATATCCAAATCCGCCGCGACGGCCCGTCCCATCCGCGAGCACGCGCCGGGCGCTGGCTGGCGGGGTGCAATTGACCGGATGACTGAGGCCTTTCGCATGGCGGGCGCGGCAATATGGGCGCACAAGATGCGCTCGCTTCTGACCATGCTCGGCATCATCATCGGTATCGCCTCGGTGGCGGCTATCTCGGCACTGGGAGCCGGTTCGCAGCAACAAATCCTGAGCAGTATCAGTTCGCTCGGCACCAACACGATCGAGGTGCGGGCCGGTAAAGGCTTCGGCGATCTGGAAGCGGGCAAGATACGGACGCTGGTTCCCGCCGATGCAGAAGCGCTGGTGAACCAGCCCTATGTCGACAGCGTGACACCAGCCGTCACGACAAGCGTAACTGTCAAGCGCGCCGCCGTGGCCGTCAATGCGTCAGTCACCGGAGTTGGCGCCGACTTCTTTCGTGTACGGGGTCTTGAGCTGGCGCATGGACAATTGTTCGACGCCCAGGATGTTATCGCCTACAGCCAGAACGTGGTGATTGATGCAAATGCCGCGCGAGACCTGTTTCCAGACCGGGTTAACCCGGTGGGGCAGGTCATCCTTCTGGGCACAATGCCGGCGAGGGTCGTAGGTGTGACGAAACGGGAAAACTCCTTCGGTCCGGCGGTTGATACGTTGACCGTTTATGCGCCCTACACAACCGTCATGGGCCGCATGCTGGGTCGTCCGAACGTCGACGGTATAACGGTCCGTATCAGAGACGATGTCGACCCGGGCAATGTCGAGGCCGCAGTTTCGCGTCTTATCGAGCGTCGGCATGGCGCGAAAGACTTCTTCCTCACCAACTCGGCGACCATTCGCGAGACTATCGAGACCACCACGCAAACCCTGACGTTGCTGATTTCGTCAGTCGCCGTGATCTCGCTGATTGTCGGCGGCATCGGTGTGATGAATATCATGCTGGTCTCCGTGACCGAACGCACCAAGGAGATCGGCGTTCGTGTGGCTGTCGGCGCGCGCCGCAGCGACATCCTTTCCCAGTTCCTGATCGAGGCCGTCATGGTCTGTCTTGTCGGCGGCTTCATGGGAGTGATGCTCGCCCTCGGGATCAGCGCTCTTTTCAATTTTTTGAGCCCCGATTTCAAAATGATCTTCTCTTCGGGCTCCATCATGGTGGCCTTCGCCTGTTCAACCCTGATCGGAATCGTCTTCGGCTTCCTTCCCGCCCGCAATGCGGCAAAGCTGGACCCGATCGAAGCCCTGGCGCGTGACTGATGAACCGCAAACGCCTGCTTGGTTGCGATGCAACGATATTCGTGTCCAACGTAGATATGATCGCAAAGGGCAAACTCGAGGGCGGAGCAGCTCAAACAAGGCAATCCGATGTTGAGCGCGTTTAAATGCAATCTCAAGGGCGGTGCATTAACGGTTTTTATGGAGCCGCCGTATATTCAGACAGGCTGAGACTCAATTGGCGCAACAATGTTTGCCATGTTGGCTTTAGGGCACCCGGCTATGGGCAGGTAACGATGGCAATGAGGTCGAAAGCGGCCTTGCAATCCTGTCCCCGTTACTTCCGGTTGTTATTATTGAATCTCGCGTAATGTCACGAGACTGATGCTGACATGGCTGCATCTAACAACCTGCGCCCATCGCCCGCAAGCCAGGATCTGAAAGTCAGCAGGTCGGGGTTGATTTCGCGCATGAGTTTCAGATCGACCTGCTCGGCGAGCGGCCCGTCTATCAGACTCTTTGCCATATGCGCGAGATCAGCGTTTGCAGCGAGAACGGCGTCTGGAAACCGTTCGTAAGTTATCGGCCGGCCGGCCACTTCGCTGAAGGCGACCTCAAGTTCATGTCCGGTCAAGCGGTCGCTCGCGACCTTAAGTCTTGTGCCGCCAAAGCGGGGCTTGTTGGCAAACACGGCAGCGACAAACCTGCCGATGTCTTCCACGGCGGTAAGCTGAATGGAATGGTCGGGTCGGATCAGGGACACCAGCCGGCCCTCATCCAGACCGAAGCCAGGTCGCACCAGCATTTCCATGAAAATCATCGGCCGGATGATGGTCGTAGTCATGTCGAGCTGTCGAATATGCACTTCGATACGAGGCTTGGCGTCGAAACGCGGAACGCCTGTCAGTTCATTCCCCACGCTGGCGCCTGACGAATAAACAAAATGGTTGATGCCTGTTTCGGCAGCGATATCCGCAATCGATATACCATGACGGACTTCGTCTTCGGCAGCCAAGCTGGCTGGCAGTACGCTAAAGACACCGTAAGCGTCTTTCATCGCCGTGCGGATTACATTGGTCTCTTCAAATGAACCCTGCACAAGCTCGATGCCTGCATTGCGCAATTGCAGAGATGCAGCTTTGCTGGAATCCAGAACGAGTGCGCGTACAGGCCATCCCGCCTTCAACAAGGCTCTGGCGACAGATCCTCCCTGTCTTCCGGTAGCGCCGAAAACCAGAATGGGGTGCTTGCCATTGGTCACTTGAAACCCTCGCGTTAAACAAGGGCTGTCTATATATATGAATGTAATTCTGCCGGAAGACGGCACATTTTTCAGCATCAGGCACAAGGATGATACCCTTGGATAAACAGATCGATGCCAACACACCGCGCAGATCAGAGAACGACAGGCAATTCAGACCCATACCGTCAAACGGGGTTTGCAGCCTGCTAAGTGACAAATGGACTGTGCCGGTTCTTTGGCGCCTTTCTCTCGCTAAGGATTATCGGCTCCGCTTTTCTGCATTGAGAAAAGAGGTCCGTGAAATCACTCAGCGCATGCTGACGCTCACGCTGCGTAATCTCGAACGCGAGGGATTCGTTATACGCCACTATTTCCCCGAAGTGCCACCACGTGTTGAGTATGAGCTGACGGATATAGGTCACGGAGCCTTACACGCCCTTGAGGGATTCAACTTCTGGGTCCATGACAATCTGGACACCATCAGAGAGCGCCGGCGCGCCTACGACCAGGGAGAGTTGTAAATCCAAGTGACCGAAATTGGCTGACAAGGTCAGATGTCGGTTCAGGTTAGCAGCGCCCGGCTACGCTCGCTTTCCTCAGCAGATATTTCATCCCCGGCTTCCAGGATTGCACAATCTGCTCGCGGGCCTAAATCAGCTATTCGAACGTGGCCAAGTTATTGGCTCGTCTACGAAACTTCCGCTGCTGGAGTTTTGTGATGACAATGTCATTGGTTCGAATCCCCTTCAAAGCGGAAGACTAGTAACTACTCATCACCCGGGACTCCATAGGAGGGGGCCGCTCGTGGATCCAGAGCACGTGTTACATAGTCCTGCGCCTGCGACTGGTAGACATTCCATGCCCGGGCCACCGCTGCAATCGGGCAACCTTCGTCCAGCCAGTCGATCCGCAATTCGGCATACGGCCAAGGCTGTTTGTCAACGATGAGTAAGCCGGCTGAACGCACGGGACCGGCTTCGCCCCCCGCATCAACGGCTGCCTTGAGCGCTGCAACCAGCCGGTCTCCCAAGGTGCCCGACGTTGTCTCGAACGTTTCGATCATTGCTTTCGGTACACCATCGTTTGCCAGCAGGTTTCCCGCCGCCACACACTGATTGCCGGTTACAGAGGTCCATATTCCAAGCGCATTTTCGCCGGAATGAATGGCGGTAGCGCCCGATGCATCCACTGCCAGCAACTGGCGGTAGCCGGGAAAACCATCACTCTGCCGGGCTGTTACAACCGCATCCGCAGCACTGGCGCCGTCTTTCAGCGCAGCAAGCATTCGTGGTCCAAGAGCCGGATTGGTGACATTCTGAGTCGCGACTGCTCCTATGCCGGCCTCGGCCCAGGCGCATCGGGCTGCAACAGCAGGGGATGAAGATGAAATTGCGACGCCGAACTGGCCTGTCGTTTCGCAGCGCGCGACGATTGAGAAGGTCATGGGAAACTCCATCCTTGGGACGGCCGGCCACGCTTCTGCCGGCCGGCATCTGCCGAAGCGTATCTGGTATCAGTCAGGGATGACGGCCGTGGCGTCGATCTCGACAAGCCATTCGGGCCTCGCGAGTGCCACCACGACAAGCCCCGTGCAGACGGGGTAAACGCCCTTGATGTACTCGCCCATGGTCCGGTAGACGGCCTCTCGGTGGCGGACGTCGGTGAGATAGACGACAAGTTTGGTGACATGCTCCATCTGGCCACCGCTTTCCTGAACGAGTTGGCGAATGTTCTGCATGACCTTGTGCGTCTGCTCGACCGGATCATGGCTATCGATGTTCTTGGCGGTATCGAGATCCTGCGGGCATTGGCCGCGCAGGAAAATCGTCGTGCCGCGGGCGACGACGGCCTGGCAGAGATCGTTGTCGAGGTTCTGCTCCGGATAGGTTTCTTTGGTGTTGAACTTGCGAATGCGCGTATGTGCCATTCTCGTCTCCATGGGATTGTTCGTGCAATGGGCTGGTTGTCTGCTGCGCCTTGGGATTCAATCCTGCGGCTTGTACGCCAGATAATTGTCCTGAATGGCTATGTGGTCGGCCACATACTTGGCATCGTGCCATACACCCCAGATGAAACTGGAGCCGCGGCCGGACAGCCAGGGAAGACCGAGAAAATAGATGCCCTTTTCGGGGCTGACCCCACGCTGGTGTTTCGGGCGGCCAACGTCGTCGAACGCATTGACCCGAAGCCAGCTGTAGTCCGATGTGAAGCCCGTTGCCCAGATTATCGTCGTCACGTTTGCTGCGCGCAGATCAAGCTCGCGCAGCGGGTTGGTCACACAGTCAACCTGCGGTCCGAGGATACGTGCGTCGGGCTCCCGAGGCAGGTCGAGGCCGTTGCGGGCAACAAAGGCATCCGCCTCATCGAGCAGTGACAGATAATTCTGGTCGCCGCGATCAAGATTGCGGCCAAGGTCGTCTGCAAATGACAGCGATCCGTCACGATAAGCTCCCGTCATGCCGGCAAGCATCATGCCCTGCCCGGCCAGTCGCCGGAAATCAATGGTGTTTCCACCGCGAGCACCGCTGACGGCGATGGTGACGTGCTCCGAGCCCGGGGTCTGAGCCTGCGCGTCCCATTTCCCGAGGACACCAAGCCACCAGACGAAGTCGCGGCCACGATAGGAGCGGGGAGGGCGGTCATGCGGGCCGACCGAAAGATAGACCTTGCGTCCTGCGAGCATCAGTTCCTCGGCGATCTGGACGCCGGATGACCCTGCGCCGACCACCAGAACCGCGCCTTCGGCGAGTTGGGCCGGATTGCGATAGTCGCTCGAATGCATCTGCGTTACGCCAGCATCGTCGGGGACGATCGGGGGAATGGAGGGTTTTTGAAACGGACCGGTGGCGGCGACGACGTTAAGGGCTTCGATCACGCCATCAGAGGTTTCGACGCGGAAGCCTGGACGGTCTTCCAGACGTTCCACATTGACGACGTCGACACCACACCGGATCGGTGCCTTGTGCAGGCCTGCATAGGCTTCAAAATAGTCTGCCACACCGTCCTTGGGAACGAATGTATCCGGGTGACCTGGAAAATCCATGCCTGGAAAACGGTCATGCCATGCGGGGCCATTGGCGACCAGTGAATCCCAGCGCATCGAGCGCCAGCGTTCCGCGATGCGACCGCGCTCCAGCACGAGATAGTCGACACCGTTGCGGCTTAGATGTTCGCTCATGGCCACACCGGCCTGGCCGGCTCCGACAACCAGTGTATGGATCTTCTCGACTGACATGCATTCGCCCTTTTCTGTTTTGCCGCAACCCACCGCTTGGCGTCAGCTATCGTTCCGCTCTAGCGAACGGTTTGCATTCGGAAAATTACGATTTGCTGCAGCACTGGTTAGGATTGGCGAAAGCAGCGTCTTGCTCCGCCGTTCATGTGATGAACGGTTGCAGGGCCAGCAGAACATTTACATTTTGGCAAACGGCACATAATAAATTCACCTCGATAGTCCGCCGTCTGGGAGCGGGCATATGGTCGCGCTCTCGGTGCGCCACTTGGCATCAGGGCCTCAAATGCGTTTCACCTTGCGTCAGCTCGAATACTTTATTGCAACGGCCGAGGCCGGTTCGATAACTCTGGCGTCGGACCGCATCCACGTGTCGCAGCCATCCATTTCGACAGCTATCTCCCAGTTGGAAATCGAGCTCAACACCCAGCTTTTCCTGCGCCGTCATGCCCAGGGGTTGTCGTTGACACCGGCTGGGCAAAAGCTTTTACTGCAGGCAAAAGCCGTGATAGAACAGGTTCAGAACCTCTATACCGCTGCCTCCGAGGCGACCGAACAGATCCGCGGGACACTGTCGCTTGGATGCCTCTTGACCTTCGCGCCGATGTTGCTGCCGGAGGTGAGCCAGAGCTTCAAGACGGCCTATCCAAGCGTCACTGTCAGGCCGACGGTTGCAGATCACCGAACCTTGCTGACGCGGCTTGAGCGTGCCGAGCTCGATATCGCGCTCTCCTATGACCTTCTCGTTCCGGAAGGTTTCGAGTTTACACCGCTTGCGGAATTGCCCCCTTATGTGCAGGTCGCGGAAACGGATCCACTGGCACAGCGCTCGGCAATTTCGCTTTCCGAGCTTGAGGAACACGAGTTCATCCTGCTCGATCTGCCGCTTTCGCGGGACTATTTCCTGGGTTTGTTTGCCGCTGCCGGTGCCACGCCCAACATCGTCGCGCAGATCCAGCATCAGGAGGTCATCCGCACGATGGTGGGCAATCGTTATGGCTACACCCTTGCCAATGTCCGTCCGAAGAACAAGGCTGCATTGGATGGAAAGCGACTTGTCGGCCTTCGTCTGTCGGGGGAACATAAACCCATGCGCATTGGTCTGATACGCATAGGCCAGCAGGTATCTACCCGCCTTGTCCGTACCTTTGAGGACCATTGCCGCAATCTGATTTCCGACAATTATGTGCCGGGTATGGAGGCGCCGATCCTCAACCTCCGCCGCACGGACCAGAGCTAGGCTCGTTTTTTTCAAAGCACCAGTTCCGAATATCTTATTTTGTTTTTTTGTCGCTGGCTGACAGTGTGCGCGCCAAACACCGCACTGTCAGTTCGGTGATTGCCGCATTACGGAGCCCAGCATGCTAGACAAAAGCCAGTCCGCACACCAGACAATCCCATCAGTGGTCGAGGCGATGACCAATCAAGAAAAGGTCGATCTCCTCTCCGGTTTCGGTATGTGGAAGACTGCGGCTGTCCCGGCTTACGGGATCAAGCCGATCGTGATGACGGATGGCACCTACGGCGTACGCTACTCGATTCCGCAGATCGATAGTGACGAGCGTGGTGGAATGGATCTCGATGCTTTTCTTTCGGTCGTGAACCAGCGCGCCAGCGATGTTGCTATTGCGTGGGGCGAGATGAAGCCCGCAACCTGTTTTCCTAACGGCTCTGCCATGGGCAACAGCTGGGATGAAGTCCTGATGCAACGGTTGGGAGAGCTCCTTGGCAAGGAATGCCGTGCAATGGGCGTGCATCTGCTGCTTGGGCCCGGCATCAACCTGCGCCGCACGCCCCTTGCTGGCCGGTCCTATGAGTATTATTCGGAAGACCCGCTGGTTACAGGCAAGCTTTCGGCAGCCGTCATCGAAGGAATCCAGTCGCAAGGTGTCGGCACATCGCTCAAGCACTTTGCCTGCAACAATTCCGAAGTCGAACGCACAACGATGGACAGTGTCGTCGAGGAACGGGCTCTTCGGGAAATTTATCTCAAGGGTTTCGAGATCGCGATCAAGCAATCGAAGCCCTGGACAATCATGTCCTCCTATAACCGTCTGAATGGTGTCCAGGCATCCCAGGACCCCTGGCTTCTCGATCAGGTTCTTCGCAAGGAATGGGGTTTTGAAGGTGTCGTGGTTTCCGACTGGCATGGCATCAAGGATCGCGCAGTATCGCTGGTCGCTGGCGGTGATCTCGACATGCCGGAAAGCCCGCGCCGCAAGGCCGACCTTCTCGCCGCACTCGATAGTGGAGCTGTTTCGGCTGATGTTGCCGACCTTTCTTGCCGGCGCATGCTCGAGCTGATCGAGCTTTGCAACGAGGGAGCAAAGGCTCCCGTACCTGTCTATACGGCTGAGGAGCATCATGCCGAAGCCCGTGCAATGGCTGCTGCCTCGATGGTGCTTGTGCGCAACAACGGTGCCCTGCCGGTCAACCCCGACATGAAAACCATCCTTGTTGTTGGCCGCGATGCCGGGACACCTGTCATCCAGGGCTCTGGTTGTGCAACCACCATCCCGACGATGGTCGATCAGCCATTGGACGAATTGCAGAAGGCCCTTGGTGTATCGCACACACTGACATTCCGTGAAGAAGCTGACGCGGATACCCTCGCAATGGCAGGCAAGGCGGATCTGGTTCTCGTCTATACCTCGACGGAAGGAGCTTATGACGGAGAAGGCTCTGACAGAACGACACTTGCTCTCGGTCCAGGCCAGGACGAAATGATTGCTGCTCTTGCAGCGGTTTCAAAGAACGTGGCTGTGGTGATTGCGTGCCCGGATGCGGTTGAAATGCCGTGGATCGACCAGGTGAATGCCGTGCTCGTCACTTTTTATTCCGGCCAGGCGATGGGTGGTGCGGTTGCAGATATTCTGAGCGGCAAGGTCAATCCGTCCGGCAAGCTGTCGGTTACTTTTCCCAAGCGTCTCTCGGACGTTCCAGGCTTCCTGCATTATCCGGGTGAAAACGGTCGTCATGTTTATGGTGAAGGCATTCATGTCGGTTATCGTGCCTACGACCTGCGTGAGGTGGAGCCGCTTTTCCCGTTCGGTCACGGCCTGAGCTACACGACGTTTGCCTATTCCGATCTGACCGTCTCCGCTTCCAGCATCGGTCTCAAGGATGAGATTACCGTTGCTTTCACCGTTACCAATACCGGCGACCGCGCCGGTGGAGAAGTCGCGCAGCTTTATCTGCAGGCTCCGGGAAAGCGATTGAAGCGTTCGTTGCAGGAACTCAAGGGTTTCGCCAAGCCGGTGCTGGCGCCAGGCGCGAGCGAGCGTGTTGAAATCAACATCAAGGGTTCGGACCTGGCCGTCTGGGACCCGGCGCTCGGGCGTTGGGTGCTTGAAGGAGTTGAAGCACGGATCATCGTTGGCGCATCCTCGCGCGATCCGAAGCTTTCTGCCGGTCTGACGATCAAGCCCTCGGTCCTGCCGTTCCGCCGGATTGCCTACGACACCCAGCCTGCCTATGTGCTTCCGAACGCAATCGCTTGCGAACATATCTGCGCCTATCTGACGAGCCGTTGCAATATCTCTGCGGAGGACGCAATGCGCATGCTCAACCATTGCTCGAACTCGTTTTTTGGTATCTTCACGTCGCTTGAACGGCGTCTTCGCCTTTCCATTCCTGAGGCCGAGGTTGCTGGTCTGATTGCTGAGATCAACGCGGCGATGGATGCTGCGGAGGCGAAACTGTGACATCGACGCTGGATTGGCTGGCAAGGCTGGTCGCTCATCCGACGGTCAGTTCGGACACCAATCTTCCGCTGATCGACGAGATTGAGACAGCGCTGTCGAATGCCGGTGCTGTGTGTGACCGATTTTATGATGACACCGGGTTGAAGGCAGCGCTTCTGGCCCGGCTGGGGCCGGATGTGCCGGGTGGTCTGATGTTATCCGGCCATGTCGACGTGGTTCCGGTGGTTGGGCAGGACTGGACCGTTCCGCCCTTCGCCGTCACTCAAAAAGACGGCAAGCTCTACGGACGCGGCACAACGGACATGAAGGGCTTCGTCGCGTCGACGCTGGCGCTTGTGGAAACGATTGACGCGAAGAGCCTTGCGGCCCCTCTTTGGCTGGCTATTTCCTACGACGAAGAGATTGGCTGTGTCGGCGTAAGGCCGATGCTCGAGGAGATCGCCGCACGGGATATCCTGCCCGATCTGATCGTGGTCGGGGAGCCGACATCGATGCAGCTAGGCCTTGGTCACAAGGGCAAGATGGCTTTCCAGGTCGAGGTTACCGGGGTTCCCCGCCATTCGGCCGAGGCGCCGCTGGCACTGAATGCATTACACATCGCGGCTGATTTCATCGTTGGCCTGCGCCGATTGCAGGACGACATCGCGGCTCGCGGCCCGCGTGAGCAGGGTTATTCGGTGCCATACGCCACGGTTCACGTTGGGAAATTGTCCGGTGGCACTGCGGTCAATCTCGTACCGGATCATGCCGAGCTTCTGATGGAGTGCAGGATGATGGCTGCGGACGATCCTCTCGCTTTGGCTGAGCAGATACGCAAAGTCGCCGCCGCTGCGATTGCACCCTACAAGGAGCGTTTCAGGGAAGCCGCGATCGATATCGAGATTACCGGAAACTATCCGGGTCACTCGATTGATGGAAATCATCCGATTGTGCAGGCCTTCGCGTCGTGCTTGCCGAAAGGAAGCCGGGATTGCCGGGTGAGTTTCGGAACCGAAGCCGGATTGTTCGCGCAGGCACTGGATGTTCCTGTCGTGATCTGCGGGCCGGGAAGCATGGATCAGGGGCATCGTCCCGATGAATTCATCAAGCAGACGCAACTCGATATCTGTGACGCTGTGCTGGCGGATGCCGTTATTCGGTTTTGTGCAAGCCGGCGCCCGCTTGCTTCGTATGTCCCAAAGCAGATGCACGGAAAAATGTAATTTACCGAAACCATGCGGACGGGAAAAGTAGTTGATGAAGGTCAAACAAACTCAGAGGGTAAAATGAACAATAACGTATCACGTCGCGGCTTCATGAAGACGACGACGGGGCTTGCAGCCATGGCGCTGGCCGCTCCTGTCCTTCTCAAGGGTAACCGCGTGTTTGCCGGCGAAACACTTGTCGTGCGCGACATGGGCGGTGCCTTCTATGAAGGTTTCAAGGTTGCTTTCTATGATACCTTTGCCGCGGAAACCGGTGTTACCATCCAGACCAACACCAACGAGCCCGATCCTATCCCGCAGTACAAGATGGCAATCGATACGGATACGAAGCTGTTCGATGTTGCCCTGATGACACCGGAACACGTGCTGCGTATCCGCCAGCTCGGCGATAATTATATGCTGCCGCTCAACATTGAGGTTGCGAACAAGGACGATTTTACGCCGCATACATTCGAGACGGATTTCGTTGGCGTCGCCATTTTTGCACTGGCCATGGGCTATCGCAAGGATACGGTAAAAACCGTTCCGACCAGCTGGGCCGATTTCTGGAACACAGAAGCCTTCCAGGGTCGCCGTGGTTTGTGGCGCAGCCCGGTCACGACGCTTGAAATGGCGCTGCTTGCGGACGGAGTACCGCTCGACAAGCTTTACCCGCTCGACGTCGACCGCGCTTTCAAGAGCCTCGACAAGATCAAGTCGCACATCAACATCTGGTGGACGTCGGGGGCGCACGCGACCCAGCTCCTGAAGGACGGCGAGCTTGATCTCATGTCCACCTGGTCGACCCGCGCCCAGGCTGCGATCAACGCAGGCGCCCCGGCGGGTATCGTCTGGAACGGCGGTCTGTTCAACA
The DNA here is from genome assembly GCF_003208455.1 of Rhizobium sp. UGM030330-04. Lineage (NCBI taxonomy): Bacteria > Pseudomonadati > Pseudomonadota > Alphaproteobacteria > Hyphomicrobiales > Rhizobiaceae > Rhizobium > Rhizobium sp. UGM030330-04. The sequence goes on from NZ_QKML01000023.1 coordinate 25,153, forward strand.
TCGACGGCTGGACGATTGCCGGTAATACCGAGAAGGCTGACCTCTCCCGCAAGTTCATCGAATGGTGCCTTGATGCCAAGCGTCAGGCCGCCTACACGGACATTCTGGCTTGCGGCCCGACCAACATGAAGGCTTATGAGCATCTGAGTGCGGAAAAGTCTGCGCTCCTGCCGACAGCGCCGGAAAACATCAAGGGGCTGACAGTCCTCAACGCTGCCTATTGGGCCGAGAACCAGGACGAGTTGACCCAGCGCTTCGAGCAGTGGATCCTGGGTTAATTTTTCGCGGACAAGACCATCCGAGCCTCGGGTTTCGCCTTTTGGCGAGACCCCAATCTGACTATGAGTGGCCCGGTTCTGTGATATGCGGAACGGGCCATTTCAACGAACGGGACCACCATGGCTGACCTTTCCGCCAACACATTTTCTCGGCAGCGCCTCAGGCTCGACAGCCTCTGGCTTTCCACGCCGGGGCTTGCTTACATGGCGCTGTTGCTGATCCTGCCTGCCGGCGCGCTCATCTGGCAATCTTTCGTCAATCCGAAGACAGGTGCCTTCGATCTGACGGTCTACGAACAGATGTTTTCGGCGGGCGTTTACGTAAAAGTTCTCGCCAACACATTTGCAATTTCTGCGCAGGTGACCATTGTCTGCCTTCTGGTTGGCTACCCGATTGCCGTGTGGCTTGCAGATATGCCGGAATATCGGCGGCGCATGGCCATGTGGCTCGTTCTTTTGCCGTTCTGGGTAAGCCCGCTTCTCAAAAACTTCGCCTGGATCGTGCTTCTTGCCCGAAAGGGTATCGTCGCACAGATGTTGACCGGCATGGGTTTTGATACCGAACTCAACCTGCTTTACGGTCGTGGCGCTGTTGTTTTCGGCATGGCGCATGCGATGTTGCCAATTGCCATTCTCACCATGTTGCCGACGATGCTGTCGATAGACGGGCGGCTTATGCCGGCGGCGATGACGATGGGCGCAAGCCGGAGCCAGTCGTTCTGGCGCATTTTCCTGCCTCTCTCCATGCCGGGTGTTGCGGCCGCGGGCTTGTTGATCTTCGTCATGGGTCTGGGTTTCTTCATTACGCCAGCTCTGCTCGGCTCACCGAATGAAACGGTGATCGGCCAGATGATGATCACTCAGGTCCAGAAGCTTTTCAACATGCGGCTCGCCGGCGCACTGGCGGCACTGCTTCTCGCGGTTACCCTCATCACGATTGCCGTTTATGATCGCTTTTTCGGGATGTCTGCCGTATCGGGTAACGGTGCCGCAGACAGGCGTGGCGGTGTGATCGGAACAATCGGCGGTGCGATCATCGAGGTCGGGGCTAACGTCAGCGATTTCGTTGCACGCCTTCTGCCTACCCGTCTTGGTCGCGGCGCATTTACGATCTTTGTCTGGTTGGTCATTGCAGTGATGATTGTGCCCGTGCTTGCATTTCCACCGATGGCATTTTCCGGTTCGACTTTCCTGGAGTTCCCACCAAAAAGCTTCTCCCTTCGTTGGTTCCAGGCCTATATGAGTTCCGATCAGTGGATGGGGGCTACCACGCGCTCGGCGGTTATTGCGATCGTTACCGGTATTCTTGCAACGATCATATCGGGTATGGCGGCTTACGGTCTTGCCCGCACGCAGCGCAAGGCTGGCGGCTTGATTTTCCTCTCATTCATGTTGCCGATGGTCGTTCCAAATATCGTCATTGGCGTTTCGCTGTTCTACGTTCTGGCCAAGGTCGGGCTTATTGCGACAGACACGGGGATCATCCTTGGCCATACGCTTTCGGCGATGCCGGTGGTGTTCGTCATCTTGCTGACGACTTTTCGCAGTGTTGACTGGCGTCTTTTGCAGGCCGCAGCAACGCTTGGAGCCAGTCGGTTTCAGCAGATCCGTCTGGTGCTTCTTCCTATCGTCAAAGGTGGTGCAGTTGCCGCTTTCCTTTTCGGCCTTCTGCATTCCTTCGAGGAACTCACCATCGCCCTGTTCGTTGGCGCGGGCGTCAAGCAGACGCTGCCCAAACAGATGTGGGACGATATCATTCTCAGCATTTCCCCGACCCTGGCAGCAGCCTCGGTCTTCATCGTGGCGGTGGTGACCGTACTTTTCGTCATCGCCGAAAAGGCAAGGCCGCGCTGACATGCGCGACGCTGCCTCTCCCATCATGACCATAGGAAACACATTCGACATGTCAGCCGCCTCTGCCAACACGCCCGAAATCAAGCTTCAGGTCCAGGGCCTTGCAAAACTTTACGGCCGGACCATCGCACTCGATCACGTCGATCTCGAGGTGCGCAAGGGTGAGCTCCTCACACTGCTGGGGCCTTCGGGATCCGGCAAGACCACGCTGCTGCAGCTCATCTGCGGCCTGCAGGACCCGACCTACGGCAACGTCATCATTGACGGCAAGGATCAGACCCATGCACCGGTCAACAAACGCGACATTGGAGTCGTTTTCCAGAACTACGCCCTGTTTCCGCATATGGCGGTCGCTGAAAATGTTGGCTTTGCGCTGAAGATGCGAAGCCTTCCAAAGGCCGAAATCGATGCAAAGGTTGGCAGGGCACTGGAAACCGTGGGGCTTGCCCACGCGGCCGATCGCTCCCCCTCGCAGCTTTCCGGCGGTCAGCAGCAACGTGTCGCACTTGCCCGCTGCCTCGTCTACGATCCCGCGATCATTCTCATGGATGAACCGCTTGGCGCCCTTGATGCGAAACTCCGCGAAGTGATGCAGATCGAAATCAAGCGTATTCACCGTGAAACGGGCGCGACAATCATTTTCGTCACTCACGACCAGCAGGAAGCTCTGGCGCTTTCCGATCGCATCTGCCTGATGAATAACGGCAAGATCGCCCAGCTCGGTACGCCGCGGCAAATGTATGATGAGCCCGAAAACCTGTTTGTTGCAGACTTTATCGGCGTTTCGTCGATCATTCGCGGTACGGTGAAGGCAGGCGCCCTTGAAACCGCGATCGGGACTTTACCAATTGCGGGTGAGGCACCTGCGGATGGAACAAAGGCTGCCTTGGTTGTCCGGCCAGAGGCCATTACGCTTGGCGAAGGTTTCTGTGAAGGCCGTGTGCGCGAAACTGTTTATGGCGGGTCGGAGTTGCGCGTCATTATCGATGCCGGAAAGCAGGAAATCATCGCTCGCGCCCCGGCTCAGGCCGGAGACGTCGCAGTTGGTTCGACCGTCCGTTTCGGGTGGGCACCGCAATCCGCCCGGCTTCTCGTTGACAGGGACTAATTCTCATCATGACAGCTTTGCGTTTCCTCTACGATTGCGATCCGGGTGCAGATGACGCACTGGCCATGCTTCTGGCACTCGGGCGACCTGATGCACTGGAGATGGTTGCCGTGACATGTGTTGCGGGCAATGTTGGGCTTGAGCCGGTTGTCTCAAACGCACGGCGTATTCTTGAGCTTTGTGGCCGGCAGGATATCCCGGTTTATTCGGGCGCGGCTCGTCCCATCATGGCATCGCGTGGTCGTGTCTCGATCATGCACGGCTCCGACGGGCTCGCCGGCAGCACACTACCGGCGCCGGTGACACCTGTTGCTACGGGCCATGCCGCCAATGAGATATCGCGGATCGCCAGGGCTGAGGGCAAGCTGCACATCTGTGCTACCGGGCCGCTGACCAATCTGGCGCTTGCGCTTCTTCTCGACCCGGAACTTCCCGATTTTGTCAGTGCCATCACCATCATGGGTGGTGCCGCATTTTGTCCCGGCAACACCACGCCGCTGGCCGAGTTCAATTTTACGGTCGATCCCCATGCGGCCGCGATCGTCTTCGACAGCGGGATCCCGATTACCATGCTTGGTCTGGATGTCACGCGTCAGGCAACCGTTACCACCGACATGATTGAGCAGGTGAAGGCCATCGATACGCCCGTTGCCAACGAAGCGGCGCATCTACTGATCAATTACGGTTCGAAGGATCCGTGCCTGCATGATCCAGCCGCAATCGCCTGGCTGCTGAAGCCGGACATGTTCGATACCGTGCAGTCGCACATCTCCATTTATACCGATAGCGGGCCTGCTGCGGGCCAGGTGATCGCCGCCGTAAGTGAGCGACATCTTGCGGGCCGCCTACCCAATTGCACATTGGTTACTGGTGTCGATGCGGAAGAGTTTAGAAAACTATTCGTCGATGCTGTTCAAGAAGGTTAGATGGAGAGCGTTGGAAGCTACGTGTGCCGTGCTCGACATCAGCTCTGGCAAAGCTCACAAGATATTGACCGGTCGGCAGTCGTCTACGGGTCTTGGGACATCAAGCTGCCGAGACTGCCGATCGAGTCCGTACGGATTTCCGTCCCGGCGAGAGACTTGTGCGACAAACGGCAGAGAGTCCTCGATGTGAAGGGATCACAGTCATTCCTTTCAGGACTCTCTTTAGAGACGGATATTTTGTCCAAATCCTCGGCGCTTCATCTGGCGGAATTCACGGGCCGATGGTTTGAAGCCTTTCAAGAGCAGGACTTGTTCCGCTTCGAGGAACGTAGCAGTTGGAGAGCGGCCTAAGCCGCCCCCGCCGGAACTTGACTGTGCCTAGCCGCTATCGACAACCGGAACGCAGAGGGCCAGATGGATCAACTTGCGATCTAGGCGGGGGATGACGAGTGCTATTGTCAGCGCTGGATATAGGGAAGTAGAGCTGTAAGGGGCACCGCCTGACCGACCGCGCCTTCCGAGACGCCGAGATAGGCGGTCATTGGCGTGAGCATTGCCATGGGCAGCAATTCGCTGCTGATCAGGGCAAAGCTGCCGAAGATCAGCGAGACGACCGACAGCCATGTCGATATCGACCAAGGGCTTTTCCTTGAACCTGTTTCGGACATTATATCCTCGCCAATGACCGCTCGCGGCAATTGCATAGGTAAACGTAGGGACTGCTATTCGTACCGATCGTGTCGGCGCACCCAGTCCATTCCTTCAGCTTCATTGCGCCCCTTCGGAGCGAGATCGAGCAGCTGATAGGTACCCATCATCGCCTCGACGCCGCGCCCATAGGTGGAGTAGGTGCGGAAGACCTGGCCGGTGTCGTCCTTGTAGAAGGCGCTGATGCCCGGCCATTCCTCGCCGAGCTCCGGCCACTCTCCGAAATTGTAGTCGATCTTGCCGGACGCGACTTCGCCAGGTGTGAAGCTGACACGGAAATCGTGATTGAAGTCATTTCCGAAGGACGACACCCATTTGAACTGCCAGCCCATCCGCTTACGATAACGCTCGAGGTCGGCGAGCGGTGCGCGCGATATGGCGATCATGGTAACGTCGTGATGCGAAAGATGATTGTTCATGCCATCGGTATGATCGGCCATGAAAGAACAGCTCGGGCAACCCTCCTTCCATCCCGGCGCGAACATGAAATGCTGCACCAGAAGCTGCGATCGGCCATCGAAAAGATCGGCAAGCGTTCGTGGACCATCTAGCGTATCGAACACATATTCCTTCTCGATCCGTACCCATGGCAGCGCCAGCCGCTTTTGGGCGATCTCGTCCCTGTGTCGACTAAGCTCTTTCTCCGCTTTCAGAAAATCCCGCCGGGCGGTGAGCCAGTCTTTGGCTGAAACGATTTTGTGGTTCATTGTCAGTCTCCTCGGGTTTTAGGGGATGGATATTGCCGCCAGTAAGCGGAAGCGAGCTTCAGCCAGGGCGACAGGTGAAAGAGGCTCATCAACAGGTACATGAAGGCCATGCCGCTGATGGGCAGCATTTCGGGTGGGGATGCGCAGATGCTCGCCTGCATGTCGTTCGCCGAAATCCAGGCCATCGACGCGAAGGTTGGCGAAGCTGCAAGAACGAGCCAGCCTATCACATCGCTTGATCGCAGGGTGTCCGAAGAGCGTTTTCTTGTCGGTTTGGACATTGTCATTTCTGGGTTCCCTTTTGAGGTTCGACATTCCGTCCCGCGACGCTTAACCTGACAAAAATCTATGTCCGAACGGCGGGAGAATGTGAGTAACAAGTGTGACGGGATTTGAATGGACTCTCTGATGACCTTCGCGGCGCGGGCACTTGCGGCGGGTGATCCGCTTGCAGCGCTCAAGCGCATCGCCTTACGTGACGATGCTCCTGCACTCGCCCTGCGCGGCATTGCCATGTCGCAACTCGGCGATCTTGCGCGCGCGAAGGAACTGCTGGGAAGCGCGGCGCGCGCTTTCGGCAACCGGGAGCCTATGGCCCGTGCGCGATGCAACGTCGCGGAGGCAGAGATCGCGTTGGTCCTGCGCGACCTTGGCCGTCCCATGGAGGGGCTCGCCGCCGCCCGGTCCACGCTGGAGGCATCGGGAGACTTCGCGAACGCCGCGCATGCCGGCTATCTCGAAGCAAGGCGCTTGCTGTTGATCGGCCGTCTCGACGAGGCGGAGCGGGTTCTGGACGGCTTCGATGCTGGTGCGTTGCCGATGACATCGCGGGTAGGCTACGAGTTGGTGGTCGCGGGCATCGCGATGCGCCGCATACGCGCGAAGCCGGCTCATGATGCGCTCGATCGCGCAGAAATCGCCGCAGCCGCCGTCGGCAATGCTGCATTGAAAGCCGAGGTCGATAGAGCCGTGCGGGCCTTCGAAGTGCCTGCCGTGCGGCTGGTCGTGCGCAATGGACAACGGCTTCTTCGGCTCGAGGAGGTCGAGGCGCTCATTGCATCGGGGGCGCTCATCATCGATCTGTGCCGGAACGTCGTGCGAGTCAATAAAACCATGGTCTTTCTCGCCAGTCGTCCGGTCCTGTTCGCGCTCATGCGCGTGCTCGGTGAGGCCTGGCCGGAAGATGTCACGCGAAAGGAGCTTCTCGTCCGCGCCTTTCGTGCACGGGAAGCAGATGAATCGCATCGCGCTCGGCTGCGGGTTGAGATCGGGCGTCTGCGCGAGGCAATCAGGCCCTTGGCGGAGATACGTGCCACCGAGCAGGGGTTCGTATTGGAGCCACATGGCGCCGGCGCGGTCGGGGTGCTTGTGCCCCCGGTCGAAGACGCGCATGGCGACGTGCTGGCGCTTCTCGCCGATGGCGAAGCCTGGTCCAGCTCCGCGCTTGCGCTTGCGCTCGACGTCAGCCCGCGCACGGTGCAGCGGGCGCTCGATACTCTTGCGAAAAATGACAAGGTGGAATGGTTCGGTCACGGACGCGCCCGTCGCTGGATTGCGACGAGCGTTCCGGGTTTCCCGACAAGCTTGTTACTCCCAGCCGTTGGCGTTTTAGGCTAGGATGAGGGCATGAAACACACAGCCGCCGAAATTATCCGTGAATATGGCCCTTTTCCCGGAGTGGATCACGTCCATGGGGTCAGCTTTGACGGCCGCCGTGTCTGGATGGCGACAGGCGCAAAACTGGACGCGTTTGATCCGGAGAGTGGGGACGTGCTGACCTCGCTCAATATTGCCGCCGATGCCGGCACGGCATTCGACGGCGAGTACCTGTTCCAGATTGCAGAAGCGGTGATTCGGAAGGTCGATCCAAAGACCGGCGAGGTGCTCGCCACGATTCCCGCCCCGGGCAATGGAGGCGATTCCGGCCTTGCCTGGGCTGAAGGTTCGCTCTGGGTTGGGCAACATTACGGCCGCAAAATCCATCAAATCGATCCTGAGACGGGGAAGGTGCTACGCACGATCGAAACCGATCGCTTCGTTACTGGGGTCACGTGGGTCGACGGCGAGCTCTGGCACGGTACGTGGGAGAACGACCAAAGCGATGTCCGCCGCATCGATCCTTCGACCGGTGAAGTGCTGGAGCGGTTGGATATGCCGGCGGAAATGGCAGTTTCGGGGCTTGAGTCCGACGGACGCGGCCGGTTTTTCTGCGGGGCTGGCGATAGCCCCAAAGTTCGCGCAATACGCAGACCAAAGCGATCTGAAACCTCAATGTGAAACAAGAAGCAATTCGCCGATTTGTGCGATCTTTATTCGATGGCCGTCTCGGCGGTAACCGTCGGCCTGCGTGAAAGTGGTTGTCGCTTTGCAGCGTCAGCCCGAACGAGGCTGCCGGCTCAGGGCAATTACATGTACTGCCTTCCGGGTCGCCGACAGTCCGCACCCGTCGCGGCTCTGCCGTTTCGTGGTGCCGATCAAATGGCAGGTTTCGGGTGGCGGCAGTGCATTGAATAGCTGACATCCCGTCGGGAGCCGTAAGAATGCTCAGCGCCAGAAGCGGTCATGGCAATGATCGTCATTCTGCATAGTTTGATATCAAAGCCATCATTTCTGTAGAGGTGATATCAATGCCAGCAGTCACTATTCGAAACCTTTCTGATGAAACACATCGTGCTCTGCGGGTACTAGCGACTCATCATGGGCGGAGCACCGAGGCTGATATCCGTGACATTATTGAAGTGGCTGTTCGTCCTCCTGAACGTGTCAAGCTTGGCTCCTTGCTGATGGCCATTGATCGCGCCGCCGAGCTTTCCGACAGCGACGTTGATGCCCTGCAGAAAAGTCGCGACAAGACACCTGCTGAACCGATGACCTTCAAATGATCTTGCTGGGCACCAACGTTATATCCGAACCTTGGAAACCGGTTCCTGATGAGGCGGTAATCGCCTGGTTGGACGCCCAAGCTATAGAAACGCTTTTCCTCTCGACAATAACGATTACTGAACTTCGTTTCGGGATTGCTGCTATGCCTTCAGGGAAACGGCAAACTATCCTCCGCGGCCGCCTTGAAGGCGAAGTGCCGCTCCACTTTTCCGAGCGCATCCTTTCCTTCGATCTGGCTGCTTCTCGGTTTTATTCCGAACTGATGGCACGCGCTCGAGTATCTGGGAAAGCGATTGGCACGGCTGATGGTTACATTGCGGCCACGGCGGCAGCAAACGCCCTAGTGGTCGCAACGCGCGACATTAGTCCTTTCGAGGCTGCAGGGCTGGAGGTGATCAATCCCTGGTTCAGATAACGATGGTGTGCATATAGGTGTCGTGAGTTCGGATCCCTTCAGCTGCAATTGTATGTAACCTCCTGAAAGCCTGTGCTGAAGCATTCGGCCTTCATCTCTATCCAGAATCTCGAAAAGATAGAGAAACCCATGTATGGCGGGTCGCTTCATACACGCTCTGAGTTGGTTCCATAGCATCTGGGTCTTCAAAACAGCCCAAGGCGATGGCGACGAGGTTAGGCCGAAATTCCGGTATCCAGTAGACAGTTGATCCACAAGCGGGGCAAAAACGGAACTCTAGGCTCTTCCCGCTATCGCCGGGTCGTATATAGGTTTGGTGCTTCCCCGACGCTTTGATTTGATCGGCAGCATAAAACACTGCGACACCGAATGCTGAACCGGTACGATGTTGGCATGCGCGACAGTGACAAACGGATATCTTATGGGGTTCGCCGTTTGTTACCACTGTTAGCTGATGACATGAGCAATGGGCCAGGCGCACAATGTTGCTCCCAATTTCCAAATTTTTCGATTCTGAATATGCGCGATGACGACGACGATATCGGAGCGGCAAGCTTTGATCAATTTGACATTTGGGATCAATATGGAACTTCACTGATGATTTCAGCCATTGCTTATTCCATGGAATCCTGGGGTAGCCACTTCGCTATCGACATTCGCAAGGTCGTACCGATCATGATCATCCTCGTGATATCCTATACCCCTCCGTTGCCAGTGTAGTTACCGGCTTTATCGCTGGAGCGAGCCGCCCACCGCGGGCGCGATACGGCGATACCATATAAGCGACCACACAGGGTGCGTGGCACGGACGAGGGTGGGAGCCTTTCGGTCAACTACCCCGGCGGGAGAGAATTGTTCTATCTCAGCGCGGTTGAGCTTAAGAGGCGGGTTAAGTGCCGTGACACTATTCAGAGGGCGTCATACCGTTCCTCGCGGCATAGATTTCCCCGCCCCCCCTTTCATCTCGCCTTAGGATCGTGTTCCGACACGCTCGACTTGCCGTATGAAGTATTGTTAGCTGACGGTAAGTGAGAGCGAATGTGTCGGAGGGGCCGCATGAGACTCAGGAACCAGATTCTTGCATTGGCCATAGGGCCCCTTGTTCTTGCCATTATCGTCATCACTGCACTCATCACCTCGCAGTCAATGACGCTGGCGCGCACGAGCATCGACGCCTTCGAACGCAACATGCTTGCCGCAAAGGAAGCTGAACTCCTCAACCTCACCAATTTGGCCCTTTCGGCGATCCGTTCGGTCTATGACAGGGCGGGACCTGATGACGAGGCTGCGAAGGAGGAGGTCAAGCGCATTCTGACTGACCTCGATTATGGCACGGACGGCTATTTCTTTGTCTATGACTATGACGGCATGAACGTGGTTCATCCGCGACAAAGCTTTCGTCCAGGGAATAATTGGCTGGATCTTTACGATCCCGACGGTAACCGCGTCATCTATGACCTGATAGTCAAGGCGAAAGGAGGAGGAGGTCTCGTCCAGTATAAGTGGGAGAAGCCCTCGACCGGGAAGATGGCTGATAAGCTTTCTTTTGCAGCTGGCCTCAACAAATGGCGCTGGATGATCGGTACAGGGGTTTATCTGGATGATGTTTTTGCCGCGACAGCGGCGGCGAAGGAGGAAATGCGCCGTTCCATTACATGGAATTTCCTGATTGTTGCACTGTTTGCGGTTCCTGCCGTGTTGCTGGTGTTCGCCACCTGCATGCTGCTCAATCTGCGTCAGCAGAGGCTGGCAGACGGACGGCTCAAGGAACTGATGCAGAGGGTTATCGATACCCAGGAAGAGGAGCGCCTGCGCATTGCCAGAGAATTGCATGACGGCATTTCTCAAAATCTCGTCGGGGTGCGCTTTGCGATTGATCTCGCGCGGCGCAAGGTGGCGCCGGAGAATGTCGGGGCCGCCGAGGCCATCGGCAAGGGCGCCGTCGCATTAAATGAGGCGATCAAGGAGGTACGTCGTATTTCCCACGATCTGCGCCCCCGTGTCCTCGATGATTTAGGACTGACTGCAGCTCTTGAATCCCTGATTTCAAGTTTTTCAGAGCGCACGGGGATCGCGGCGACGCTTGAATCCGTGGGTTTCAAGAATATACTTGTTCCGGAGGCGCGTGTTGCCCTTTACCGCGTCGCACAGGAGGCCTTGACCAATATCGAGCGTCACGCCGGTGCGACCCGGGTTGCTATCAGATTCTCCAGTCGTGATGAGCGGATACTGATGGATGTCAGTGACAATGGCCGTGGTTTTCCGGTTGCGCGAACGGAGAATGGCAAGCCGGCCAACAAGGGGCTTGGCTTGAGAAACATGCAGGAACGCATGACGCATTTCGGAGGCCGGCTGGATGTCGAAAGCTCCGCCAGGGGAACTGTCCTGCGGGCGGTGCTGCCCATTACCGCCATGAAGGATCGCGATAGCCGGTTACAGGAGGCCGCCGAGTGACCGTTCATCCGATCCGTGTGCTGCTGATAGACAACCATCCTCTGGTTCTGGACGGATTGAAGGCCGTGCTTGAGACTTACGATCATATCGCTGTCGTTGGGACTGCTGTGTCCGCCATGGCCGGTATCGACGCCGCCGTCGCCACACGACCCCATGTGGTGCTGATGGACATCAACATGCCCCAGATCAACGGCATCGATGCCTTGGAGCTGTTTAAGGAAAAGCGGCTCCCCACCCGGGTGTTGATGCTGTCGATGCATGACAGTCGCGAATATATCTCGATGTCGGTCATGTATGGTGCTGCCGGCTATATTCTGAAAGACGTCGCGACTGAAGAAATAGTGGCCGCAATCGACGCCGTCGCAGCCGGTGGCACTTATTTTTCCTCCGGCGTTCGAGATGTGCTGATGGAAGGCTCGTCCGGCAGGCTGAAGGCGCTGACGACACGTGAACAGGACGTTTTGCTGCTGATCGCTCGGGGAAAAAGCAATCGTGACGCAGCACTGGCGCTCGACATCGCCGAGCGTACGATGGAAACGCATCGCAAGAATATCAAGCGGAAACTGGATATTGCCACGACGGCTGGTCTCATTCGCTATGCGATAGACAACGGGCTTATCAAGGAGTAGCGGCAAGAGAGCGAGGCCCCGCGAATGTATTGCCATCCGGGGCCTCGATATAAGTCATATCGGCTTACTTGCCTGCGGTCTGCATCGCATAGCCATAGCTGTCATAGGTATATTCGGCGACGCGGAACCATTCATAGCTCTCGTCGCGGAATTTCTTCCAGCCCGGATAGATTTTGGCCCATGCGGGATGCTTTTGCGTGTACTCGTCATAAAGCTCGAAGGTTGCCTTGTAGGCGGCGTCGAGCACATCGCGGGGCAGCGGGCGAAGCTGTGTGCCCTTGGAAACCAGCGAGCGGATCGCATCCTTGTTCTTGACGTCGTAAAGCGCCTGCATGTTGATGTTGGCGGCCTTGCAGGCGGTGTCGAGCGCTGCCTTGTATTCATCAGGCAATGCCGCATATTGGTCCTTGTTGACGAAGAAGTGGATCGTCAGCCCACCCTCCCAGAACGCGGGATAATAGTAGTATGGCGCGATCTGGTAGAAGCCGAGCTTTTCGTCATCATAGGGACCGACCCACTCTGCAGCGTCAATGGTACCACGTTCCAGCGCCGGATAAATGTCACCGCCGGGAAGCTGCTGCGGCACCGCGCCAAGCCTGGCGAGCACCTGTCCGGCGACGCCGGCAATACGCATCTTCAGGCCCTTGATATCCTCGACGCTCTTGATTTCCTTGCGATACCAGCCGCCCATCTGGGCGCCCGTCGCTCCACCGGGAATGCCGATGACGCCGTAGTCGGAAAGGAATTCGTTATAAGCCTCGTTGCCGCCGCCATGGTAGAGCCATGCGTTCTGCTGGCGGGCGTTCAGACCGAAGGGGATGGTCGAGCCGATGGCGAATGTCGGATCTTTCCCGGTGAAATAGTAACCGCAGGTATGGGAAATCTCGACGGTATTGGCTTTTACGGCGTCGATCGCCTGGGCGCCGGGAACGATCTCGCCGGCCTGAAAAACCTGGATATCGAACTTGCCGCCTGTAATGGCTCTCAGAGCGTTGGCCATGACGACGGCGCCGCCATAGATCGTGTCCAGATTGTTGGGGAAACCCGACGTCAAACGCCAGCGAACGCTCGGCGATGACTGGGCTATGGCCGGTGTTGCAAGCGTCGAAGCGGCTGCTGCCGCTCCTGCAAGTACGCCGCCTGACAAGAGTTGTCTGCGACCTGGATTGACCTTCATAGATTACCTCCTCCTATTGAACGTCAGCGATTTTTGTTGCGGCGGGCGCTTTTGCGCCCGGCCGAGTGTCAGGGGGTGGCCGGCTTTCCGAAGCTCGGTGCGCTGTTGCCGGGTGCCGAGAAAGGATTGGCGAAGGGATCGGCGTCCGTTCCCGCACTCGGCATGGGAACGTTGATATGGACGGACGAAGGATCCGCCACCTTGGCGCCTGACTTGTAGTGCATCACGATGCCGGGGAAGGCGATGATGATGACGACCATGGTCAGCTGGATGAACAGATAGGGAATGGCGCCCAGGTAGATCTGGGACGAGGTGACCGGCTGGATGGTCTGTCCCGTGATCCGGTCCTTATAGGCCCGCGTTGGTGCGACGGACCGCAGGAAGAACAGCGAAAAACCGAAGGGCGGGTGCATGAACGACGTCTGCATGTTGACCGCCAGCATCACGCCAAACCAGATCAGGTCGATGCCAAGCGCATCGGCGACCGGCGCCAGCAGCGGGATGATGATGAAGGCCAGCTCGAAATAATCGAGGAAGAAGGCCAGGAAAAAGACCAGCAGGTTGGCGACGATCAGGAAGCCGATCTCGCCGCCCGGGATCGACGTCATCAGATGCTCGACCCAGACGTGGCCGTTCACGCCATAGAAGGTCAGGGAAAAGACGCGCGCGCCGAGCAGGATGAGCAGCACGAAGGACGACAGCTTTGCCGTGGCGTGGAGCGACTGCTGGATCAGGCCGAAATTGAGCTTGCGGTTGGCGAGCGCAAGGGCGAGCGCGCCGACAGCACCCATGGCTCCGCCTTCCGTGGGGGTGGCGATCCCGAGGAAGATCGTGCCGAGCACGAGGAATATCAAGACGAGCGGCGGCACCAGCGAGGTGATGACCTTGAGCAGCAGTTTGGTGCCGCGCAGGGTCCGCGCCTCCAGCGGCAGGGCCGGGACTTTCGTGGGGCTGATGATCGAGGTCACGATGATATAAAGCGCATAGGCTGCCACGAGCATGAGACCCGGAACGAGCGCGCCCTTATACATGTCGCCCACCGAACGGCCGAGCTGGTCGGCCAGCACGATCAACACCAGGCTGGGCGGGATGATCTGCGCCAGCGTGCCGGAAGCCGCGATCGTGCCGGCGGCGACCTTGCGGTCATAACCATAGCGCAACATGATGGGAAGCGAGATGAGGCCCATCGAGATAACTGAGGCGGCGACGACGCCGGTGGTGGCAGCCAGAATTGCTCCGACGAAGATGACGGCAAACGCAATGCCGCCGCGGACCGGTCCAAACAGCTGGCCGATCGTGTCCAGCAAATCCTCCGCCATGCCGCTCTTTTCAAGAATGAGCCCCATGAAGGTGAAGAACGGTATCGCCAGCAGCGTTTCGTTCGACATCTGGCCGAATATGCGATCGGGAATGGCCTGGAACAGCGTGGCTGGCAGCAGTCCGAGTTCTATTCCGATAAAGCCGAAGAAAAAGCCGACAAAGGCCAGGGCGAAGGCCACGGGATAACCGAGCAGCAGCACGATGATGAGCGCCGCAAACATGATGGGTGCGAGATTTTCCGCAATGAATGCCATTATTGTTTTTTCCTTCGATCAGAGCAGTGCCGCTGCGGCATCGGCCGCTGCAACCGGATCGGGGATATCGCCGCGCAGGATCGCGATACGTTTGATGAGTTCCGAAACACCCTGAATGGCGAGAAGGCTGAAGCCAATCGGTATCAGCGCCCAGACGGGCCATTGAATGAGGCCGCCCGTGTTGTTTGAAACCTCACCGGAAGCAAGTTTCTGCAGAAACACCGGCCAGGAGAGATAGACCGTGATGAGGCAGAAGGGCATGAGAAAGAAGATGGTCCCGAGAATGTCGACCCAGAGCTGCCCTTTGCGCGGAAGATTTCCGTAGACCAGATCGACCTTCACGTGCTCGTTGTTAAGAAGCGTGTAGGCGGCGGCGATCAGAAACACGGCGGAAAACAAATACCACTGCGATTCGAGCCAGGCGTTGGAGCTCATCGAAAACGCCTTGCGCATGGCGGCATTGATGGCGCTGATAAAAATGGCCGCGAGAAGCAGCCAGGAAATACCTTTGCCAATGGCTGAATTGGCAGCATCAATGGCGCGCGAAACGGCCAATAAAAATTTCATGATATCCTCCCCGGAAGCGGCCACGTACTCCTCAATACGCGTGCTGCCGCTATAGTGCGGGCACGATATCAATGGCGGCTTCACGCTCAAGGGCCGCTGCCGGCGAATTTCTTCAGACGTACCGAGAACTGGGTATGTAAGGGGCAACTTCAGTTGGACGGCAAAGGACAATGAAATGAAAGAGCGTGTTTGGCACCTCATACTTCGTCGCGCTGGACATCAACCCGGAGGGCAAGCGGGATACTCCTGGTCAACTGGTCCGGTTTGAAGGATTCAGATCGACCCTCGGTGTCGGAGCGAGCTTCCTTTTGATTCCGGCATGGTCATGGAAAGAGATTTGACAGTTCACCCTGCCGTCAGTTCACCTTCACGCCCCGTTCTTCCAGCTTATCGAGAATCTCACTCGTCGCGTGGCTCGCTTTAAAGCGGCCCGCTTTCTTGAGTGATGGCATATCCAGCAATGCACTGAGGTTTTCCGAGGGAACGTTGATGCTCACCCACTCAAGCTTTGGCAGCGGCACCAGCGTACGAAGATCGAAACGATCAATCATCGAAATCACCGAAATGCCTCTAAGATTGACGCACAGATGAATATCCGATGTATCGCGGATGTCGAAAACGCCTTCTTCGCCACTCCAGAAGTACCACGCATATGGATAGATTTCCTCGCCGCCATCGAACTGAACCCAGTCAACGGCTGCAAGTTGCCCATCAGTCAGTGGGTAGCGGACCAGATAATCCAGTGCTTGCGGGATCAAATCATAGCCGTCCTGTTCCAGATCAACGGGTCGCCCCAGAACGTGGGTGGCAAGTTGTTCGGGAGTACCGAGATCAAGCATCTTGAACCGTAAAAGCGCCGACATGACAGCCAGCTTCAGGTTCGGGTCTGAGAATGGTGCGCCGGGAGCACCGCTTGCAGCGGGATAAGGCGGCGCCGTTGGCTCAGCATATTCGGCATCGGGATTCGAGATGATGATCTCGGAAACCGAGTCATAGCTGATGCGGGCGGTCAACATACCCTCTGCCAAGCGCATCGTGCCGAAGCGGGTGTTCCTTTGAAGCTTGCTTTCCTCGCCAATCTGCATATCGGGCAAGCTATTGCGGAGATCGGCGAGCTCCATCTCCATCGGAACGCCGGCGATGGTGTGCTTGAAGCGGGAGTTGAAGTCGATACGTCCGACAAGCCCGTTACGGTCAATTCGAACAACGACACCATAGGTGTTTTGCAAAATATCGATCACACCACCTTTATGTGGGGCGGGAGCACGCCAACTCGATCCCATGGCTTTCTCGACTGCTGCGACCGGCATTCCTGGCCGTAAGGCTGCCAGAGCCGCAGCATCAACCGGTTGACTTGATGCTGCCATGCATTTTCCTCCCATCCCTGGAGATATCGCCAGCGAAGCCACTCCCACCAAGAACTCTCGCTTACGCATAAGCTATTCCTCACATCAACGCAGGCTTTCGCCACTTGGAGCTGAAGAACTTTATATGAGACAGGACATCGAAACTGCAATCATGGACCGGTCCTTAATCTGCCTAAAAAAGGTTCAGCGAAAAGTCGCGCCTTGGCTGTTCATCTCTAAAACGGCCGGTTCGCCACGTTCGCCATTCCACTGCTACGCAAAATTGTTATGGTGGTCGAGGAAGGGCAGGGGAGCTTATCGCTTCTGCAATGTCTGAAACGCATTCCTGAGCGTCCTGACCACAATCTCGATCTCCGTGGCATTGTCGTTCGCCGATGTGACCCGTGGTTCGACACATTCGGGACGATGCTTTGGGCAAGTACAGGCAAAAGTCGAGCTGTTCGGCGTGGATGCGGCGTATAGTGCGGGCGTCTGCGTCAAGGGATGTCGGGCAGATACGGTTCTTTTACTGCCTGTTGGAAAAGCGTAATGAATTCCACATAAGAGTGTGTTTGGTGGCTCCCTCACTTCAAAAGCTATTGGAACGGGAGGGCGGGGAAGCGCAGCATGCGGTGTGGGCATGGGAGTGGCTGCCGTGCAATGGAGGATGAGCAATTGAAACATTTCATCGGAGATAGGGATCGGATTGTCCAACAGGCCATTTCGGGTATCCTTGCATCGTCCCATGGCAGGCTTACCCGTCTCGACGGCTATCCGGAAATCAAGGTACTGCTTCGTGCTGGCTGGGACGGATCGAAGGTCTCCGTAATCTCGGGTGGCGGTTCTGGGCACGAGCCGGCACATGCCGGATTTGTCGGCGAGGGCATGCTCACTGCGGCTGTGTGTGGGGATATTTTTGCTTCCCCAAGCGTGGACGCCGTGCTCTCCGCAATCATTGCAACGACTGGTCCCTCGGGTTGCCTGTTGATCGTCAAGAATTACACCGGGGATCGCCTTAACTTCGGACTTGCCGCCACTCAGGCAAGAGCACTCGGCTATAAAGTAGAGGTTGTGGTCGTGGGCGACGATGTTGCAACGTCAGCAACAAAACAGCCTCGCGGTGTGGCCGGAACCCTGTTCGTGCACAAGATTGCCGGATATCTGGCGAGTCAAGGTGAGACATTAACGACCGTTGCAAGCGTGGCGGGGGACGTGGCGGCCTCCATCATGACTATCGGCATGGCAATTGAGACTTGCTCTGTTCCTGGCCGGGGAAAAGAACAGCGCCTTGCCGCAGATGAGGCGGAACTGGGTCTTGGTATTCACGGTGAGCCTGGTGTCCAGCGATTGAAATTTGCTTCAGTGGAGGCGTTGGTTGATACAGCGGCTGTACAGTTAAGTAATAAGTTATCGACAAGCTCCGCCCGGCACGCTTTGCTTGTGAACAATCTTGGCGGAGCCACACCGCTTGAAATGTCCATCGTGATGGATGCGCTCACGAAAACACCTCTGTTCCAAAAAATCGATTATGTGGTCGGTCCGGCCCCACTGATGACCGCGCTCGACATGAAGGGCTTTTCCCTCTCCCTCCTGCCATTGGACGATCAGGTTCTACCCGCGCTTCTTGCCCCGTGCGAGGGTGCTTGGCCCGCTCCGTCTCGGGCCGGAAGCCCCGTGTTGACACCAATGCCCAAGCTTCCAGCGGCGAACTGGACGCACTCGTCAAATCCCGCCGCAGAGGCTTTGGTGAGGCAGGCTTGTGCGGTTTTCATCGAGAACGAAGATTATCTGAACGCTCTCGATGCAAAGGTCGGTGACGGCGATACGGGTTCGACCTTTGCAACTGCGGCGCGTGGGGTGCTTGGCCGTTTCGACGGTCTTCCATTCGGCGACGTGGCCGCGTTGCTGGCGGCCATCAGCCAGATCCTTTCAAGAACGATGGGCGGTTCCAGTGGCATACTCTTGGCCATCCTTCTGAGTGCGGCGTCGAAAAGTTCGTCCGATGGACACGGTCCAGTGCGGGCGCTACGGGACGGCTTGCTTGAAATGCAGCGTTTCGGAGGGGCACAGAAGGGTGATCGCACCATGATCGATGCCCTTTCGCCTGCGCTGGACATCTTTGTGGCAGGTGGAAATCTCGAAGACGCCGCAAAGGCGGCGCGAAAGGGAGCGGACTCGACCAGAGAGATGAGCTACGCTACGGCGGGACGATCATCCTACCTCGCGGAAGGGGATCTGCTCGGAAATGTCGACCCCGGAGCGGAAGCTGCAGCGCGGCTGTTTGAGCGTTTGATGGAACGATCAACCCCGGAGCGTGGGTGATCTGCCCTCCCAGTCACGGCCAAGATATCACCCGGCGTCCATTTCGCGCACTTTCCACGGCTTGCTGGGGTGTTGATTGCCACTGAGAGCTTCCTTCATGGATGCTCTCTCTGAATAGCCCCGAGTTTGGTAGACAGCCCTCGGGTTAAATTTTCTGCTGCTTCTCGAACTCGACCGGAGACAGCATTCCGTTTCTGACGTGTTTGCGTTTCGGGTTGTAGAACATCTCGATGTAATCGAACACGTCCTGGCGAGCTTCATCGCGTGAACGGTAAACCCTGCGGCGTATCCGCTCTTGCTTCAGAACGTTGAAGAAGCTCTCGGCCACTGCGTTGTCATGGCAGTTGCCGCGTCGGCTCATCGAGTGAACCAGATTGTGGTGCTTGAGGAACGAGGCCCAGCCCATGCTGGTGAACTGCGAACCCTGATCCGAGTGGATCAGCCCTTGTTCTTCGGCTTGCGCCGCCACACCGCCATGAGCAGAGCCTGCAACACGACGTCGGTGGTTTGGCGGCTCTGCATTGCCCAACCGATCACGCGATGCGAATAGAGGTCAATGACATCAGCGCAAATGCGAAGCATTTGTCGCGTGGGCCAGATAAGCGAAACCTTCGCAGGTTCGGATGTAGGTGATATCCGTCACCCAAGTCGTGTCTTGAGCCGC
>NZ_QKML01000024.1:0-34239 GCF_003208455.1 Rhizobium sp. UGM030330-04
CCTCGCTGAAAACATGCGAGGGAAGGTTGGAACATGGGTCAATTCTCAATGGAAATATCACGCCACGCCGGGTCAGTTCTCAGTGGCAATCAACAGTCGCTAGACGATCGACGGAAATGGTACGGCTGGCGGATGGCAAGCAGCTGCTGAACAAGATGAGGTCGCACTACAACAACACCGGCAGATGGGAAGGACATCTGACCAAGACCGTAACGAAGGGCCAGTTCGCTGTCGACTTCCGAGCTCTCTTGCTCGAAAAGACTGGTGCGAATGCTTGATAAGTCAACGCAGAGTCCAGTTCTAGACTGGTTGTGGGCAATAAGAGCGTGTAACATTCGCCTAGAGCATCAAGCAGCGACTGCTGCAGGGCTTCCCCGCACCGCCTGCGGCGTCACATCGGGCGTCTTCGCCATCATCCGGACCGACACCAATGGCTTTGCCATGACGAGCTCGACCAGTCCCGGCAATCTCGAAGACGTTCGTCTTCCCCACCAATTTCCGTTCCATCACCTGCCGAGCCAGCCCCAGCCCGTCATGTTCTTTCGTTCCGGTCTCGGCGGCTGCCAAGAAACCATGGGCGATGGCGAGCAGTCGCGTCTCCCGCTCGCGATGCCGGCTTGACGCAGGGTCGAGGCGCAAAACAGCCGACCGAACCAAGGGGCATGCTGAAGCCCCGGACAGCTCGTTCCAGGCATCGAGGGCGATGATCGCCTACAGCACCGCCGCCATTATGCCGCGAGACAATACTCGTTGTATGACATTCCTTCTCGCACGGGCGTCTATGGCATCATCGGGAAGATATGCAGTCGGCGTTGGCGCTTCCGGCCTACAAGAGAAACGCCCTTGACCTGCTGCCACTATCGGACACGCGCATGATCAGCGCTTACGGCCAGCCCACCGCTTTGCACCTGCGGGTTTTGGAATTTGTGTTTTATGACGGGGATTTAGCGTTTGATCGCAGTGCAGTGGCGCAGTGGATCGTAGTATTGGGCTACTGCGGGATAGCATGGCGTGCTGTAGAGTGGTTGCGGGGGCCTGACTGCATGGAGACTTGTAAATTCTCAGCCTCAAGTCGGCCCCGCATTGACAGTTTCCGTTTAAGTCAGAGGCGGTTATTGTGCACAGTAATCTAACCGCCGGAAAGGGGCCGAGAGGAGTCTGTCAGGTTTAGGGAATTGGGGTCTGGTGAACTGACTTTTGGGAGAACCAACAACCTAGTTAGCCGCCGGCAAGAATTCCAGAACCATCAATCTTATGGCATCTCATTGAAACCTGCCGTCTACTAAAAGACTGTATAACTACCATTTTGTCATCGTCTTTTGAGATTTACGCGTATCTGATCACCTAGGAACCAACCACCTCCCTCGCTCCACGAAGAGATGATTCCGCGAGTCTCAAGCCATTGGACCAATTCACGATTTTCATCTGATCTTGGCAATCTTGGAGTGTGATATCCTGTCGTGATCTCAGAAAACGGATCTGGAAGCGCCGCAAGCACTTCGCGCGCTTCGTCGACCGTCATAGTCGAGTTAAACTTGTTGAACAGGGAAATCTGCGTCTCAACGGGCCTTGAATTCAGGATCAGTGACCGCGCTTTAGCGGCATCGATGCCGGATATACGAACGTTGGTGCGGTCAAGAATCGGGCCTATGAGTGCCGCTCGTTTGGGCAGTTCCGTTAGCGTATTCAAATCGATCAGGTCGATTATCTCGCGCTTATGGTCATCTGCTATGTCGGCTTGAAGGAGCCCTTCCCGGAAGACGTCGTCGAGACCGAACATGTCGGGATCAGTGAGATAAGCTTCGATGTTTTCCGCCACGAAAAGGACCGGCAAGTCTGTATTGACATCTAGGCTTTCGAGGGTCTCCGTTGAAAAGGTGATCTTGCGCTGCTCTATGAGCGTAGTGAGCTTTGAAGAATCGAGGCTTTTGGGAAAATTCTTGAACGTATTGGGTAACGCTCGAACATATTCCCGGTAACTGTCATCGCTCAGTGCATTCGCGTTAACAAGGAATTGGCGTAGCGGCAGTGTCTCGGGATCGTTACGCAGACTGTGCTTCAGAATTACCGCGCGCACATCTTTCCGATCAAGATAGGCCACCAGGATTTCCGCCGTGAAGCCACTGCCTCCCATGAACGAGGTACAATTCTCCCATGTCGGCGCGATACGTCCCAGCTCAAACACCATGGCGTGGAATTTCTCCGGAACACCCTCCAGCGTTAGCAGGAGAGCCGTTTGTCGACCGAGAAATTCACGAAGATTGTCTTCGTCAAGTTCCTCCCGGCCTAGGAGATCGGTTATGGCTGCCGCATCTTCCTCAGAATTATTGTGAAGCTCAAGGAGCACGTCGCTAAGATAGATATCAAGATCGCGTTCGACCCTGGTGATCAAGGCAGAATCTGTGAGCGAACGCAGCGTAGTGTAATTGCGCTCGCGAAACGCCGTGAGATTGGTCTCGCCTATAACGTCGCGATAGATGTGTTCCACATTGGCAATCGAGAGTTCAAAAAGGCCCCGTCTTACCATGAAGCGCACGATGCCGGTGAACTTCCCTATTGCCGGAAGGTCTCGAACCTCGAAGCCAATGCGCTCGAGGCGTTCGGGTGCCAAGTCAGGTGCAAGTGCCAGAATTTCAGGGAGTTTCTCCGCGACGAAATCAGGGAACTCGTCGCCATCGCGTGCTAGTGTTTCTAGCGCCCTTTCCGGCAGGTTGGTTACCAATTGTGTGATATGGGAGAGATTGCGCTTGCTGGCGATTGCCGTCGGAACGAACTGCTTCCATTCGTCAGCCAGGCGGGAAAGCAACTTGGGGACGGCGCGTCCCGAGGCGTAGTAGGCCTCTAAGAAATCTTCGCAGCCTTCGAAATGGGACGCGATGAACTCGAAAAGCTTACGAGTCTGATCGCTGTAGCGGGATGCCTCGTTCAGAAGGCAGTCAACCAATTTGACATTAAGAACATAGCTTTGCCCGAAGTCCGTTTCGCGCATCGCTGCGATGACCTCATTCGGGTTGTCAATCTGAACGTCGGGGGCGGGAGTAAAGAACGCCCGTATCTGGATCAGGAACTTGTTGTCATTGGGTGACAGCCGACCAGAATGGAACAGCGACGTATATTGATAATACGTATCGTCGAGATGGCCTTCTAGAATCAAGAAGCGGGCCAACTCGCCCTTCTCGCCGAAGCCGTCGAAAAGATCAGTCACACGGTCGGCGCTTGAACGCACGAGTTCATTGAATTTGGCTGTTCGAAGTGTCGCGATCTTCGCTCTAAGCTCGCGAATCCTTTGCAAGCTCTCGCTCTTGTTGGCCTCAGTTTTGCTTTCGATTTCCACTTTGCGCTGAATGTAGGTTTTCTGGCTAGCCACCTCGTTCTGCAAGGCGGAGATATCGATCCGCTGACGGTTATTATAGACATCGCGGTAGGTAATATGCGGAACTGCGATTAACTGTTCAAACGCGTCGTGCTCAACAAGCGAGTGAAGTGGGATCCAAGATTGCCCGTCAAGGCTGATGCTATTGACGTTCGCAGGAAGCATCTGAACGAGCGTCATTGCGTAGATTTGGCGCAATTCTTTTAGATCAGAAGGTGTCTGCCTTTCGGCAACGTCAATCTTTCGTTCGATTTCCGCTATCTCTGCCTTACAGGCCGCCTCCTCGTGCGCAACAAGTTCATCGTGGCGGCCCAGAATGTCAGCGAGATTGCCTTCGCCCCGGTGCAGTTGTTCGAAATCCCTAGGGTAGACGTTCTTATATATCAGGATCGCAAGAAGCTTGTTGGCATTGAGAGTATTTTCGTCGTCGGTCTCCAAATTGGCGACGTAGATAGCATATTCATTGAAGATATTCTGAATAAGTCTCAGGTCGTTTAGATACCGTGAGACCTCTCGAAGGAACTGTCGATCAAGACGACCGTCGAGTTCAAGCCTCTTTCCCTGCTCCAGCACCATATCAATCGAGTTAGAAGCATTTATGATAGGAATAACAGGGATGACGAATTCGAAGAACTTGGTCCGGTCTGTATTAACAAATACGTCGTCGCGCAGAGCGTAAAGAAATCTAATAGTTCGCCTGACTCCCGCGTTCGCATTCACCAAGCTGTTTATTTCACGCAATGTCACGAATATTTCCGCATCTTCGAATCGATCTAGATCCTCAATTATTACGAGATCATAATCTGTTGATTGGAAGAAGTAGATAATTTCATCCAAATGACGGTTAAGTATTGAATCTAGATTGTCTGATGCTGGTCTTATTTCTATGTCCTTTAGAGAGATGCTCTTGAGTGACAGCCCAAAGCTGGCGACATAAAATTTGTGCAGCGCAGCCCACAAAAAAAGCAACGAAAACCCGAAGACTCCGAAATTAGGCCAATTGCTGAATGCGAGTGGATCGAAAAAGGTGCCGCTGATTATCAGTTCCCGTTTTGTGAATACGTACCATAGCGAAAGTAAGCCGAACATGATGTACAGCGATTTGAAGATCGACAAGATGCCCGGGGATTGAATTCGTTTAAATCGCGACAGTGGAAGTTTGTTGGCATCTGCACCGTACAGCATTTGCTGTAGTATGCTTCTTTCAATCTCCTGCCGGCTCACTTTGAGACTTGGGGTGCTAGCTTCTTTGTCGCTTGGCGGGCTGGCTTCTTTCACGAACGCCGCGAGAGATATGTGAAGTGGAGGTCTTCGGTATCTTTTCAGGAACGATTGGATGATGCTGCTTTTTCCTGAACCATAAGGCCCCGTCAGCGCTATATTGTTCACCTTCGGGTCTGTCGTGGCGAAGAGCAAAGCTTCGGAATATACACCATCCTTGTCAGCTTGGTCGGTCGGTGCAAGATTTACAAACTTTGCTTTTGTGACGGCGGGTCGACCAATACCTTCCAAGAAGACGCCGAAACTAATGAACCAGCCACCCAGCCAATTTGTTAGTGTTGCAATGCGTTCGCCCATAAGTAACCTAACTATCACCGATCCAAGCGATAAATATCACTGAGGAGCCGGAAAAACCTACTTTTCATCTCCAAGAACTCCGCATTTGAGAATCGATCACTAGAGTCCCACCGTCCGCAATCATAGCGGGAAGTGGCCATCGGTAATAGTCTCGATGATTGGCAGCTTTCGGGTTGTCACGCTATCCGCCGCAACGACCGAGATGAAGGCGCTAAGCGGAAATTATTTCCACCCCACGCAATGGTCCCAGGTGTAGGCCTCGGACCTAAACGCGCAGTGACTTGTAAATTCAGCTAGATAGCTCCCGCATTGGCGGCAATTATTTCCGCCTCTAACATATCCAGCAGCAACTGGACAACCGCACCGGCGATGCCTTGATGATGCGGCTGAGTTGAATATGCACTCTGCACCACGCCGCTCAAAGGCCGAGCCAGTCCTTAAAGCGATCGATGAAGCCCTTCCTCTTTTCCGGCACCTTGAGCGGCGCAGAAGAAGTGGCAGATTAGCGCCATGCGAGCCCATTTTCGGCTTCTGGATGCCGAAAACCGGATGGGCCTATTTCGTAGTGCTGCGTATAGTCGGCATTGTTACCAGACCAGCTTCAGCTCTGCCCTGAAATAATTGCTATCGCGGCCGCCCACAGCTTCGAGCGCCGATCCGACCTGGTAATGAACAGCCTCCAGTGACCCCGTGAGATTGGGATTGAAGCGGTAGTCGGCCTTGACTTGCAGATAAGCTCCAGTCCATGCTGGCCCCTTACCCGCTGTGCCAGCGACGGGAACGCTTGGCAGGGTGTAGACGGCGTCCTGTGTCGTCTGTCGCCAGAGCAGTCCGACCCCGGCCATCAGGGTCAGGTCTTCTGTCGGCTGAACGGTGACCGATGGTTTGATGTGGACGAGGTTGGCGTATCCGGTATGACCACCGAGCGAGAAATAGAAGCCGTTCGGAAACAGCGGATTGAAGGTGCCGAGCGTGCCGTCTCCCGCATCGCGGTCGCCCGATGCGACATCGAACTGCAAGCCGATCCGCGGTGACCAAGTGAGGTCCTCGAAGGTGTAGCCGGTCCTCGCACCCACGGCCCAAGCTAGAATGTCGGCGGAGCCGACCTTGCCAACCTGTCCCATCGCTTCCGCATCCCAGTCGAAACCGGCATATTTGCCGGCCGTCCGGATATTGAAGATATGTCTGTCCTCCTCACCCGACGCGGTGAGAAAGATGGCGTCCTTGCGCTGATAAATCGCGTAATAGGCGGAGGCTTCAATATCCGGCGAAAGCTGTCGCTCGACGCGGGCACCGCTGAACATTGCGTCGCCGCTCGATCGATCATCGAAAGGATCGTCATCGCGATACTGAACAGGCTGGCTGACAAGACCATAGAAGCGCCATGCATTCGTCTCCCATCCGGCCCAGATCGCATCGAAAGACTGGCGGACATTCGGCCCATCGCGCGTCGAAACGAACCGCTCCAGGTCAAACGCGAAGTCCTGGCGACCGACCCTTGCCCTGAACGTTCCGGCGTCGGTCTCCTGCGTATAGCCGATGAATGCTTGCCGAAGGTCAATTCGGTTTGCGTCGTTAGGGCCGACCACCGTCTTGTCGAATGCACGCACATCCTCGAACTGCGTGAACAATTGCCAGTTTTCATTCAGGTGAACGTCGATGTTGAACTGCGCGCGCTGTAACCAGTAGGAATCTCTGGGGTTCGCAGGCACGGTCCCGAAAGCCGGCGCATCACTGACTTCGAAGATCTCGCGTAGATTAAGCCCGAACGAGATATAGCTGTCGGGATTCGAGGGAAACAACGGAATGTATTTGAGACGATCCAGCGGCTCAGTCCGCAGCTTCGGATCTGCGAGAAGCGACCAGTCCTCCCGCGACCTGTCGGCTTTTATCGACGGCCTCTTCTGCTCCAGGAGTAATTCATCCGCCCCCAAGGCTGACCGGTAGTCCCATTGAGCGAAGGCAAGGGCGGCAAGCGAAAGCAGGAGTGCCTGCGTATATCGAGCGGATTGAAGGCGAAACGCTAATGATATGCGGGGCAAAGCAATTTTCTTTTTGCCGATCATCGGCACACTCTTCGGCTTTCGCCACATGGGAACGTCCTATTTGAGTTTTTACGGGGATTGCGGCCAACCGCGAAGGGCCAGGTGAAGAATGGCGCGCGCGGTCATCCCAGTTGCCTATCGACTGGCTGAAGGTCGGACCCGTAGCCCGGTGTGTTTTTGCGTGCAATCTGTCGGACTCGTCCGCGGGGGCTATGCTCCGCCGCGCGGTTAAATGGCCTCGGTCAATTCAATAACGTTCCCGAAAGGATCGGCGAAGAAAGCGATCTTGCGGCTGATCTCGTCGACCTGAAACGGTTCAGTGAGAATCCTTACGTCGCGGCGACGCAGCTCGTCCAAAGCGGCTTGGATGTCCGCGACAGTTAGGCAGAAATGGTGGTAGCCGGCGTATCGCAAGCTATCGACCAAGTCCTTGTAAGGCGGTAGTGGGTGCGGGCTCGGGTCGCCACCGGCAAGCAGTTCAACCATGAACCGATCGTCATTTGGCGGCGCGAGAAAGGCGAGCTGTTGATCACCGTGAGCCCACATGTGGATGACACGCCAGTCGAGCTTGTCCTGATACCATTTTATGGCGACGTCCCGATCAGGAATTCGGATCGCAACGTGATGTCCGCGCATATCGGCGAAGGGCGATGATGTGCTCTGAACCTGTGGGTTGAAGTCAGGCAATTTATATTCTCCTTGATGCAACGGCAGACGCCTTGCCGCGCTTTATTTCGATGAGGGGTGGGCATTCCCTGTCGATTTGGAATGGTTCGGCATGGCGTCGAAACCTTGGTCCAATGACTGTTCAGGGAGAGCGCTGAAGACCTTCCGCCGGGTTCATTTTTCCCCATAGTAGGTGCCGAAGTATTTCACGGGCGACCAATCCGGAAGAATTGAGGGCAGCTGCGGCGACAGACCGCTATAGTCCTGCGCGCCAAACACGACCCTGCCGTCCATGACGGTCAGAACGGAAGAAACGGATTTGATCTGATCCTCCGGCACCGAAAAGTAATCCCTGTCGAGAACAGCGAAATCCGCGAGATTGCCGGGGGCGATGAGGCCCATTTCGGATTCCGTGTTCATGAACCACGCTGCGCCACTGGTGAACAGTTTCAGTGCCTCCGCGCGGGAAAGGCGATTGTCGCTGGCAAGAATCTCGGATCCGGACACCGACTTCCCGGACACCATCCAGCTTAAAGCGACCCACGGATTGTACGTCGCTGCCCTGAAGGCATCGGTGGTCATGGCCAGAGGAATACCGCTATCCACAAGCATGCCCAGTCGCGGCGTCTGCAACGCCTTTTCGCGACCATATGTTTTTATGAAACCATCGCCGTGCAGCGCCATCTTGGCGTCCAGGGCAATTCCGCCGCCCAGCTTCTTCACCCGGGCGATGTTCTCCGGACTAATGGTTTCGGCGTGTTCGAGGCTCCATTTCAGGCCATCGAGCGGGATCGTCTGGTTCACCTTCTCCAGACCGTCGAGAAACGGGGAGATGTTCTCGTTATAGCTGATGTGCATGCGGAACGGGACACGCCGCTGGACGAGCTTCATCACATCCTGCTCGACGAAACGCCGCATCCTCTCAGGCTCGATAATGACCGCCGGGCGGTCGAAATTCTCATGATCATGCACTTCCCCGCTTAAGACCTCCCCGGCACCCCGATATTCGTGGCCATGTGCCAGGTTTGGATGCAGGTTTTGTCCCGGACTTATCGGCGCCGTTTTGGTGATTGCCTCGATTTCCAGGTCCACCATGTTTATCGGCCCACCGTCGCCGAGTTGCAGGTCCACAAAGGGCATACGCACGTTGAGGCGGCTATCCCGCGCAAGCACGTCGACCCTTGCCTGTGCCTCCGGGTAAGGAAACCTGCCACCGTTATCGATGATCGAGGTCACGCCAAAGCGGTTGAGACCGTGAATGCTGTAGATCAACGAACTCACTTGTTCGTCGAACGTGGCCTGCGGCACCATGGCCTCAAGGGCGAGAAACAACCAGGTATAGCCGTGGACCGCACCGGTGAGATTGCCGCCGCCGTCCTTTTCGAATTCGACGTCCGGTATCTTCGGGAACCGATCGGTTCCGACGCCAAGCGCTTCCATCGCCTGCCTGTTCAGGAAGGCTTGGTTGTAGGCATATTGCACGATCATGGGCCGGTCAGGCACGGCGGCGTGCAATTCGTCCAGTGTGGGAAAGCGGTTCTCCTCAAACTGGTAGGGCGACCAGCCCCCGATCACCTTGACCCATTGCCCCTGTGGGGTGCGTTGGGCCTGCTCGCTCAGCATCGTCAACGCCTTGCGCAGCGTCGGCACGCCGTCCCATCGAACATTGTACGTGTAAGCCAGATCATTGAGAACGTGGATGTGGGCGTCGATGATGCCGGGTATCAGCCTGCGGCTGCGCGCATCGACAATCTCGGTACGTGAAACCTTGAGGTCGAGAATATCCGCATCAGAACCGACGGAATAAATGCGCCCTTGCTTGACTGCCAAAGCCGAAGCTTCGGGCTGAGCACGGTTGCCGGTGAAGATCTTTGCATTGAAAACGATCAAATCGGCGCCGGGCTGCTCCTGCGTCGTTTGTGCCTGAACCACCGAGAAAGATAGACTTGTCACAAACGCGATGCATATTTTCCTGATCATTTTCCCCTCGATCGACTGCTTCTCTAATTGCGCAGATGCGGAAGCCCGCTCCTTACGGACGTCGCGACTGGTTGACGTGCGTTAAAGCTGTCGCGAAACGTCATCGCTTCCCATCCGTCGTTGCAGGCGCCTCGTCAAACGGCGCCGTGGCAACCATGTCGAAGTAGAGAATGCCATTGCAATTTCGGCTACGGTAGGCCATCAAAGTGACACACCATGTCGCGGAATAGGAAACACTAATGGACATCGAGGAACTGCGCACTTTCGTGGAGGTTGCTGATGCCTCTGGCGTCACACAGGCAGCGCGCCGACTTGGCGTTTCCAAATCGCTCGTCAGCCGGCGGCTTGCCAGGCTTGAAAACCATCTCGGCGTCCAGTTGCTGGCGCGCACGACTCGCGGCGCATCCCTGACCGAAGCCGGCGCGACGTTTCGCGAGCACGCTGCCAAAATCTGCAGCGAGTTTGATATTGCGAGAGAGGCTATTCTCCACTCTGAAGATCTCCGCGGCCGATTGCGCGTCGCTGCACCGCTGTCTTTTGGGCCGACGCATTTTGCTCCCGTCCTTTCCCAAATGGCGCTAAGACATCCGCAGCTGAAAATCTTTTCTTCCTACACTGATCGTTTCGTCGATCTTGTCGGAGAGGGTTTTGACTGCGCTATCCGGGTCGGCTACCTTCAGGATTCTGCACTCCTCGCAAGGCGTGTCGGATCGGTCTGCGGCATCCTGGTCGCAAGTCCTGAATACATCGAGGCCCACGGCGCTCCCGTATCGCCAGATGAAATCGTCAATCATCAAGTCGCAATGCGAGGCGACGAGAGGTGGCAGTTCAAGGATGGCGACAAGATTGTCACATTGCTTCCGCAGGGACGTTTCATAGCTGACAACGGGGTTTCGTTGGTCTCTGCCGCCCTGGATGGTGTCGGGATCTCCTATCTTCCAGAACCCCTTGTTGAGGACCATATTTCCTCAGGTGCACTTGTCCCCATCATGACGCGTTATCCTATTCCGGCAGCCGGCATCTTTGTCGTAAGGCCGCCCGGCCAGCATCCTTCGCGCAAGGTGAGGACCCTCACTGAGTTGCTCGCAGAACGCTTTGGGGCCGCGACCATCAATGACGGTGTACCGAGCCTCGGCAAGTACGGTTGATGAGCTTGCCGTAGCAAAGTCTAAAGTGCGATGTATTGCGAACAGTTGCCCCGGTCGAATCCAGCGGCGGGAAAAACCGGTCGCCGCGGTTCGAGATGGCAAGCGCGGGTCATTGCTTCCCTACGCCATGGAGTACCGATTACATCGAAGAGGCGTTGGCGACGAAAGGTGCAACCGACGCATGATAACGCCGCCCTCACTATCGATGCACAACCCATCGCTATTTTTCCGGGTAAGGCTCAATGTCTGCGGACCAATAGTGCCTGGCGATGTTCTGGGCGTTACGGATAACGTGATAGGCGATCTTAGGGTTTCCGCCTTCGAAGGTATCCGGGTCTGCACCACACATGAGGCAATACATTCTCTGATGAACGACTGCCGCAAAGTATTGCAATGCTGGCGCAGCATCTTCGTGGCCGATCGCTCGCATTTCCTCGAGCGCCCGTTTGGTTGCCTCGTCCAGAGCACAGGAGACCGCGACAGCAAGCGTCTTGTCAGTGCGACTGATGACCTCGGCGATCTGGCGGTCTGCCAAAGTTCGATCAGGTGTGTTTTCGGCCATTGTTCATCTCTCTGCAAGCAGCTTGAAAAGCTCGCCACCGGCTCTGGCTCATTGTTCGGTTGAATTTTTCACTTTCTTAAAACATCCTGCCATTCCGCGTGGCGCTCGATCTGCGCTTTGGCGAATGGGCAAAGCGGGATGATCGCGATGCCGTCCCGTCTGGCATCCTCAACAGCCCGGCGGACCAATTGCTCGCCAGTTTTCCGGCCACGCAACGCAGCAGGAACATCAGTGTGATCGATGATGATCAGCTTTTGCCCCGCACGACTGTATGTCATCTCGGCTTCGTGCCCATCGACGACGATCCGGTAGCGTCCCTTGGATGCGCCATCTTCCCGCTCAACCTCTTCGCTCATCACATGTCCTCCATCAGCAAGTCTGTGTTCATTGTGCCAATCGCCCATCCAGCGGTGATCTTCTCGTTGAAGTCGGCCCGCAGAAAATCAATCGGGCAAGGGAATGTGCTCATCCCTGTCGTCGGCTGGAAGATCGAAACGCCCCTCCCCCCAGTTTCCTGCACGCCATTCGGCTTTAGCTTCTTCGATGCGTTCCTTCGAGGAGGCGACGAAGTTCCACCAGATGTAGCGTGGTCCTGAAAACGTTGCGCCGCCAAGCGCCATCAGCCTTGCACCCTGACCGCCTGCGGTGACTGTGATCCTGTCACCGGGGCGGAACACCATCATCTGCGGCGCTTCAAAGTCCTGGCCAGCAATCGAAATTGAACCTTCCACGATATAGAGCCCGCGGTCCTCGTGATCGTCCGGCAGGGGCAGACGTGCACCTGCTTCGAGCGTGACATCGGCATAAAAGGTCTCGGAAAACATCCTCGCAGGAGCTACCGCGCCATAGGCGTTTCCCAAAATAAGCCGGACCGTCACGCCGCGATCCTCAATTATCGGGAGCGCCTGTGTTTCATAATGTTCGAACATCGGCGCCATGTCTTCGTGGCTATCAGGAAGCGCAACCCAAGTCTGGATTCCTAGCAAGCTTTGCGGCCCGCTGCGGCCTTCAGGTGTAGTGCGCTCGGAATGCGTGACACCCCGGCCCGCAACCATCCAGTTCAGGGCTCCAGGTCGAATGATCTGATCGGCTCCTGTGCTGTCACGGTGATGGAATTCGCCGCGATAGAGATAGGTGACGGTGCCAAGGCCAATATGCGGATGCGGCCGCACATCAATGCCCTGTCCAGTCAGGAGTTCAGCAGGCCCGACCTGATCGAAGAAGATGAATGGCCCCACCATTTGACGATTCGGCGCAGGCAGGGCGCGTCGAACTTCAAAGCCGCCGAGGTCGCGCGAACGGGGAATGATGAGGGTGTCAATCGCATCCAGACCGATCCCATCAGGACAAGCTGGTGCCAAGGAGGGATTCCAACTCATGCGCGTTCTCCTCTTTGCTCTATAAAATGGACCCGCGCGCTTACTCTTTTACGAGCCGGCCCACCAAACCCGACACTAAAAATAGAAAGCGACGGCGACTAGCTGCGGATAGCGCTACGCTGTGTCGCCGAAGGCGCAACACGCTGTCGCCCCATCACATCTCGACGTCCCAACAATGCGTGTCATTCTCAAAGGATTTGATCAGGAACTCGGAGAGAACCCGTACCTTTCGGGACGGATGCGGGCTGGGAGGCCGCACGACATAGACTCCGCCGAGGGGTAACGGAAAGTGGGTCATGACTGGAACGAGCGCCCCTGACACGAGATATTCTTGGGTGACGCAATCGGGGAGCCAGGCGATACCCAGCCCTTCAGCAGCAGCAGTCGCAAGCGCCATGCCATTGTCAGTCCTGAAGCGGCCTTGCGGCTGCACAGTGACGATCTTGTCGCCGTCCATGAATCGCCACGTCTCCGCACCAACCAGAGCCTGGTGGGACGCGATGTCTTCCGGCGTCTCGGGCGCGCCATGCAATTTGATATAGTCCGGGCTCGCCACCAGCTTACCATAGATCTGGCCGACCCGTTTTGCGATCAGGTTTGAATCGCGAAGTGAGCCGACACGGATCGCACAATCAAACCCGTCAACGATGAGGTCAGCAAACCGGTCGCTATAGTCGGCATGGATTTGAAGCTGGGGATGCTGGCGCGCCATTTTAGCAAGAACCGGAGCGAAATGGACCGGACCCGATGTGAGCGGAACTGCTACGCGGAACCGTCCACGAAGATCACCTTCCGGCAGGACCGCCTCGCGCGCGACGTCGATTTCAGCACAGACTTTTGCCGCGTGGTCGCGAAACAGGGCGCCAGCCTCCGTCAGGCCGGCTCCCCGTGTCGTTCGTGCAAGCAGCTGGATCCCAAGCGCAGCTTCGATTCTGGTTAGGCCACGACTGACCATCGACTTCGAAACGCCCAGTCGTCGCGCAGCCGACGTGATCCCTCCCGAGTCGGCGACCTCCACGAATATCCGCAGATCTTCGATGTCCATCTCGCGTTCCTCCGTCATGACGATTGGCAGGGCTCCTATCGTGCCGCTCTGACGATCGGAGCGACCTCGGTCCCCAGAAGTTCAATCGACCGTTTCATCGCTTCCGTTTCGAGCGACGCGGTACTCATCTGGAATGTGATGCGGGAAAGGTCGCCAAGCGTTTCGCTGGCCTGCAGCATCTTGGCCGCAACGGTCTTCGGATCACCCACCAGAAATGCGCCGCCGGCCCCCGCCATCACTTCAAACTGCTGGCGCGTGGGCGGCGACCAACCGCGTTCACGGCCGATCTTCGTCGTCAGATGCGCCCATCCGGGGAAAAAGGCATCCTTCGCCGCCAGATCGGTTTCAGCGACAAAACCCATCGCATGAACACCCACCTTCAGCTTCTCGCGATCATGTCCGGCGCGTTGACCGCTTTCGCGATAGAGATCGACAAGCGGGCGGAAGCGGTCGAAGCTGCCGCCGATGATCGCCACGGTCAAGGGAAGCCCGAGTGCGCCGGCCCGCGCGAAGGATTCCGGCGAACCGCCTGCTCCGATCCAGACGGGGAGCCGCGATTGATGCGGACGTGGAAAGACCCCCTGCCCTTCGAGTGGCGGACGGAAGCGGCCTTCCCAGGCGATATTGGTCGTTTCTCCGAGCTTGAGAAACAGGTCGAGCTTTTCGGCAAAGAGTTCGTCATAATGCCGGGTATCAAGGCCAAACAGGGGATAGGCCTCGATGAAGGATCCCCGGCCGACGACAAGTTCGGCGCGACCTTTGGAAATCAGGTCAAGGGTTGCGAATTCCTGGAAGACGCGCACCGGATCGGCGGCACTCAGGACTGTGACTGCGCTTGCTAGCCGGATCCGAGTGGTGCGAGCCGCGGCCGCAGCCAGGATAACAGCCGGGGCCGAATCGAGAAACTCGCTACGATGATGTTCTCCGATACCGAAGACGTCGAGGCCGACGCGATCCGCGACAGCGACCTCCTCGATAAGCTCGGCCATGCGATCCGTCGACGATGGGAGCTTGCCCGTTCTAGGATCCGGCAAGATCGCTGCAAAACTATCGATACCTATTTCCATGCCTGGTCCCTGCGAATTGAGTGAATTGTCTGCCGCCACGGTTACCGGGCCGATTTCGTTTCGACGGCCATATAAGTGCCGTCATGACGGCAAACGGCGCCGGGACGCCGTTCTGCCAGGCATGAGCGTTCTGGAGTGGGGATGGCGAGGTTCGAATGACGCCGTGGCGGTGATATCAATTCGACATTCCGCCATCCCGGTCGCACTTTTACAAACCGGCTTTGCTGGCCGCCTTTACGGGCGTGTTGAGGAGCTGCTGTTCCCAAAGATAGGCAATACCACTGCCGGCAAAATGCTGGATGAGAATCTCGGTCAACTGCTCGACATGCCCGGTACGCGCCCAATCGCGTTGCCATTCTCCAGCGAGTGCCATCACGGTCATCGGGTTCGCGCCGGCAGCGATCATGCGCTGGACGGCAACTTCGTGGGACTCCTTCGAAATCCCGCCTGACGCGTCGGTGATCACAGTCACGTCCCAGCCTTCGCCGGCTGCCTGGATGACTGGCATTGCGACACACACCTCGGTCCACAGGCCGGCGATAATCAATTGCTTGCGGCCGGTTGCCTTGACGACGTTCACAACATTTTCATCCTGCCAGGTGTTTACCCAGGTACGATCGATGACCTTCTGGTCCGGAAATACATCGGTGATCTGCTTGAAGAGAAGTCCGCCTCGATCCGCGATCACGCTGGTAAGAATGGTCGGAACGTCGAAGGCTTTTGCCAGCTTCGCCAACGCGGTCGTGCTGTTGACCACAGCCTGCGGATCGTGACTGTTCAGGTTTGCGAGCTGATAGGGCTGATGATCAATCAGGACGAGAACAGAGTCTTCGGGACGAAGAAGTGAGTCAAGGCCGTTACGGAAGGTCATATATAAATTCCTAGGTTCGCGGTTGGTTGGGACAGGTTGCCGGAGGGATAAAGCGCCCTCCGAAGCACCGTCTGCGAAAGAACCTTGTCATTCCCGATTTCGATGCGGTAGTCATCGTTTGCGCCGAACAGTGTCGCGGAACGAGGAACGCAGCATGGACATCGAAGATCTGCGGACGTTTGTCGAGGTTGCGGATGCGGGCGGAGTGACGTCTGCTGCGCTTCGGCTGGGCGTCTCCAAGTCAATGGTGAGCCGACGGCTCGTAAGGCTTGAGGCCGAGCTTGGCGTCCAGTTGCTTGCAAGGTCGACACGTGGGGCTTCCCTGACGGAAGCGGGCGCCACTTTCCGGGACTATGCGGCCAGGGTCAGCGCCGAGATCGATATCGCCAAAGATACAATCCTGCCCGCCGGCGAACTGAGCGGTCGCCTGAGAGTTGCCGCGCCCCTGTCGTTCGGGCCCACCCACTTTGCATCTGTCCTTGCGGACATGGCATTGCGCCATCCGCAACTGCAGATCCAGACCAGCTATAGCGACCGTTTCGTGGACCTGATTGCGGAAGGGTTTGATTGCGCGATCCGGGTCGGCACACTTCAGGATTCCAATCTCATCGCGAGACGCGTTGGCCCCCTGTACGGAAACTACGTCGCAAGCCCCGCCTATATCAAAGCTCACGGCTCCCCGGAAACGCCGGAGGAACTTGTGGCGCATCAGGCGCTGATGCAGGGCATGGAAACCTGGCAGGTGATGGACGGCGACAAGATCCTGACCATTCGCCCGCAGGGCCGTTTCAAGGCCGACAACGGGGCGGCTCTTGTCGTCGCTGCCGCGGCCGGTTTGGGTATCGCCGCGCTCCCCGATGGCCTCACCCAGAATTATCGGGATTCCGGGGCGCTGGTGACAGTCATGAAAAATCATCCGCCGCCACCGGCCGGAATCTATGTCGTTCGCCCGCCGGGACAGCACCCCTCAAGAAAGGTCCGCGTTCTGACCGAAATGCTGATCGAGTGTTTCGACAGCGGGGGGCAACGAACCGACTAACGATATCGCTTACCGGCTTGCAATACATGCAGTAATGGCCGGCGCCTTCGGTGACAAAAGTCCTTCCGCTGAACGGAGAGAGATCGAACACACGGTGGGCGGCCTCGTATCGACCGGTGGCACCGTGGCGACCTCCGATGATGACCTGAAGAGACTGTATCAGAAGCTCAGGAACAAGGTTGAACGCGGCGAAACCAAGAAGTTTTGCTCGTTCGCGCTGCTGCTTGGGATCGACAGAACAAGTGCCGGATATGAACGTGTCTCATCAAAACCCGTCGGCCGATGGACATTCGCGGCAACTGTTCCTCAACGAGGTCCGCTCCATTCCGGCGGCTTTCCTGCCGCCAGATCAGTTTTTCGGCGCCTCCGCGTCAGGGTGTCATCACGACGCGGCCCAACGGCCTTGCCGTTTCGGCATATTCATGTGCCTTTGATGCCTCTCGCAGAGGGAAGACCCGATCGATCACGACATCCACTCGTCCTTCCGCCACGGCTTCCAGAAGTTCATCAACCGTCCGATGCACAGCAGGCCGTTCGAACAGCGACCCCATGAAAACGCCGTGAAGCGTCTGATTGTTCTGCATGGGCGACCAGAGATCGACGTCGAGACCGCCACCGCCAGCGTTTCCGACGAAGACGAGACGTCCCTCGACGGCAAGCGCGGAAAGGGAGGCTTGCAAGGTCGATCCAACGGGGTCAATCACGAGATCAACTCCCCTGCCATCGGTCAACCGACGGACTTCCCCAACAATATCCTGCTCAAGTCGATCGATGACATGCGAAGCGCCAAGCGCAGTCAGACGCGCTTGGCGTTCGCGACCACTGGCAACCGCTATAACCGTCGCCCCCGCTTGACGCGCGAGCTGAATGGCCGCCAGACCAACACCGCCCGCGGCCGCCTGGATCAGAACCGTCTCCCCTTCATTTAGCCGGCCCTTGGTGATGACACAGTGGCGGGCCGTCCCGAAGGAGATCGGCAGTGCCGCGGCTTGCACAGTGCCGACGTCATTCGGGATCAACCATGTGCGAGAGGCGGGCACAGACCATAGTTCGGCATGCGATCCCTGCATGTCGAAGGCCGTCACCCTTTGACCAACGCTTCGGTCCCTCACGTTTTCGCCAACCGCAACAATGGTCCCGGCAGCCGCATAACCAACGATCCAAGAGGATCGCTGCGGTGTCGAGCGCCGGTTGATCAAGTCGCCGCCCTCAATCGAAATCGCCTCGACGGCAATTAGCACGTCCTGCGGCCCACAGACGGGATCGGGCACATCTGCGTACCTCAAGACTGTCGGCGGACCGGGGTTGTCATAGACTGCAGCTTTCATGCGATGTTCCTTTCCCGTTGGGACCTCTTGCCTTGAGTGGTCGCGGTGGCTGTATCGCCCGGTTTCAGACCATCCTTACCGCCAGGATATGTTCCAGATCTTTCAAGGCTGCGGCGGCCGTCGCAAGCGGCTCTTTCCCAGCCCCAATCGCGAGCGTCTCGCCCATCGCATCGGTGACGATGCGGATCGCCTTGTCCTTGCCGCGGATATTCGCGAGAGGATCGGCAAGCGGATAGGTCCGGATGCCGACCTCGGCGCGGATCGCACCGTTTTCGCGCCAAAGGCGGCCAACGAGTTTCGGGACAAGCCCCTGCCCGCGCCACGCCTCGATCCGTTCCGCGGTGACCGACTGGATACCCGCTACGGTCAGATCGCTCATCGTGAGGTCAGCACCCAGTCCGAAATTGGCGAGGATCAGCAGCTTGCAAGCAGTGTCCCAACCCTCGGTGTCATTGCGTGGATCAGCTTCGGCGAAGCCGCCAAGCTGTACCTCCCGCAATGCCTCCTCGAAGCCGATCCTACGTGTCGTCATTGCATCGAGCAGATAATTGGTCGTGGCATTCAGAATGCCCTCGACTTCGAGCACCTCGCAGCCTTTGAGACTATACTCGACCAGATCGATCGTCGGCAGCGCGGCCGCGGCGGCGCCGCTGAGCTTGAGCATCGCGCCGGAGCCTTTGGCAAGCGCCCGCAGTTCCCGCCCGCTATGAACCAGCGCGCCCTTCGATATCACGATCGTGTCACGCCCACCCGAAAGCGACGAACGAAGATAGACAAGCCCCGGGCCACCGGTGCGGAAGTCACTCGGGCCTGCCTCGATCAGGATATTAGCGCCGCTTTCCTCAATGAAAGTTGGCCCGGAGAGCCCATCCTCCAAGGTGGAGAGGTGCACCTCTTCCAGTCCATCCGCGCTCTTTGCCCCGGACCGGGACCCACAGACGGCCACCAGGCGAATATCTGCGCTGTGGACGTCGCGATAACGCCTCCGTCGGGACAGAAGCAGGCTTGCTGTCGCCCGTCCAACGCTGCCGAAGCCTGCTATCGCAATCCTCACCGTGTTCA
The DNA here is from genome assembly GCF_003208455.1 of Rhizobium sp. UGM030330-04. Taxonomy (NCBI): domain Bacteria; kingdom Pseudomonadati; phylum Pseudomonadota; class Alphaproteobacteria; order Hyphomicrobiales; family Rhizobiaceae; genus Rhizobium; species Rhizobium sp. UGM030330-04. Next base: position 19,144 of record NZ_QKML01000024.1, read on the forward strand.
TCGTCCCGCTCTTCCATTATTTCGCTGCCACACCGCTCAGCGGCTCGGGAACGGGTCCGAGATGCAGGTGATCCATGCCGGACATGGCGTCTCCCTGCACCTGTTCGGACAGCCGCTCATTGTCCCGCCGACGAACGTCCTCTGCCGCTTCCTCCACGTCAAGCTCGGCATAACCCAGGGCGCGCAAGCCTTCCGCCCCCATCCTGTAGGCGGATTCGACGGTTTCGCGGATCTGGTAGTCGACGCCGGCGCGGATCAGGTCCACGGCATGGCCGCGATCATAGCTGCGCACCAAAATCTTGGCCTGCGGGAATTCATGTTTGGCCAGTTCCGCGATCTGCAGGGCGGCCTTCGGATCGTCGATGCAGATCAGCAAGGCCTCGGCCGAACCGGCGCCGGAATGGTGCAGCGTGTCGAGACGCGTGCCGTCGCCGAAAAACACCTTGAAACCGAAACGCCCCGCGTCCCGAATACGGTCGGGGTTCATGTCGATGACGGAAAGGTTGACGCCCTTAGACAGAAGCAGTTGCGAGGCAATCTGGCCGAAACGGCCGAAGCCGATGACGAGCACCCTTCCGCTGAGATCACGCGCCGCCTCGACACCCTCCATCGACGCTTCGCCGCGCAGCAGCCGATCCGCAGCGATCATCAGCAGCGGCGTCAGCGCCATGGAGAATATGATAACGGTCGTGAACAACGCATTCTCGCGCGGATCGATCACCCCGCCAGCGGTTGCGGCAGCATAGAGCACAAAGGCGAACTCGCCGCCCTGCAGGAACATCGAGGTACGGTGCAGGGCCTGGTGGCTGGAGCCGCCGAACAGGCGGGCAACCGCATAGACCGCCACACCCTTGGCGATGGTGAAGGCGGCCAGCATGGCCAGCAGAAGCCGCCATTCGGCTGCCACCACGGCAAGCTCCAGCGACATGCCGACTGCCATGAAGAACAGGCCCATCAGCAGGCCGCGAAACGGCTCGATATCGCTTTCGATCTGGTGCCGATAGCTCGAACTCGAAAGCATCACGCCGGCAAGGAAGGCGCCCATCGCCATGGAAAGCCCGGCACCCGCCATCAGCAAAGCGGCCCCCAGCACCACCAGCAGCGCGCCGGCCGTCATCACCTCTCGGGTCCTTGCCCGCGCCAGAAGGGCGAAGAACGGGTTCAGCCCCCATTTCGATACGCCGAGAAGAACGAGCAGTGCGCCGAGCGCCAGGAGAACATCCACCCATCCCGACTGTCCCTGCGAGAGTGGTGACAGAAAGGCGACAACTGCCAGAAGCGGCACGATCATCAGGTCTTCGAAGAGAAGGATGGATACGGATTTCTGGCCCTCCGGGTAGGAAATCTCACCACGATCCTGCAGTACCGACATGATGACGGCTGTCGACGACAGCACGAAACCCGCGCCTGCGACGAAGGCCACCGTGGCAGGCAGGCCGAAGACCAGCACACCCGCCAAGGACAGGGCGGTTGTCGCCGCCGCCACCTGCACGAGGCCGAGCCCGAAAATCTGGCCGCGCATGGCCCAAAGCTTGTGGGGTCTGAGTTCCAATCCGATGATGAAAAGGAACATCACCACGCCGAGTTCGGAGAAATGCAATATCGACGCGGCATCGGTGAACAGCCCGATCACCGACGGCCCAACCAGCACACCGGCTGCGAAATATCCGAGAACCGAGCCCAGGCCAAACCGCCGAAACAGGGGAACCGCGACCACGGCCGCTCCCATCAGGACAATCGCCGGTCCAATCGTCTGCCCCAAGCTCGCTTCAGCCATACACTCACGTCCCCGGTCTCTTGTTTTGCAGCGGCCGGCAATAGGCCTTGCTTGGCCGACCCGCTTCTCATTGAGTTTGGTATCGTTGCGGCGCTGGCACGAATAGTCGCGGCATCGGCAAAACACTGTCGCGAAAATGGGAACGCGACTTATGCGACTGGTCCGCCAGGGGCGAACGCAGGTTGCCTGTTTGCAGTCGAGCAACCACAGCCGTCACCAAGGACTACGCGAGAGCGCCACCGTCCACCGTAAGGATGGTGCCGGTAATCTGCCGGGCGGCCGGTGTCGCCAAGAAAACAACTGCAGCTGCAACATCCTCTGGCTGGTTAAAGCGACCGAGTGCGCTCAGACTACGCTGGTAGTCTGCAAATTCGCCCGTCTCCGGGTTCGATTCCGTGTTTGTCGATCCTGGCTGCACGAGATTGACCGTTATGTCTCGGGGCCCCAGTTCGCGCGCGAGACCGCGGTTAAATGCCTGGAGCGCACCTTTGGTCATGTAGTAGACCGTGCCAGGTACACCAGCGATGCGATCTGCGCCCGCCGATCCGATGGTAATGATGCGCCCACCTTTCTTGAGATGGGGAATTGCGGCCTTTGCAGCGAGAACCGGTCCGCGTACGTTAACGGCAAGCAGTGCGTCGATATCATCGACTGTGAAATCTGCGATCGTGTTATATCGCGCGATCGCCGCATTGTTGACGAGAATGTCGAGACCGCCCAGCGCACGGACGGTTTCGTCCACTGACCGCTGGATGGCCGAAGGATCCGCGCTGTCGGCCTGTAGCGCGATGGCCTTGCCCCCCTTCGCTTCGATAGTCCGGACAAGTCGCTCCGCGCTGTCTACGGATCGCTCGTACGTTATCGCGACGTTTGCACCCTTCTCGGACAACGCAATTGCAATCGCCTCCCCGATGCCGCGCGACCCACCGGTCACGAGCGCATTCTTTCCAGCTAGTTCATGCATAATCATACCCTTTGCTTTCTCTGTCACCATATTACCGATTTCGAGGTCCATTCCTCGCCACTGGTTGCTCCGACAGGCTTTCGTTCAGCCGTAAGATAGACGGCAACGATGCAGACAGCATTCCCGATCTTCTCAGATACTTGCCTGATCCTGCCAAATCACGACATACTGACACGATGCTAAACTTGGTGATGCCGACCACACACCTGCTGAAGGATGTCGCTCCGTTTATCCCGGAACAGGGAGGAACCATCGGCCTTCCCACGCCAGTTCCGCGCCTGACGCTTTGGACCAGTACAAGGGTGACGTCGCCTACTCCGGCCGTGTTCGAACCGATGTTCTATGCTGTCTTACGCGGAACAAAGGTCTTGATCATGGGCGCCAATCGGTTCGAGCTGACAGCGGGTACCTGTGCAGTCTCGTCCTTCGGCCTGCCCTACAGCCACCAATTGACCGGGGCCAGACCCGGTCTGCCTTATGTCGGCATCAGTCTTCATCTTGATGCCGACATCCTGATGCGCGTCATGCTCGATATGCCCAAACGCGAGGATCGCTGGACGTGCGCAGTCGCCGCAGGCGATCTCGACGGGTCGGTCGGCGATGCATTCACTCGCCTAGTTGGGTTGCTGAACGAGCCAGAGGATATTGGCGCGCTGGCACCACACTACGAGTTCGAGCTTTATTATCGCCTTCTCCAAAGCTCGATGGGCGATACCCTCCGACAGGTTGGCAAACGGAACGACCGGTTCCAGCAACTCAAGGCAGCAGCCGATTGGCTCGCCGTCAATCACAGCGAGGTTGTCAACATTCCTGAACTGGCAGCGTCATCTCATATGAGCGTCACAAGCTTTCACAGACATTTCAAGGAAGTTACGGGATTCAGCCCACTCGCGTTTCAGCGTCATATCCGCTTGCTTGAGGCACGCAAGCTCCTTACCGGCGGAAGCACCAGCGTATCGCGCGTGGCATATGAGGTGGGTTACAAAAGTCCGTCGCAGTTCAGCCGCGAGTACAAGAGCATGTTCGGCAGCGCGCCGATGGCTGATCTTGGGCGGTGAACTCAGTCGTTTCCGCTAATAGAAAAGGAAATTTGAGCATTTAGGCCGGCACACAATCCAGGCGGGTGAACAGCATTCGGTATCTCTTATCAGGTTTTTTGGTGAGCTACGCGATGGAGGGCAGGCTTTCCACCTTCCATCGCCATGTCCTGCCCTAATGGCACTTCTAAGCTTTCAGGCGCCACTCTACACCGCGATCATCTCCTTCAGCGGTGCGACCGGTAGCCGCCTTATCCGAGGGGTCATTGGAGCAGCGGCAATTTCGTACGCAGCCTCTTCAGTCTTCCGTCAGGCGGCTCGAAGCCGAAACATAAGGCCCGCGAGCGCCAAACTCGTTTGTGTTCCGCTTTTTGCGACACAGCTTTGCATGAAAGCGGCCTATCGGTTCACGTCTTGAGATGCCATCAAGTCTCAACGCGAGTTGAACGGGTGCTCCAGCAAGCCTGCAAACGCAAGTTTTGAAAGAACCAAACTCCCAATTCTCTAGCCGCAGGTCCGAGTGCTCTTGCCAACGCCGCAACGGCCACAGGACGAAGCTGTTCTGCAACGCCACCTGTTTTTAATCAGACCAAGGGACGAGTCGATGCATCGCTATTTTAGTCTGGACCTGCCGCTCAGCCGCCGCGAGGCTCTGACCTCTGCAGCAGCCGTTGCTGCCAGTTCAATATTTTGGCCGCGCCACGTGCGAGGCGACGAACCTGCCACAATTAAATCATCAGAAGGAGAGCGTAACATGGGCTTCGTGACCACAGACGACGGTGTACAGATTTTTTACAAGGACTGGGGCCCGAAAGATGCCCAGCCAATCGTGTTTCACCATGGATGGCCTCTATCGTCCGACGATTGGGACGCGCAGATGCTTTTCTTCCTGTCGAAGGGATTTCGCGTAGTCGCACATGACCGGCGCGGGCACGGCCGCTCGGAGCAGGTTGCCGAAGGTCATAACATCGACCATTATGCAGCCGACGCTTTTGCCGTAGCCAAGGCCCTGGACCTGCGGAGCGCAGTTCACGTTGGCCATTCCACCGGCGGCGGCGAAGTCGCGCGATATGTGGCGCGGCACGGCGAACCGGCCGGTCGTGTTGCCAAGGCCGTTCTAGTTGCCGCCATTCCGCCGCTGATGCTGAAGACCGGCAGCAATCCCGAGGGCACACCGATCGAGGTCTTTGACAGCTTCCGTTCAGCGCTGGCCAGCAACCGTGCCCAGTTCTTCAGAGACGTTCCCTCCGGTCCGTTCTACGGGTTCAATCGCGAGGGTTCGAAAATCCATGAAGGCGTGATCCAGAATTGGTGGCGACAAGGTATGATGGGTAGCGCCAAGGCACATTACGACGGCATCAAGGCATTTTCGGAAACCGACCAGACAGAAGATCTGAAGGCCATCACCGTTCCGACACTGGTAATGCACGGCGAGGACGACCAGGTCGTTCCGATTGCGGCATCAGCTTCAAAGGCGGTCAAACTGCTCAGGAATGGCACGTTGAAGACCTATCCCGGGTACTCACATGGAATGCTCACGGTCAACGCCGATGTTCTGAACGAGGATATCCTGGCTTTCATTGCCAAATAGCAGGCTCCATCAATTCGGGCCGCTGCGTCATCAACCGTTGCGCGGCGGTCACTCTATCAACCCATCCCTCGCTCGGCTCCAATCTTCAGGAGACAGCCCATGACCGTTTACAAATTCGCCATTGCCGACGCGTTGTTTGAACGCTCGCCGGGGCAGGAAGGTGAGATCTTCACCGGCAACCTGCTCGACCAGCGCCACGGCGGGCCAGTCACCATCGGGTTCGGGCGCTACGGCCCGAACCAGGTTCTGCAAGAGACCATGTCCGTACACGACACGATGATTGTCCTGGAAGGAAGCATAACTGTCTCAGACGCACATGGATCGCAGACAGCGAGGCCTGGCGAGATCATTGCAATGCAGACAGGCGACAAGGTGACCATCCGTTCTCATGAGACGGGCGCCGTGACCGCCTATGTGACATTTCCTCATTGGCAGCAGCCAGAACCCACCTCATCGAGCTCGACGTGATGTGGACGATCGATTCTGCCGACCTACCGTTGCGTTTGTCGGCGTGGGTCATTTGCGTTGGTTCGGGTAGTTGCACAATAAACCAAGTGTGAACAGGAGTGCCCGCTTGAAGAACGAACAGAACCTCTCCCCCGTGGAAGGTGTACACGTCGGCGAACGGATCATTCCTGTACCAACGTCGATCAGTCAGGAAGCGCAGGCCATGCTGCGCGCAGCCGTACAATATAACGGCACACCACTCAATGCGCTTTATCCAATACCGGCACCAAACGATCGGGCAGCTTGGCGTCAGTTGCAGGCTGCAGCCGAGGCCCATTACGCCGCGGCTCTCAATGCAGCAACGAATGAAACAAGCACCGAGATCGAAACGCGGCGCCTGGGCACCGCAACTGTCCATGTCGCGTTACCGGAAAGCCCGCGGCTCAAAGACTGCGTTTTCATCGACCTGCATGGCGGCGCGCTCGTATTCGGTGGTGGCGATGCCTGTCGTGAGAGCACACGGCTACAGGCAAACCGGCTCGGGATGACCTGCTACGGTATCGACTACCGGATGCCACCCGACCACCCCTATCCGGCAGCGCTCGACGACTGCCTGGCGGTGTATCGGCACGTGATCGATCACTATGGGGCCGATCGCGTCGTACTTGGCGGTCGCTCGGCCGGTGGCAATCTTGCCCTCGCCACCATCCCGCGGGCACGCGATGAAGGCCTGCGGTTTCCGGCAGGCGTCGTCTTGTTGTCTCCGGAATTAGATCTGACGGAATCGGGCGACAGCTTTCAAACCAACCGCACCATCGATGTCGTGCTTCCCAATCCCCTTATGCGAAACAATCTGCTTTATGCGGGCGGTGCCGACTTGGCGCATCCGTATTTATCCCCGCTGTTCGGAGAGATGTCGGCCGAGTTTCCGCCGATATTCCTGCAGAGCGGAACGCGTGACCTGTTTCTCTCCAATTCGGTGCGGCTCCATCGCAAGTTGCGACGCGTGGGAGCCCCGGTCGAACTTCATGTGTTCGAGGCGATGCCGCATGGTGGATTCTCGGGGTCTCCGGAAGATATGGAGCTTGCGGAGGAAGTAGCCCGTTTCGTCACCGAATGTCTCCAGGCATTCGTTCCCTGACGATCCAAAGCTTACTTCGATGGATCGAAACGGTGATCTGTTGCGAACGAACCAACAGCGATATGATTTGGAGACGCCCCTCAATGCGGGCTTGTTTCGCTCGCAACCGGATGATAGCACTGACAGCATGAGAACATACCTCGCCAACGCCACGATGATGATGCCGCGCTCCTAGCGTGGCGGATTTTGTGCGCTTGTCATGCACCTTAGACCGCCCTTGAGGCGGTTTTTTCATTGGTCGATCCGCCTTGAAGGAAATGCAACCTTCACAAGGATATCCCGATGAACAGCACGAAAACTTACATCACCACCTCGATTCCATACGTCAATGCCGCGCCGCATGTTGGTTTTGCGCTCGAACTTGTGCAGGCCGATGCCTACGCCCGCCATTCTCGACTTCTGGGCAAAGACGTCAGGTTTCAGTGTGGCACGGATGACAACAGTCTCAAAAACGTTCGGGCTGCGGAAGCAGCAGGACGTCCGGTAGCCGACTTCGTTGCAGAAAATGCCGATCGCTTCGAACAGCTTGGCAGGCGCCTCCAAATTTCGAACGATGAATTCGTTCGCACATCCACGGATATGAGACATATTGCCTGCGTTCATTCGCTGTGGAACGCGTGCGCCAGGAATGGCGACCTCTATCGAAAAAGCTATGAGGGCTTTTATTGCGTTGGCTGCGAGCAGTTCTACGAACTCACGGATCTGGACAGCGGAAGATGCCCGGAGCACAGCATCCCGCTTGAGATCGTGAAAGAGGAAAACTGGTTCTTTCGCCTATCCCGATATGGCGAACGCATTCGACATCTGATCGAGACAAACGAGATCGAGGTCGTCCCGGTTCACCGGCGCAACGAAATACTCGCCCTGCTCCGGCGGGGGCTCGAGGATATCAGTGTGTCGCGTAGTGCTGAAAGAGCACGCGGCTGGGGCGTGCCCGTGCCGCAGAGCGACGAAGTCATCTATGTCTGGTTCGATGCTCTCGCGAACTATCTCACAGGGCTCGGTTACGGTTCCGACGAAAGCCTCTACAAGCGATACTGGTCACCGCAAGGCGAACGCATCCATTTTGTCGGCAAAGGAATTTCCAAGTTTCATGCGATTTACTGGCCGGCAATACTCCTGTCAGCCGGAGTGCCGCTCCCGTCTTCGATCTTCATTCATGGCTATCTAACCCTGGACGGTCGAAAAATCGGAAAGTCGGCCGGCAACGGCGTCGATCCTGAGGTCTTCGTGCAGGACTACAAGACCCCGGACGCATTGCGCTATTATCTGCTACGGCACATCCGTTCCGCTGATGATGGCGATTTCTCTGAAGAACGGCTTGAGGCCGCATGGTCTGGAGAACTCGGCGGGCAGCTGGGAAATCTCCTCAATCGGGTTCTCACGTTGCTGGCATCATCCTTTTCCGGAATTACGCCTTCGGTCCCGGACAGCGCTCTTGTCCGCGAGGCAACCATCCTCCCCGAAAAGATCTTGAACTCGTTTGACAAATACGAACTCCATATCGGCCTGAATGAGATTTTCTCCTACCTCGGGTCCGCGAACCGGGAGTTTACACGCAAAGCACCCTGGTCCGATGCCAAGGCTTTAGCCGTTGAACTCGGTAGTGCGGAACGAAAAGCGATATCCGATCGCCTTGGGGCTACTCTGGCAGAACAGGTCTACGGCCTCGCCATCGTTGCTCAATGTTTGCTCCCGTTCTTACCTGAAACGGCTTCCAGGCTGCACGCGACACTCGGAATACCCTGCCCGGCGCAGTATGATTTTCGAATATCCATTACCGGAGTAAAGACATCATCTGGAGAGATCCTCTTCCCGCGGCAGACGGCGGTGCGAACGAAGTCATGATTTTGGCGTCACCGCTTTCAAAAGCGCAGGCGCGCCCATCAGAGACCGAAACCGCTTCGCTATAGCTCGTTGGAGCGGTTTCGCTATAGTCTGATCAGTCACGCCTCACATCTTCAACGCACGCAGCAAGCTTTCCAGATTTCTCTCACCCTCCTTAGTCTGTGCTCCTGCTTTCAATCCGCCCCGGATGAGCTTTTCGGCAGCGGGACGCTCGAACAATCCTGCCCAGGCCTCATGCTCGCGCTTAAAGCCACCCCGCAGATCTTGAGGAGGCAACGCCCTCTTGGCCGCGGCGATGACGCCTTCGGGCAAGGCGGAGATATTGCGCGCCAACCGGTCGACGAAGCCATCAAGCTCCGAGGCAGGCAGCGCCCGGTTGATCCAGCCATAGCGTTCCGCCGTCGCCGCATCGATGAGATCAGCGCCAAGGATCACTTCGAGAGCCCGGCCGCGCGTCATCCGGCTGGACAGATATTGCGTGGCGCCGCCACCGGGCGTGATGCCCATCAGCGCTTCGCACTGGGCGAGTCCCGCCCGCTCTTCGGCGGCAAACGCCATGTCGGCCGCCGCGACAAATTCCGCGCCGCCACCGCGCGCCAAGCCGGCGAGCTTGACGATCGTGACCTGCGGCTGTTCTCGCAAAAGTTCCCCGAACGCCTGGAAAGGATTGAGGCCCTCCGGAGCCTCAGGAGCAATTTCGTCGAAGGCATGCGGCTCATCGATCAATGTCATGTCGACATGAGCAATGAAGAACTCCGGGTCTGCGCTCTGGAAAACGAGGACGCGCGTGTCCGGGTCATCGCGAACGGAAAGGAGAAAGCGGCGCATCTCGCTCATCAAAGTGACATCCAGAACGTTGACTGGAGGATTGTCGATCGTGATCGTCGCGACGCCGTCCGCCTGGGAAACTAGAATCTTGCGGAAATCTGTGTCTGCCATCTGTAATATCTCTGTTCTTCGGGAAATTCTGGCGCCGATGTTTCGCGCCATTGACCCTAAAGTATTCATCGGATACCTAGCGTCAATTACGCACCTAAAGTATCCCAGGGATGCCGGAGCATACCGATGGATGAACCAACAAGTGAAAATGACCCTGTCTACCGTGCCGACTGCCCGAGCCGCGTGATCCTCGACCAGATCGCCGACAAATGGTCGATGATGGTGCTGGCGGTGCTCAGCGAGCCCCGTCGTTTCAACGCGATCAAGCGCCGCCTCGATGGCGTGACCCAGCGCGTTTTGACCCAGACGCTACGCAAACTGGAGCGCAATGGCATGGTGACGCGCAGGGTTCTGGATGGGCGGGTGCTCGGCGTCGAGTATGCGCTGACGCCGCTCGGCCGATCGCTGCAAGGGCCGTTCTCGATCCTGTTCGATTGGACGGTCGAGAACATCGATGTGATCCAGGACTGCCAGCGCAGCTATGACGCATCATTTGGCCCTATGTAATGGATTGAGGCTGCGGCTACTCCGCGACCTCAACCACCGAACAGCCGCGGCCTCCGCACCGACTGGAGGATGGCAGTTGCCTCTATACCCGTTGTGATCGCGAGAGCGCCGTGGTGCAAGAGAACTAGCGCCGAGAACATGCCGACCTGCTTGGGCGTCCGGACGACGGCATCACTAAGTACTGGAGCGTAAAGACCGCTTGCGCGAGCGGGCGCGCCGGTCCTATCGAGCGTCTTACTGGCAATTGCGTGTGGCTATTTCGACTTCGCCGCACCATAACGCAGTCCATCCAGCAGCAGCATGAGCATTCGTTCGGTGTGCGCCGGCCCATCCTCCCCCGAAGCCACGGCGAGGTTTCCGATCGCGCGCAGCAGATCGTAGGGCGCAACGTCGGCACGGACTTCGCCCGCATCCGCAGCGGCATTCAGCAGCATCGACAGGGCGGGTTCAAACCGGCTTCGGAAATAGTCCGGCAAGGTGGCGAATGCAGGATCTCCGGAATGGAGCGCGGCGGCCAAACCCTGCTTGGTGGCGAGGAAGCGCGTGTAGCGGATCAGCCAGGCTGCCAGCGCATCGACTGGCCCCCGCTCGGCGGCAAGCGGCCCGGCCGCATCGGCGCAGGCGTCAACCTCGCGGCGGAACACCGCTGCGACCAGGTCGGCGCGGGTCGGGAAACGGCGGTAGAGCGTGCCCAGCCCAACGCCCGCTTGCGTCGCAATCTCCCGGATGGGCGCATCCACCCCCGAACGGGCGAACACGATCTTGGCGGCTTCCAAAACGACTTCCTCGTTCCTGCGGGCATCGGCACGCATTCGCGGTGCGGGCGCTTGGGCATCACCTGGAACCGGTGACACTGCCTCGGCTGGATTCCGGAATTTGGCGGACGACATTTTTTGCGATCCCTCTTGCTAAACGGATCATTGATCCGTATTAAAGTATAGCGGATCATTGATCCGTTTGCTAGTCCGGAGGTTCGCAGTCCCATGTCCAGCTCATTCGCTAGAACCCACGCGCATGCCGCCGGCTTCCCCGCTATTGTTTCCATCGCTCCCATAACCTTGCCATCGCCGGGACGAGGCATTGACCTGCACGTCCGGGTTTCCTTCCCCGTCGCAGGCGACGCGCTGCCCGTCATCATTTTCTCGCACGGCAATGGCCAGTCGTTTCACGCCTATGGCCCCCTTGCTGATTATTGGGCAGCGCATGGTTTCGCCGTAATCCAGCCGACACATCTGGATTCGCGGATGCTTGGCCTTGCCGCGAACGATCCTCGCCGCCCCCAATTCTGGCGCTTTCGTGAGCAAGACCTAGCCACCGTCCTCGACGGGCTTGATCGCATAGAGAACGAAGCATCGCTGATCCGGGGGCGGCTCGACCACTCTCGTATCGCGATTGCCGGCCATTCATGGGGCGCGCAGACCGCCAGTACCCTGCTTGGTGCCACCCACCTCGATCCCGACGACGGATCGGTCGTCAACAGGAAGGATAATCGCATCAAGGCGGGCGTGCTGTTGGCGGCGCCAGGCCGAGGCAATGACCTGACCGAATATGCAGCACGTACCTATCCATTCATGTATCCAGATTTCTCGGCCATGACGGCGCCGACCCTGATCATCGTCGGCGACCGTGATGTGGGCACGCTTTCGACACGTGGCGCCGAATGGTGGCGTGATGCCTACGATTTGAGCCCTTCACCCAAGGCATTGTTTACGGCCTTTGGCGGCGAGCATGCTCTCGGCGGTATCCCCGGTTACGAGGCGCGCGAGACGACAGACGAACGGCCCCAGCGGGTCGACGCGATCCAGCGGCTTTCAACCGCCTACCTCCGCAGCGCGCTCTATCCCGGCGATCTCGCATTTTCCGATACGATCGCGACGCTGGCAGCCGATGCTGCGCCGGAAGGCAGCGTCGAGACGAAGTAGGTCGCCGGGTCCGCCTTTTCCGGCTCCCTCGTAACGCGCGTTCAGCCCTTCCACGGCTGCGCTATACCATCACTACAAACAGGAGTTTCACATGACCACCATCCTCATCACCGGCAGCTCGTCCGGCTTCGGGCTTGAGACTGCCCGCTATTTCCTCGATCGCGACTGGACTGTCATTGCCACGATGCGCACGCCTCGAGGGGATCTGTTGCCCGCATCCGAACGGCTGCGCGTCGTGGCCCTCGATGTGACCGACGCTGCCAGCATCACCCGCGCTCTGGACGAAGCAGGGTCGATCGACGCCCTCGTCAACAATGCCGGCGCCGGTCTGATGGGAGCGCTGGAAGGCGTTTCGATCAACGCAACACGCCAGCTTTTTGAACTGAATACCTTCGGCACCATGGCGATGTCGCAAGCAGCAATGCCCGGCTTCCGCGCGCAGGGGACGGGCGTGATCGTCAATGTGTCGTCCGCCGTGACGCTCAAGCCGTTGCCGATGTTGTCCGCCTATACTGCCAGCAAGGCGGCCGTGGAAGCATTCAGCGAGAACATGGCGCTGGAGGTGGAGCCGTTTGGGGTGCGCGTTCGGCTGATCGTCCCCGGTCGAGCGCCGGAAACCTCCTTTAGCGCGACCGCCCGCGACCGCTCGCAGAACAGCATACCCGAAGCCTATGTCGGCTGGGCGAAACAGGTGTTCTCCGCAACACCGCCGCAGCCGGCCGAAATCACCACTGCGAGCGACGTGGCAAAAGCGGTCTGGCAGGCAGTAACCGATGCCTCTTCACCGTTTCGCATCCCGACCGGCGCGGACGCCGTAAAGCTTGCCGCACAGGTCGCATAACGGCTTACTTCTGCCCCTTCACCGGCCGGATCGTTCGACGAGATCCGGCCGTCCCGCTCGGAAGAGTCCAATGAGCCGACACGCTCCGTCATCCCAATTTCATTCGCTCCTAAGAGACACTGAGCGATGAAGAGTGACTGGGTTCCACGACGCGGACGCCGATCGACTCCCGCTTTGCACCTGCTTGTTTTGGATTGTGTATTTATGTCGGGGATTTAGCACCGGCGATCGTAGCTATTTAGCGTACTGGATCCTAATTTTGGGCTGTTGTAGGATACTTTAGAGTAGGAAATGGTTGCGGGGGCCATGAGTCCATGGAGACTTGTAATTTTCAGATTGATAAGATGCCACTAAAATGATTTCTGCTTTGCGCGAATAGCAAGGACGATTGGCCTCTAATCCTGCTGTCGTATTCGTTTATATGCGAAACCTATCCAGTCATAAAGGATCCCCTGATCCAGTTTGGAAAAACGTGCTCGATGTTTTAGCCACTCCAACGAGTCGCCGGGATTGCAACGGGCATAATCCTCTCGGATGAGCGCCTCATATTCCTCGCGAAGTTCCCGATCCGACGGTTCGATTTGAAGCATCAGGCCGTTCGCTGACAGATGCAGCGCTGTTTCTTCAGCCCCGCTCATCGCCGACCTCCAACTTCATCGATGTGCCGGAGTAGATCGGCCGGATCGTCATAGACGCGGATTGCCCCCGCGTCCCTCAACTCTTCCCTACCATAGCCACCGCTTAGCAGCCCAACTCCGAGCGCCCGCGCCCGAACTGCGGCGAGCATGTCCCAGATGCTATCGCCGACCACCACGGCTTTTCCGATATCGACGCCAAGCGCATCAGCCGCGGCAAGGAAAAGATCCGGATCCGGTTTCGCGTATTTCACCTTATCCCGCGTAATGACGGGAAAGGACGAAGCATCCACGTCCAGCGCGGCAATGTTCACTGACGCTGTTTCCATCCGACCGCTTGTCGCAATAGCGAACGGGATCCCGGCATCAGCCAGCCAGCGCAGGAGTTCCCTGGCGCCCGGGAGGGGATGAATCTTGGCGCCCAGTCGGCGATAAGCCTCTGCATGGCGGTGTCTCAATCGCTCGTTCAGGGCGTCCGTGATCTCAATCCCGGTCTCACGGAGCAACTGATTGGTGAACAGCCCTCCACTCATCCCGATCTTTCGATGGATTCGCCAGACAGAAAGGTCGATGCCCTCTTCATCGAGAGCCTCCTTCCAGGCGAGAACGTGTTGGTAGACGCTGTCAACCAGCGTGCCATCGAGGTCGAAAAGAAAAGCATGATCTATCCGCATAGCAGTTGTCCCAGCAGGTTTTCGCGCCGTTTGGCAACAAACTGTGTGAAGCAATGCCTATGCCAATTTTGCCTGTCCGAAAAATCAACCAGTTAATGAATCGGCCATGGCGGAGGCGGACAAAGTGTCCCGAATTTCGTGGCAAAATGTCCTGCTGGACTTTGTACGATTTTAGTCGAAATATCTGATTTTACTATTAGATTGGGCAGGCCTCCTTTCCGGAAGCCGCCTGCCTGCACACTGCAAACTTATGTCGACTGCCTTGTCGTGATTGAAGCGGGGATCAAATGAAGCTGAGCTACGAATTGGTGTTTTTGAGCGCCGAATGGATCGTGCGACTGGGGGCGCTTGTCATCATCCCGCAACGTCGCTCCCCCTCCTCCGCCCGGGCATGGCTGTTGCTTATCTTCTTTCTGCCGATACCGGGGCTCTTTCTTTTTCTGGCGATTGGAAACGACCGCTTGTTGATTGCCACTGAGAACTGACCCGGCGTGGCGTGATATTTCCATTGAGAATTGACCCATGTTCCAACCTTCCCTCGCATGTTTTCAGCGAGGGCTATGGAGTGATCGACATGGCGTTATTGAGCGTGATCCGACGCTGGCATTTTCGAGAACATTTATCGATCCGGGAGATTTGCCGCAGGACTGGCCTATCCCGGAATACCATCCGCAAATACCTGCGTCTGGACGGCGTGGAGCCGAAGTTCAAGGTCCCGGAGCGGCCGAGCAAGCTCGATCCTTTTGCCGATCGGTTGTCTGCCTGGCTGAAGA
>NZ_QKML01000025.1:0-26000 GCF_003208455.1 Rhizobium sp. UGM030330-04
ATCCCTCGTATTGCAGTCGCTCGGCGGCGGTCAGAAGCTTCGGATTTACGGTTGCAGTGCCGATTGCCAGGCGGACCTGTCGCATCGACTTGCGCACGGCATCAAGAAAGGCGTGGCTGGCGTTCTCCATCAGATGCCAGCGGTCGGCGACCTGTTCGGCGTGTGGCAGGGCTTGTGCAGCGGCCTGTGCATATCCGCCGCCGCGGTCTCGTGCGACAATTTCGATCTGCGGCTGCTCGACCAGCCAAGCCCTGGCGGTCGGGGGCTCTCGGTCGGGCAACAACGCGATGGTCTTTCGCCGTTCCAGATCACAGATGATCGTGCCGTATCGATGATTGCGACGCCATGCCCAGTCATCGATACCGATAACGGTCGGCGGCGCCGGCGGCGGGCGATCATATCGGCGGACGGTTCGCAGCAGTGTATCATTGCTCACCGGAACTCCGAGACGATCGGCAAACCGAGCTGCCGGGCGACCACCCAATGCAAGAGCAAGATGCCTAACCAGGCAGTCCAGGCGTGCTGTCCGGCGAGCCATGGGGCGGACCACGCCGTCGCCGAACCGTTCGGCGAAAATCTTTCGATGGCAGTTGGTAGCACTACAGACGAAGCGCCGGACTGTCAGGTGCAATTCAATCCTTCGACCCGAACACGGAAGATCGGCAATCATCCGGGGATACCGACTATGAATACGACGCGACGCCCTCCCGCATTCGGGACATCTGCTATCTGGTGACCGACCGTATGCGGCAACGACGATCGCGTCGGCACATTGATGCACCGCTTCAACGCTTAACTCGGCAGGGATCAGATCCGAAAGTCGAAATTTGGTTCGCATGGCGCTGATTCTCCATTGGAAACCAAGCCAATTGAACTCAAAACATCATCGAGAATGAGTCAGACCCCCGTTACGACGCCGATCACCCCATTTGCGGGGTCCTTATTCCATGCCTAATCACAGTCGGGTATGGAACAGCCGCGCTCCTGCCGGTCTTTGATCTGATCGAGGCGCATGTCTTTGCGGCCGAGCGCCTTTTTGGCGACGACACCACCATTCCCATTCAGGCCAAAGACAAATGTACGACCGGGCGAATATGGACTTACGTATGCGATGACCGGCCATTCGGGGGAACAGCGCCGCCAGCCGCAATCTATTATGCGTCGAGTGACCGGCGCGGCGAACATCCGCAGAAACACCTGGCCGGATACGGCGGCATTCTGCAGAGCGATTGCTACAATGGCTTTGAGCCGATCGCTGTTGCCGCAACGAAAGAGGTGCCGATCACCTTCGCCTTTTGTCATGCGCACGCGCGGCGCAAATTCTTTGAACTGGCCGACATCCAGAAAGGTGTCCGCGACCGCAAACGAAAGGGCAAGCCGATCTCGCCGATCGCCCTGGAGGCCGTCCAACGATACGATGCGCTGTTTGAGATCGAACGCGAGATCAATGGATTGAGCGCCGAAGAACGGTTGGCAGCGCGCCAGGAAAAGAGCAAGCCGCTGTTCGATGACATGCACGCGTGGCTGAAACGGGAGCGCTCCACGCTCAGCAAATCGTCCGAGGTGATCGAGCCGATCGATTATATGCTGAAGCGCTGGGATGGTTTTGCCCGGTTCCTCGAAGATGGCCGAATTTGTCTCACGAACAATGCGGCCGAGCGCGCTCTGAGAGGAATTGCACTCGGGCGTCGAAACTGGACCTTCGCCGGTTCCCAGCGTGGCGCCGATCGTGCCGCCATCATGCTCTCCGTCATCACCACTTGCCGTCTCAACGACGTCGACCCAAAGGCGTGGCTAGCCGATGTGTTCGCCCGCATCGCCGATCTTCCCGTCTCCCGCCTGCACGAACTGCTGCCTTGGCAATGGAAGTCGCACAAAGGGACGGCTATTGCGGCGGTCGTGTAAACAGCTCCCGGAACAATGCTTCCGAACGCTCCAGGCCTTCATCGGTCAGGATCAAGGACTTCGACTTGTTGGCCGGGTCGCCGATCAAGCCTTTCTTGTGAAGCCGATCCGTCGTTGCCCAGTCGAAGCCCTTCCAGGCACAACGCTCGTTATGCAGCGTCAGCCATAACAGCGCCAAAACGACATCGTCGATCTTGTCCTCATCGATCTCCATGAGCCGACGTTACCACGCGCGGCGCCCAAAATCCCGCGGCCCTGCTCGGATGGATACCTTGGAGGGCTGCCTGGTTCCGGAAAAAGCACTGTGGCGCAGGCTTTGGCGAGGCAGATAAGAGCTCTTGTCGATTATCGGGTGAATTTGAGCCACGTTTTCGTTTCCGCGCGACGCACGCTAGGTCTGAAAACTTATGTTGGTCAAACCAATACGTCGAATTCGCCGGTTTAAGGTATGACGGAAAAGAGGATGTAATCCTGCTGGAATTCAACAGGCCGCTTCAATTAGCAGATGCCGGACCGGCTCACGCCTTACAAATTCGGCCTCCACATGTCTCAGCACATGACGTTGTCCTGCAAATGGCACCATTCCCAGGGCGGTCTCGAAAGACACCCATCGAAACTCGCTGTGCTCGTGATTGATGACGACGGCGGCATTAGCATCCACGAAGCCGACAAAGACCGGCAACATGCTGATGGCATCACGATCGGCCTCGTAGAACTGCTCACAAATGTCTGCGGAATAGAGGCGCTCGCAGGTGAGATTTGTCTCCTCGTTGACTTCGCGCAGCGCCGCTTCCCACGCCTTTTCACCTTCTTCGATCGCGCCGGAGATCTGGCACCATTCGCCAGCCAGCGTATGGTTCCGGCGCAGAAGCAACACTTCGCATCCCGCGGGCACCATCCGGAGAAGCACGACTGATACCGCAAAGCATCGGATTGGAATTTCGGGCATGGGTTCTCCCTTCTGATCAAAGGTATCCGTCAAGCTATGTCTTCTGGAATAAAGCCGCCCGTCTGGCGCTGCCAAAGGCGTGCAAACAATCCGTCGCCTTCTATGAGCTTGTTCGACGTGCCTTCCTCGATAATGCGGCCGTGGTCGAGGACGACGATCCGGTCCATGCTCGATATGGTCGATAGACGATGGGCAATTGCGATCACCGTCTTTCCCTCCATCACTAGGTTCAGCCGCTCCTGGATGGCGGCTTCGGATTCGCTGTCGAGCGCCGAGGTTGCTTCGTCCAGTACCAGGATCGGCGCATCCTTCAGCATGACGCGAGCAATGGCAACGCGCTGGCGCTGCCCCCCTGAAAGCTCGACGCCACGATCGCCGACGAAAGCGTCATAGCCGGTGCGGCCTTCGCTGTCTGCGAGATCGGATATAAAGGTGTAGGCGGCGGCCATTTTCGCGGCAGTCTCGATCTCTTCTCGTGTCGCTTCGGGTCGACCGTAGCGGATGTTATCGCCAACCGACCGGTGCAGCAGCGCGACATCCTGGGCGATGACGCCGATGGCGCGGCGCAGGCTCGACTGGGTGACGGAACGAATATCCTGGCCGTCGATCAGGATCGCGCCGTCCGTGATGTCGTAGAAGCGAAGGAGCAAATGGGTAAGGGTGCTCTTGCCCGCGCCGGAGAGACCGACGAGGCCGACCTTCTCGCCCGGGCGGATGGTTAGTGAGAGATCGTCGATAACCGGCTTCCCGGTCTTGTAGGCAAAGCGCACATGCTCAAAGCGAATTTCGCCACCAATTGTCACGAGTTCCCTTGCGTCAGGCCGGTCGATGATGGTGGGCGGTGTGGTCATGACGGGCATGGCGTCCTTGATCGTGCCGATCGCCTGGAAGATCTGCTGCCCCATCTGGAGAAATGTAAAGATCTGCGTCGACAGACGGTTCAACACATAGACGGCGCCGACGAATTCTCCGACCGTCAGGAAGCCCTTGACGAGGCCGGAAAACCCGATCGTCATCATGCTCAGCCACAGGACTGTGTTCAGGACCACGACGGTTAGCTCGGAGCTGCGATAGAGGCGCTGCTCGGTCTGCTGCGTCTTGACCGACTTACCGATGACATTGCGGATTGCGCCGGCCTCGCTGTCTTCGGCGGCAAACTGCTTGATCATCTGCATGTTGGTGTAAAGATCGGTGATTGCGCCGGCCACCAGGCTGCGTTGCTTTGCGGTGCGGCGCGAGCGCTCGACGAAGGTCGGGACGATCCTAATGGTGAAAGCGACATTCAACGCGATCCAGATGATGACGGGCAAGGTCAGCTGCCAGGCAAGGGCGCTGAGCAGGATCACCGAGCCGATCAGTTGCACCATAAAGCGTGGGATGGACTGGAAGCCGGCGATGATCTGCTGCTGGACGGCGGCCGCCACCTGCTGAAGGCGCGAGGAAACCTGGCCGGCGAAGAGGTCGTGAAAAAAGGCAAGATCCTGCCGCTCTACCGCCTTGTGACCTTGCCACTGGATGGCGGCCGGCATACCGATGCCAAGCGTATGCGAGGTCAGCGTATTCAGAACGAAGGACACGATCGGCATGATTGGGAAGATCAGCAGGCCGAGGATGGTGAGGAGTGGCCACTCGTTCTGCAGGAAGGTGGCAGCACCCTGTTGCGTCACGCCATCGACGATAACCGAGAGGCCCCAGACGATGAGTAGGTTGATTGCCTCGAACAGCATGGATGAGATCGCCAGTGCGATCAGCACGCCACGGAACATCGAGATGAAATGCAGGAGGACGGTGACCGGCCCCTTCGATGGTAGCGGACGGTACGGGATTTCAAGAGGCTGGATCAATCGTTCGAACGGGCGGTAAATCGTATCTGAAATCGACATGGGTGCTCGAACTCCAAATGAAAAGCGAGGAGATCCTCGTGATCGGTGCTTACGGCCATAGCCAAGATGCTAGGGATTCACTTGGCTATGGATAATGCCTGCGGTTCCCGGAAATAAGTACCCCGATCCCATCATCGCTCAATCCTCC
Organism: Rhizobium sp. UGM030330-04; assembly: GCF_003208455.1. Taxonomy (NCBI): domain Bacteria; kingdom Pseudomonadati; phylum Pseudomonadota; class Alphaproteobacteria; order Hyphomicrobiales; family Rhizobiaceae; genus Rhizobium; species Rhizobium sp. UGM030330-04. The sequence goes on from NZ_QKML01000025.1 coordinate 4,886, forward strand.
GCAATTCGACGTGTCAATTGAATCAGGATATCAATGCGCCAGCAATGTCGACCTTCAATCCAGCGACCGAATACACGCACCCATTTTGAGGGCGATGGATTTTTTTAACTTTATCGTGTGCAATGGTCTGCCCAAAACTTATCAATTTCTGATTTAGCCGAGTTTCAGTTTGATGGCCGAGAACGATAATCAAACCCGCCTCGAAAACTACCTTCAGGTACTCGTAGGGCTGCCCTTGAGCATTGCCCGCAACGCTGCGGACATGAAGGTTTTCCATTTCGGAACCATTCGACCGCATCCGTCAGGCAGAGGAACTGTCGGTGCTTATGCACTGCATGTTCAATGTCCGTGGCGCTTCGTTGATGAGAAGACAGTAATCACAGGGACATCAGATCGTTTTGTCGAGCCGGCTGAAGGAACGAGCACAAACGATGACGACCCTAAATCGGGAAGCCTACAGCTCATCAAAATTGCATCTCTGCTGAAAGGCTACGACGCGGAGACAAACTCCTTCGTGAACGCCACAGAGCAACTCGTCGTCATAGCTGTCAACACAGACAACTACGGCGGGGCTGACTTATTGCTGTCAGGTGGTTATCGCCTGCAGGTTTTCCCGGATGGTTCAATTGGCGAAGATTGGCGTTTTGTCGAGCTTCAAGGCCGCCATGTCGTTATCGAAGGCGGGCGCGTACAGGTTGACGGATAGCGATCTGATCTCAACACCCGCTCACCGGAATTTTTCAATGGTATCTGCCATAAGCGGACGTAACTCGTTCGATGTTACAATGACCGCAAGGTAATGTCGGATAGAAATACTGCAAAGGGAAAGGCAAAGGATGAATCATTTTGATATACTTGGCCGCAGCATTGCCGACCCAGTGGTCGAGTCTTACCTTGCCCATCACGAGAAGCTGGACCCTATCGATTTTCGCACGAATGCGGAAATGGGATTTTTCGGCGGGTTCGATAGCGGTTTCGGCCTACAGGCGGAAAGCCTTTCCGCATACAGTGCCGAATTCGAAGAGGTGCGGTCAAGACACCTGCCGGACGACGAGGAAAGGATCGTCTCTCGGCTGTCCTTTACTGGGCCGGATACCATTAGGGCCGTGCAACGCGCCTATATGTCGGCGCTGCCGTTCGGTCTGATGTTTGGAGACAGTAGCGACGTCGTGGCCGAGAAGCTGGGGACGGGTCCGTTTCGGGAAGGCAAGAGCAGCACACTACCGGAATATTCAGCCGAACGCTTCGATCACTCATATGCTGTCGGCGATATGGTCGTGATCTCAAAATATGACGCGGACTTGCGGCTGATGGCAGTTTATCTGATGCAGGCTGACCGCACCATGCTCAAGGTCATGCGCCGAAAGGCGTCCTTGTCCAAGCAGAAGATCGTGCCCGGCAATATCGATAAAGTCGACGCATTGCGGGTCCAGATTCCGACGCTACGCTGGCGGGAGGCCATGGCCGAGGGAGATGAGCTATTCAACGAGGCCGATATTGCCACGGCTGAAACGGCGCTGAATGCGTTCGTCGACACGGTGAAGGCCGCAACCAGCCAGCAGGATGCGAAGACCATCCGGGCGGCGGTCAAGGATATCGTTCTTGCGATCAATGAGATTAACCGCAGAAGCGGGATGATCGAAACATTGGAGCGCGACGAACTTGGCGTCCTGATTGACGCGGTCGTAAGGGCGTCGGGCTTCAGCCTCCCGGATGATGAAGATATCACCGCAGAATGGCGTGAGTGGTAACCAGACGCGTGTTGCGGAAATCCTGAAACTCGCTGTCGTAGGCTTCGGGATTTATGCGACCTACCCGACCCGCATGCGAGCAATCGGGACGGGTGCTGGTAGTGCCTGGCTGCGCTTGGGTTCCTCTGCCGGTCCGATGCTTATGGGGTTTGTGATGTCGTCGATGGGTATTCAGTACGTGTTTGCGACCTTCGCCGTCATTCTGATCATCGGCGCTGTTGTGACCATGCTGTTTGCCGTGGAAACCAAAGGCAAGGTCCTGGAAGAGCTCTCGCCCTGAAAATTGTTGGTCTCCAAACAACACTTACTGAAGTCGCCTCTCTTTACGAGAGGCGTCGACTTGTCGCCGGACCGTGGTTCCGCCAAGCGAAGTAAGCTTAACGATACCGTTCGACTTGTGCTACTTTACGACATGCAATTATTGGCTTAACGAGTGAAAACAGCCTGTCCGAGGCACTGCCCCCTGATTCAATCAAGCTGCAGGAGTGTCGACGGGAAACTATCGCAAATCGCAACGTAAATGTCGCTCAACTGCATGAGATGGCGGAATAGCGGGGTCGTTTGTTCGGATCCTGTCGAGGCGCCGGATTGACGAGTTTAGCCATCGCGGGTATTCGCTCGGGCACAAAGTAATGAGGATCGGCCTATTATCGGCTCAATCCAGGCCCCCGAGACCGGGCAAGCTGCCGTTTCAGCGCGTGGTCATGGCTAAGCTTGGCCATGCGCGTTCGGTTCACGATACGGGCGGTAATCTGGATCTGCTCGGCCTGCTTTGCGAGCTCCGGGCGTGTCTCCAGCTCTTCAGCGAACCTGCGAGGATCGCAACTGCCAAACCGACGCGTGAGCGCATCAGCGACCAGCTTTGCCTCATCGAGCACGGCTCGGCCCTCAGGTGACGAGCGTAGCTCTGCGATAAATTTGTCCCGCTTTTCGACTGGCATCTTCTCTACCTTGGCAAGGGTCTCGGCGCTGCACGGCGTGAGACCAGGCACCTCGATGATATCGCGCTTTTCACGCTGCCATTGTTCGCTCGCGCGTTCTTCTCCAAGCCGGCGCTCCCATGCCTCCGAGACATAGCCAATATGGGCAGAGAGAGACCTGGCATAGTGCAGCGCCTCTTTCCGCTCCCTGTTGTTCCCGAACACACCCGACTTGCCGCGTAGCTCCCCGAACCGATCCGGCTCCTCGGCCATGGCCTTTGCCATGATCCTCCCGTTGCCTTCTTTCTCGGCAATTGCGGTGCGCAGTCTTGCCGCGACCTCAACCGGATCACGGAACACGTTTCGCGCGACTGACTCCACCGTATCGAATCTCTGATCGATAACGGACATCGCTCTTTGCTGGGCCACCTCTTCGATGCTGCGTTCGTGACGGGTGATCGCTGGCACCAGCGGAGCTGGCTTGCCGGTTTCCAGCGACGATTGCTGGCCGACAGTTTTTGTGGGGGCAGGGACAGCGCCATCTTGCGACATGAGGTCGGACCACCGGATGCGACGATATCCATTATTGTCCTCTGTCCGGTCGTCGCGTCGTCCGTCGTCGATTTTCCGGGCGAATTCATTGCGACGATCTTCGCGGCGAACAGGGCCGGCCAGATCGCCGGCAGGTTCCTCGTAAACCTGCTGACGCTCTGATGGCCGGTCCTGTTGCTCCCGCACCGGATGTGCCGCACGGGCCAAAACCTCTTGACGCTCATCTCGGGCGGAGGCAAGTTTAATCTCGCTTTCGACCCCGAGCTGCTCCGCGATCCCCGGGTCGCTGGCGATCCCGTGCCGCTCGGCAAAGTCGCTGATGTAATCCAGCGTGGTTTCCTTCACGCCGGAACGCGACAGGCGGTTTTCTAACTGCTGGTAGGCCAGTTCGTCCCCCTTGACGACGCGCCACGCATTGCGCTGGACCTGCGTACCGTCCGGAAGCGTAACAGGCGTGGCGCCTTCATGCTGGAGGGAAATCCTGTCCCCGATCTGCGGTGATGCCTCCTGCGTGGCCCGCTTGAGATCAACACCCCACATTGTGCGCCGCTCGCCCGTGTCATTCTCCAGCGTCACAAAATAGTTTTCGCGCGCCTTACGATTATGGTCGTAGGGCGCAACGCCGTGATCAACCAGCCGGCCCGCATTGGTGAACTCCTTGATGTCAGCATAGAGTTGCACGCCGTCGCGATGCCTTGTCATGGCGACATAGGTCAGATGCCGGTCCATGGTGCCGGACGCCAGCACAAAGGCGCGATCGACCGTCGCGCCCTGGTTTTTATGGATCGTCGTTGCATAGCCGTGGTCGATCGCCTGGTAGCTGTCCGTGGGAATGCTGACGCTATCGCCGCTTCGGCCATCGAGCCGGGCGATGATCTTGTTTGGCTCGACATGCTCGACGGTGCCAAGCATGCCGTTTTTTACGCGCAGGTCGCGGTTGTTTTCGAGGAAGATGATCCGGTCACCGGCGGCGAAGGCGCGTTTGCCGTTATTGGTCTGGAAGGTCAGTTCGCGGCCGTCGTCACCATCCCGACGGTCTCCATCGGGGCTCAGCCCGTGGCTGCGTTCCAGCCTTTGTCTGTTCTGAAGTTCGCCACGGATTGCGGCATTGAGGGCGCGCACATCCACACGGCGATGCGCCATGGCAACCCGGGTGCCATCGGCACGCTTCTCACTATCGGCAATATAATCACGCACGATCTCTGCAATTGCCGCATCGCGGCTTTCCGCAAAGTGAATGTCGCCGTGATCCCGATAGGCGGCAAGGCCCTCGGCCGTCCTGTGGGTCGCAAAGGCAACCGACGCTTCTCTCTGCCAATCATGACGCTGGCGGCGTATCCCGGAAAGTTCGACATGGCCAATCTGCCCGGCAATCGCCCTGAAGGGCGCGCCGGCCCCGATCGCCTGCAGCTGCTCATGGTCGCCGACAAGAACGATCTTTGCACCGCGCTCTTCCGCTTCTGTGATAAAGCGGGCGAGTTGCCGGCTCCCGACCATGCCGGCCTCGTCGATGACGAACACGTCACCTCGGCCGATCAGATCCCGGCCGTGGTCCCAGCTGTAAGACCATGACGCAAGGGTGCGGCTTTGAATTCCGGAACTTTCCTCAAGACCCTCGGCCGCCTTTCCGGCAAGTGCCGCACCATGGACCTGATAGCCTTGAGCCTCCCACGCCTCACGCGCGGCTGCCAGCATGGTGGACTTTCCCGCACCGGCGAACCCGACCACGGCGGCGATGCGTTCTGGTCCTGTAATATGCTCGATCGCAAGACGCTGTTCGTCCGACAATCCTGTTGAAGGATCGCTCGCAGCCAACATTCCGCCAGAGCTTTTCCGGATGGAGCGATCCTGCCTCTCCATTGCGCGCTCGACATGGCGAGGATCGACGCCGTGGCAATGCGCCTGATGCAATCGCTCCGCCGCTCGCGCCATTGCGAGTTCCAGATCGATCATCTCCCGCGTTGAATAGCGCGCGCTGGAAACCTCGCCTGTCTCAGGATCGATGCGCTCAGCCTGAAGCTCGACAAGCGCTGGCGACGCCATGACAGCAGCAAAGGCATTCTGGAATGTTTGCGCGTCATCGTTGATATAGCGATGCAAGGTTTTGGCAATATCGTGCCGATCGAACACGCTCTTCTCGTTGCTGATCAGCGCCAAAACCTGTTCCGGTTTTTGGCGGATCAGCTCTGCATTTTGCCGTGCTGCCTTGTCATCCAGCCGCCCACGCTCGACTGCCATTCCTTGCTGGCGCATTTGCGACGCATGCACGCCCATATGTTCGGTCGGCGATATCTCGAGGCCGCGCTCCACATGCGATCGATGATCGATGCGAACGTCCAGGCCTTCGCGTTGAAGCTGACGGTTGGCGATACCTTCCCACGCCTGTCTGATATCGCGAAGCTGCATGTCGGTCGTCGCCATACCGTTTGCCAACAGCTGAGCGTTCTTGTGCTCAAGAACAGTTTTCTCGCCGAGGCCACGTTCGCCAATCTGTCGCGTCGTCATCAGCACATGCGCATGGCAGTTCCTGATATCACCATGCTCACTGGGCGAATGGATTGCAAAATCCACGGCCGCGCCATAGCGGTTTGCCAGATCCCGGGCAAAGGCGCGCGCAGCCTTCAGGCGTCCTTCTGGCGAAAGCTCATGCGGAAGCGCGATTTCGAATTCGCGGGCGACGCGGGCATCCTTTCGCTTTTCTGCAAACTCGGCGGCGTTCCACAAAGCCGAACGATCCAAAGCCCAGTCGGCAGAAAGACCTTCCGGCAGCACAATCTCTGTGTGCTCTACTCCCTCTTTCCGGGTGAAGTCATGCACAAGGCCATCGCGATGATTGGTGAGAAGAACCGCACAACGATAGGCGGCAGATGCCACAGCGCTGCGGCCGGATGACCGCGAGACAGGTTTGGTGCTGAGATGATAAATCGCCAAACGAAATCTCCGGTCCTCAACGGGGAAATTCAGCGCTCCAATGCACGGCAAGTCGTAAGTGCGCCCTTGTCTGTTTGCCGGTGGCAACGCTAGCAACATCGAATGGGCATTTCGACTACTAAAAGTAGTAGTCGCCAAGGGGCGATTGCTCGTGTTTGAATAGGGGCACAAACGCGTCAATCAGGGGATGGTGATAGGCGCAGGCTGACCGAACGACTGATCAGGGACAAGAGAGGAGGAGCGAGTTTGCAGGCGTGACTGGACAAACAGGAGCGGGCGCAGGCAACGCGCATGTGGATAGTCCGGCAAGACAAGCATTCGATTGGCAACTGCCAAAAATCGGAGTTTCAAAGAAGTTTACAATGGCCCATACAGGGTACCGTCCAGAAACGGAGCAGACATGAAGACCAGCCTTGAACATTTGCCGGAACGAAAGCAACGCGAACTTGCGCGCGTCGTCGGAATTATTCAGGAAGAGTTTGCTGATCTGGTGGAGCGCTCGAAGTCTGACGCCAAGAAGGACGGGCGGATTTTTAAAATCATCCTGTTCGGTTCTTACGCGCGCGGCAACTGGGTTGATGAACCGCATACGTCGAAAGGTTACCGCTCGGATTTTGATATTCTCGTCATTGTCAGCAACAAGGAACTGGCCGATCCCAAATACTGGGACAAGGCGACCGACCGGCTGATGTGGGACAAGGAGATCGAAACACCCGTGGGGCTCATTGTCCACGGCGCTCGCGAGATCACCAACTTTTTGAATGATGGGCAGGCCTTCTTCGTCGATATCACTCGCGAGGGTATCGTCCTCTATGAATTCGATGACCGTCCGCTCGCCGGGCCCAAGCCTCTCAGCCCTTCCGACGCACTCAGGGTGGCGGAGGAACATTTTCAACGGGAAATGCAAAGCGCAAGCGAGTTTCTCGAGCTCGCCCAAATTGCTTGTGGAAAGGAGATGGATAAAAAAGCCGTCTTCCTGCTCCACCAAGCAGTCGAGACCGCCTACAACTGCTACCTCCTGACACTGACAAACTATTCGCCTGCGTCGCACAATCTCAAATTCCTCCGCGGACTTTCCGAAGGTCGCGATCACCGTTTGATCGACATCTGGCCGCGCGATCGTCAGCGATTTACCACATGGTACAACATCCTGAATGAGGCCTACGTCAAGGCGCGCTATTCGAAGCGTTTCGAGGTTTCCGAAGAGGCGCTGACCTGGCTTCAGGAGCGGACGGCGGAACTTCACAGGCTGGTTGAGACGCTCTGCCGCGAGCACATCGAAAAGCTTAAACAGGCCGCGAACGCAAGCGACTGAGATTCACCGCTGGCACAACAATCCCGAGCGCAGGTCGCAGCCACCGCAACGTGATGAACCACAGGGTCCAACCAGCTCTTTCAATCGCTATGTCGATCTCCTCATAGAAACTGGTCTGTCTTCCGAGGAGCAAAGCCGTGGTCAACAGCGGCGGTTCCGGTGCGACCGCAATCGAAAGGAATAATCGTGGCAAGGAAAACCATCGAACAGCGCCTGGCTGAACTGGAGGCGCAACGGTCCGCGCTCAAGGCCCGGCTTTCAAAAACCGAGCGCAACAACGATATGCGCCGCAAGGTCCTGATCGGGTCGCTCGTTCTGCATCACCTCGAAGCCTCGAATGATCAGGAGTTCAGCGCGAAACTCGGTGAATGGCTGCGTCGCGAACTGCCGGGCTTTCTGACACGTGACAACGACAAGGCGCTCTTTGCCGATCTGATCGGACCAGCACAGCCGGGCACAGGAGAGGGTGGCGACAGCGCGGGAGGGTTTCCATGAACCGGTTGCGACTTGCCCGGGCAGCATTCAAAAACATGATGCGCGCCGCCGCGCGTGATCCGCTTTGGGCAGTTTGGGCTTTGATCGCGATGCCCTTCCGGATCTGGAAACCGCTTCTCGGATTTGTCTTTATCCTTATCATCGTCACGTTTGTGATCGGCATGGGTGGCCGTCACTTCCTCGAGCAAACGGGTTTCGGGCGCGGCTCGCCTGTCTTCATCATCCCCGATCTCGTCACCCTGCTGGCGCTTGCCGCTATCACCTTCCGGTTCATCACTCATTCGCTGATTTTGCATTTCGGGGACAGCGACGTTGAGACTCATGGCTCCGCCCGCTTCGCGACAGACAAGGAGATAGCCGCTCTCACCTCATCCGGTTCCGGCCTCTTGATCGGTCGTGATACGAAAACGGGCAGGCCCCTGCGCTATGATGGGCCGGCCCATCTGCTCACCATGGCGCCGACGCGCACCGGCAAGGGTGTCGGTACGATCATCCCGAACCTTCTGACCGCCGACCGTTCCGTGATCTGCGTCGATCCAAAAGGCGAAAATGCCAGGATCACCGGCCGTGCGCGCCAGAAATTCGGCCCGGTTCATGTGCTCGATCCTTTCGGGGTCACCGGCAGACCCTCGTCAGCCTTCAATCCCCTGGCCATGCTTGATCCCCAAAACCTCGATGTCGCGGAAGACGCCAGTACCCTTGCCGACGCTCTCGTGTTCGACGAACCGGGAATGGCGGGAGAGGCGCATTGGAACGAGGAGGCAAAAGCGCTGATTGCCGGATTGCTGCTCGAGATCGTTGCAGCGGAGCCTTTGAGACGCAGACACCTCGCAACACTTCGCGACTATCTTACCCTTGCTCCGGAACAGTTTGCAGCACTGCTCAAGCGTATGCAGGACAGCGATGCGGCAGGCGGTCTTGTGGCGCGTGCCGCAAACCGCCATCTCGGAAAATCCGACCGCGAAGCCGCAGGCGTTCTCTCCGCAGCCCAGCGCCATACGCATTTTCTCGATTCACCGCGCATGACGGCCGTTCTCAGCCGCTCGGATTTCCGGTTTGCCGATCTCAAGCGCAGCAACATGACGGTGTTCCTCGTCCTTCCGCCAGATCGCCTCTCGACCTATTCGCGCTGGCTGCGCCTGCTTGTCTCGCAAAGCCTGCTCGAAATGGCCCGGGATCCGGCAAAGCCGGCGACACCGGTTCTCTATCTGCTCGATGAGTTTGCATCGCTTGGGCATCTGGCGCCAGTCGAACGTGCGATGGGTCTGATGGCGGGCTATGGTGTCCAGCTCTGGCCCATCCTGCAGGACATCCATCAGCTGCGTGCCACATACGGTCACCGCGCCGGAACTTTTTTGTCAAACGCCGGCGTGCTGCAGGTTTTTGGCGTCAACGATCATGACAGCGCCCGCCTCATCTCTGATTTGCTTGGACAGGAAACGGTCGTGTTCCAGACGATGGCGAGAGCACTCGATTCCGATAAGACGGGGATTTCCTATAACCAACAACATACCGGCCGGCCGCTCCTCACCCCAGATGAGGTACGCAATCTGCCGGCGAAAGGGCAATTGCTGTTCCTGGCCGGGCAACGACCAATATTCGCTGAAAAGCTTGCCTACTTTGCTGATCCGGAGTTCAGGGAGATGTTCGACCCAGTCTGACGGGGGCGGTGACAAACGACCGTCTGGCATTTGCATCGGATATTGTATGTGGAGCCCTCCGGCTTTCCTCGGCACAACGGGAAGCGGAGAGGCGCAGAATTCCATCTTCGTCACCGTAGGTTAGTCGCGGCCACGGAGGATGGTGCGCGGTGATCCAGCCTGTCCTGACGGGAACGCGCTACCAACTGCGCCGAAGTGAGCGGCAGGACAGGCGTGCCTGTGGGGACAAAGCTTATTCCGACCCCTCGGCCTGCTGCAGGCACGATCTGCGATTTTTGCATCATCTGACATATCCTCGTTTGGATCTGGAATTTGCAAAAGGTCCGGAAATACCGTATATTACGGAACAAAGGAGTTCTGTCATGACATCAACTGTCACCGCTGCGACCGTTTCAAAAAATTTTGGAGCCTATCAGGACGCTGCAGTCCGCGAGCCGGTGATTATTACCAAGAACGGCCGGCCTCGCACCGTTCTGATTGCCTATGAGGACTATGTGCGCCTGGCAAAGCGTGATCGCCGGGTCGAACTTTCGACGACGCTCGGCGAGGATGACCTCGCCGCCATCGAAGCATCGCAGATGGAGCCGGGTCTGGAACATCTCGACGCCGAACTGTTGACGGACAAGCATGCTGCCGACTGAACCAAAGGTCGGCTGGCTGTTCAGATATTCGTACCTTTGGCATTGGCAGCATCTCGAAGGCCGTGAGGAGGGCGACAAGGACCGCCCGGTGCTGGTTCTGGCGATTGTTGCTACCCTGGAAGAGGGAGCGCCGGCGGTGCGGGTTTTACCTGTCACGCATTCGCCGCCATCTGATCCGCAAGACGCTGTTGAAATCCCGGCGGCCACCAAGCGGCGGCTAGGACTTGACGACGAGCGGTCGTGGATTGTCCTGACCGAGAGCAATCGCTTTGTCTGGCCCGGACCGGACATCAGGGCAACCGAAAGCGAAAGCGGCTATTACGGAGCCTTGCCACCAGCTCTGTTCGAAGAGGTCAAGCGCCGGTTTGTTGAACAGGCTAGAGCGCAGCGTCACCGAGCGATGGCTCGAAGCGAGTAGCCAATGCGTGGCGGTGGGCATGTCGTTGCCACTGGCTTTTATTCCCGCCATTTCCCGTCCGTTCTGTCGTTGCGATCGTGATTTGGCCCAATGTTAACCTGAGTGCATCGCGTTGGTTTTCCGTGCCGCGCGAGTGTGACCTTCAGGGCGGAAATCGCTGATGGCGGCATTCAGGCAATCTGGCGTTCGATCGCAGCCTTGTCGATGACCGACCAGACCCTGCGGATTTTTCTGTGCTCAAATTCGTAGAACACATGCTCGCAGAATTGAACGCGCCTGCCATTGACTGGACGATCTATGAAGACGGATTTGGGCGTACAGTCAAAAAACAGCCGGGCGGCAACGCGTGTCGCATCGCTGACAAGGATATCTGCTTCAAATCGCAGGTCGGGAATGTCGGCAAAGTCTTTGACCAGCATGTCGCGATAGCCCGACAGCCCGGACGGCCGGCCTTCGGAACCCCGGGCAAGTGCGCGAGCGTTTCGGCGATTGTGGATTTGCCGGAGCCGGGATGGCCGGAGAGAAGCAGGATATGGCCGCGAAGATCGTCTGTGATGTTTGTTTTGGCCTCGGGCAGGCATCGAGCGGCTGATGGTATGATCATGATCTTTCAAAGTTGGCCACCCTGGCGCTCCTCGTCCTGGCCGATAGAAAGGCGAATGAACAGCCCTATCTGGCAAAGCTTGTCACGAGATAAGCTGACGCCAGAAGCAGGGTAACGACAGTAAAGAATATCAGAGCTGCCGCCAGTTCATCGAACCTGCCGTCGCGTTCATTGCGATTCCAGTCGTAAGTCATAGCCAACCTCCATCGTTGCTGTGAAAAAAGGGTGGTCCGGTATGGTTAATGAAGCCCTAATATCTGGACGCTGAATGTTGCCGCCATGATCTGATATACGGGCCTTGGCGACTGATTTTGTCACGCGATTGGTTGAAACAGAGGCACAGAAGTAATACCATTGGTTACGGCGGTATTACGGGAGTTTGACATGACAACAACGGTAACGGCCAAAGGGCAGGTCACCATTCCAAAAGCCGTACGCGAGCTTTTAGGGATTTCACCAGGAAGCTCGGTTGATTTTGTTCGGGCTCCCGATGGACGGATTGTTCTGGTCAGGGCTGACAAGAAACAGCCACTCACGCGTTTTGCCAAGCTGCGCGGCCATGCCGGTGAAGGTCTGGATACCGACGCCATCCTGGCTCTGACCCGTGGTGACGAGTGACGCTTGTCGATACAAATGTCCTGCTTGATCTTGTGACAGATGACCCGGTTTGGGCCGACTGGTCAATCGAGCAGCTCGAACTGGCAAGCGTTTCAGGTCCGCTGTTCATTAACGACGTTGTCTATGCGGAACTATCTGTTCGATATGAGCGGATAGAAGCGCTTGATGCTTTTGTTGATCAGGCGGGGTTAAAGCTCACCCCTTTTCCTCGCGCGGCGTTATTTCTGGCAGGTAAGGCCTTTACCAGATATCGCCGCGGCGGCGGTACCCGTAACGGTGTTTTGCCTGATTTTTTCATCGGCGCCCACGCAGCAATACAAAACCTTCCCTTGTTGACGCGAGATGTGGCTCGTTACCGATCGTATTTTCCAACGGTCACTCTGATCTCACCTGAAGTTTAGGAATGCGCCAGACTCGTCATTTGTGATCCGGCACCGGTTTCGGGGTCGGTTTGGCTCTGATGGGTGCCGCCCAGGCGATTGCTACAAGGGCTTTCAACTGGCCGGCTTAACAATGCTGATGTCGGTTTTGCTGTCGAGGACGATATGCAGGTCGCGGATCATGCCGGCCGCGAGCAGCAGAGCGTTTCGGATCTCTTCATCGCTGCGCCACCCGAGCTCGATGGAGAGGGCAACGGTTTGGATCTCGAGGAGGCGGTCACGGCCGGGGCCGGGTGGAATGCCGATTGTTTCGCGCATGTCGCGGATCGTTGTGACGGCCCGTTCGAGCATTCGCCGCTTTTGATAGCCGTCGAGGTGGTTGAGCAGGTTGGCATCACGGATGAGCTCGGCAATGAAACTGTTGGTCAGGGTCATGGTATAAGGTTGCCGGGACGGTCGACCGGCGTCAATGGAAGACCGGCAGCGTGGACTTCAGGTTGCGGTTTTGAGGTGTTGCTGTGATGAGAGTGCATCAGGACGGAACGCGCGGCGAAATGGATTTTTCCTTTTATAGAGATTTAACATTATCTATAAATATCTTATATTTATGTAGTATTTTTGATGTAAAATATAAGATTATGGTAATTGCCGGTGTAGCTTTTTGTCGGACAATGATGATGAAACGATCGGCCCCTGAGACGAGGGAAAGATCCTTGCTTTTGCCGAGTACGATCCCACACGAATTCCCGATCAGGATGATTTGGCGCGATCAAGTGAAAGACTTACCGATCGGGAAGCGATGCCTTGATTCTTTGGAAAACTTCCTGTACGGTAAGTCAAAAGATGGAGGTTGACGATGTTCAGGTCCGCGCGTGATTTCGGCGCTGCAATCAAGGAGAGACGCAAAGCGCTTGGCTGGACGCAAACCGGGCTTGCTGCCCGTTCCGGAACGGGTGAACGCTTCATCGTTGAGCTTGAATCGGGCAAGCCGAGTTGCCAGCTTGAAAAAGCCCTGATCGTCGCGCGCACGGTTGGAATCGATCTTGGCGATCTCAAGACGGTCCAGACTGTGCAAGCCGTGCCGGACGATGACCTTGGCTTTTTGCCGATGTTTGGTGCTGATTGATGACAACCATCTACTACGAGACCTTGCCTGTCGCCCATCTAACTTTTGATGGCGAGTGGACGTTGGACTATGATCCGGGCTGGGAAGCACGCCGCCCGGCCTTTCCAGTGTCGCTCACCATGCCGCTGCGCTCCGGGTCCGTGGGTGCTGCCAAGCTGCTGCCCTGGCTTGCCAATCTGCTTCCGGAAACACATCTTGCCGAGATCGGCCAGCGCCTCAAGGTTTCTCCGCAGGACATTGTCGGTCTGCTTGGTCATATCGGACGTGACACGGCGGGGGCGCTGTCGATCGGGGAGCCGCGGAAAGCTGGCGTCAACCTCCAGCCCGTGCCGGATGAGCAGGCGCTGGAGCGTATTCTCAATGAACTTCCTGCCAAACCCTTTCTGGTCGGAGAGCGCGGTGTTTCGATGTCGCTTGCGGGCGTTCAGGAGAAGCTGCCTGTGTTTGTTGACGGGAGTGGCCGTATTTCAGTTCCGGTCGACGGGACGCCATCCACGCATATTCTCAAGCCGGATACGCAACGCCTTGCGGGGAGCGTGGAGAACGAAGTCTTTTGCCTGTCGCTTGCGCGTGCCTGCGGCCTGGATGCCGCCGAGGCGACGATCGGAGTAGCTGGCAAGCGACGTTATCTTCTCGTGAAACGCTATGATCGCTTTACCGACCCTCAAGGCGAGATCCGCAGGCTGCATCAGGAGGATCTTTGCCAGTTAACGGGTTATTTCCCCTCGCAGAAATACGAGCGCTCCTCGACCGGCCGCGGCGTGACCATGAAGATGATGTTTGACGCCGTCAGCGATCTTGTTTCGCCTGGCGAGCGGTTGAAACTTCTCGACGCGGTGATCTTCAATGTCCTGATCTGCAATTCGGATTCGCATGCCAAAAATTATTCTATCCTGATTGGTGCCGGCGGGTCCGCGAAGATGGCTCCACTCTATGACCTGATGTGCGCTGCCGTCTATCGACAGGTCGACCAGAGCCTGCCGCAGGGGATTTCCGGTCGTTTCCATGCGCCTGACCTGCGGCGTGCCGACTGGCAGGCGCTGGCTGATGACATCGGACTGAGCGGCGCATCGACATTGAAACGAGTGGAGGAGCTTGCACAACTGGTCAGCGTCGCATGCGATGAGGTGGCGCCATATATCGCTGCCCTCTCCAGCGATCCGACGCGGATTCTTGAACGAATTACTCACAGCGTTCAAAAGCGGTGCCGGCGCATTCAGGAGCAAATGCGTGATCGATGAGATGCAACCCGACCAGGCTCCACCAACTGATTTCCGGGTTGCACAACTGCCGACATGGTTCGGTCTCTCGACGAGCTTCCTTTGTTAGGATGCAAGACAGTCCCGGGGTGGCCGGATTCTGATCGCTGGATTCGCTAAAATTACAGCTATCCCTTTGTCGGTGGCATTAACTCCCCGGTGCTATCCTGTGTGTGAGGGGGCATGGATACGATGGCTAAAGTTGTGCAGTTCAGATCGCGGCATACATCACGATCGCGGTCAGGCAGTTCGTTTATCATGCTCGTTGTGCTTGGCATGCTGGCGAGTTTCCTTGTGGGCGCAGGCATATCTTATTTCGTAATCAATCGCGGACCGTTTTTTCAGCAAGGTCTGGAAGCAAAAGTGCGCGATGTAACACCGGGTTCGCGAGACCGGCAAAAAACGGAACAAGATGTCCTTTCGACGTCATCTCAAGTCGCGACCTACAAGCGATGCGGTGGGGGTGTCCGTATTAATTGCGTCGTCGATGGAGATACGCTGTGGACCGCTGGCGTGAAGGTTCGCATTGCCGACATCGATGCGCCGGAAATCGGTAAACCACAGTGCGCCTCTGAAAAAGCGCTTGGCGAGCGTGCAACTATACGGCTGATAGAACTGGTCAATTCGGGTCCTTTTGCCATGCAGTCCTGGCCGGGTCGCGACGAAGACAGGTATGGGCGAAAACTAAGGGTACTTGTGCAAGACGGCCGGTCGCTTGGCGATATCCTCGTATCTGAGGGCCTCGCCCGGACATGGACGGGCAAAAGACAGCCATGGTGCTGAGATTACTGCAGGGTGCGGTCTGCCGTATTCCCACTGTTCAACAGCAACATGACTGTGTGGCCATCGTCTTCAAACTTCGCAGGCCATCGACCTGCTTCTGCCGGTGGCAGAAATAGTCATTACAAGTTGCTGGTAGTTATTGACTCTCTTGTTGAGTTGTAGTGAAGATTGACCTTGACGATGTATAACTCGTCAGGGGATGTGGGGATTACATGAGATATATTTTACTGTTTCTGGCCTGTGGGCTGGCCGTTTCTTCGTGCGCGAAAAGACCAGACGCAATCGTGCCAGTGGACGTACCAATGGCTGCCTACAGCAATCTCGATTGTCAGGCGCTGGCTCGCGAATATCTAAAAGAACAAGCTTCTCTCTCCGCCGTTTCGAAGCAACAGCACGACGCCGCGACCGGTGATGCAGTGGGCGTCTTCCTCGTCGGTGTGCCAATGTCGAGCACATTCGGCGGCGATAAGGAAGGCCAGGTCGCCGTTGCTAAAGGCAAGGTCAATGCGATCGAGGCAAATATGAAGGCGAAGGGTTGTAACGTGCCGGCCGCCGTCAAAGCTTCCGCCTCGAAGGGGACACCGAAATGAAAATAAGGAAAATCACCTTACTCGCTGCGGCATTGTTGCTTTCGGGATGCACTACCGAAACGGATTACAATAGAGTTTAGGAAATTATAAGTAAGCGACAAGGCGCGGCAGCGGTCTGTGATGAAAAGCGTCGTCGCCGGGCCTTCTGCGCACAGCGACGGCCAACCAGCGAAACACAACGTGCCTATGCGGCAAGGCTCGTCACAAGACAGGTGGATGCCAGAAGCAGGGTGACGACGGTGAAGAAGATGAGAGCTGCCGTCAGTTCATCGAACCTGCCGTCGCGTTCATTGCGATTCCAGTCGTAAGCCACAGCCAACCTCCATCGTTGCTGTGAGAGAAGGGTGGCTCCGTATGGTTAATGGAATCCTAATATTTGCAGGCTGAATGTTGCCGGTATGATTTGGTGCGTTGTCCGACACATCGGCCTCAGGTGCGGGGCGAGTCATTGCCGACACGATGGTTTGAGAACATATGAAGAACAATATTATTTGAAGCAAAGAATGCACATCTATTTCAGTCGGTTGCACTGCAACCGGTTTAACAGGTTATGAAACCGAAAAATCCCTATAGATTTTTATATCAAAAGTAGTAAATTCATTTCTGGGTTGTTAAGGGGGCGGGGATGCTTAGCAGGAGGCAATTCACTTCTTATTTCGCAGCAGTATCAAGTATGCTCACAGGTCAGGCTTTTATACCTGAAATATCCTATGCGCAGGATGAGCTTCCCCCACTGGAGCTGGGGCTCGCTGATTTCTCCCAGTCATGGGAACTCACCCAAGGTGACAGCACTATACTGGTTGCGACAGCTGCCGACATATCTGACGATACTGTAATTAAACTTTCAAATGTCACTTTTAAAACGCTTGCTGATATCCATGATTATTTCGACAGGAAATTTTCGACGTCGTTTATCGGTTTTTTCAATTCGCAGGTTGCAAATAAGGGGGCATGGCAGGGGAAGCGGATCCAGGGAGCGAAGTCCGAAGAAAATTTTTCCGCTTACTGGCATTCGGCAACATTGTCTGCCCCCGTCAGTCTGATGACCTTTCTTTCCTACATGTCGGTTTTCATAAACGAGATCAATGGAAACCTGGTCAGCAGGACCGAGAGTTACGGGTCCCAGGATCACCCGGGAATATCTTATCTCTTCAATGTCGTGAACATGACTGGAGCCGGCGGCAGGAAGTGGCGTAAGAAGTCCTACAATTCTGATCCTCTGAACTATTCCCTCCACCAGCTGCTTCAGGACGACCTGTTCCTTGGTAGCCGGATGAATCTGCGTTTTGCGAATGATCTAGCGGGGACAACCGATGATGTCTGGAAAGGGTCCTCTTATCCCCGCGATTCCTTTCCGACTTCCGGCAAGGCGAGTGAGTCCGGGATTATCCTTGAGGGCGACTTCTACAAGTTTCGTGGCCGGGGTCTCATACAGACGACATGGCGGGCGAATTATCGTGACCTCGCGAACTACATCCTTGACTACAGCGGATCCAGTCCATTGCTGCTGGACTTTAAAAAACGCTGGGCGGGATATACCGCCGACCAGATCTGCACATTGAGTACGGGCACGAACTGGGACGACATATTCGCGGATCCAAAGGCAGAGGTATTACAAGCGGCCATCAGAATTCATGCCAGAAAAGGGGCATACCTACCCTTGTCGACGTCTCCCGATGCTCTCAACGGCAACGCCGCAGGGTCGATAATAAAGATGGGCAACGGCATTGGCGGCCTTGGCTACGGAAATAATCTCAAAGCGCGTGTGAGGCAGATATGTCTGGCAATCGACGTCTGATTTTTTCTTTATTGGTCCTGCTTTGTTCAGTTCCAGTGTGCGCTGGGCCCGCTCTGGCTCAGACCCCTGCGAATATTGTGGAGTGCATAAGAGCGACTGCCGGCCCGGCGGTCGCTCAGATCGTTTACCAGTTCCAACTGGCGGATGGAACAAAAGACGAGGCTCGAGGAAGCGGTTTTGTCATCAAAGGCGACGGTTACATCATCACAGCGGCTCACGTGTTGAGACCGCCACCTGTCTATACATCCAGCGTGGTCACGTCGACGATCAAGGTCAAACTCGGAAGCTTGTTCGCAACGGAATATCCTGCCTCGCTGATAACAAAAATAGACGATCTCGATATTGCCTTGATCAAGATGCCCATGCTTAACGCAGGCTGGCCAAAAGTTCAGATTCACTATGGGGCGGGCGAAGATTCGATGCCCTGGCTTTATGCGTCAGGGTTCCCGGGGACATCCGATCTTACCGGAGCCGGCCCTGGAAAGGTGACATCGCCGAATGCTGTCGTGGATGGAAAGCCAACCGCGTGGTGGCAAACCGATATTCCGCTTAATCCTGGAATGAGTGGCGGCCCGGTCTTCAATTCTTTTGGAGAAGTGGCGGGTATCGCCGCGGCAATCAAAGGCCAGGCTGGTGGATCAATTACCTATGTCATTCCAATTTCGTCCGCACTGACCCTGATACCATTGGCCGGTGTCACGGAATATACCCCCAGCCCCTGCAGCGATGACGGCAAATCCATGGTGATGGATTTCATTAAGGGCGCAGTCGAAGGGCAGTATGAGAAAGATCGGATATCCGACTATTTATATCAGACGATACTCGGTCAGACTGATGCCAACAGACGCTACCCGCAATTGAGCCGGCTGGGCAAAATACGGGATTTTGAAGTGGCTCATAAACAGGGCGTGCCACAAGGCACCTGGTTCACCATCAAGGTGCAACACGATAACGGTCAGTCGACCTGGGTGATCGGTTATAACCGTCAAAAGAAATGGATAGATGTCGCATCCTTCCAGGTCGTTGGGCCTTGAAATCGATTTGGTTGCATCGTTTGACGCGCAGGAGGAGTTATGGTTTTGAGCACGCAGATAACCACAAGGCGCGAGCTGATCAGGATGGCGGGCGGAATAGCTGCGGCCACGATGGTGCCGACACGTGTTCTGTCGGAGGAATCCTGCAATCCCGTGCAGTGCAGCGCCTATATTCCGAGCGGTCAGTTCGGACATATCCAGCAACCATTGCCGTCTGTCTGGTGCTGGGCAGCAACAATCGCCATGATCTGCAACTGGCATGGCTGCAGAATGGATCAAAGCAGCGTCGTGAGACAGTGTTTTGGTGCCTACGTCAACGCACCTGCCGATCCGTTCACGCTCATAAATTCCATCAACAGATCCTATATCGACGACACTGGAAGATCATTTACCCTCTCTTCAAAGGTCTGGTCGGTTCTGCACGGCGTCACCAATCTCAATAATCTCGGGATAATTGGTGAACTTAAACAGAGGAAACCCCTCGTCGTTTGCAATACGAGTCATATGATGGCTCTCGTCGGCGTCTCGTATTTGCGGGCGAATGGAGAGATTTACGAGGCCTGGGTCGCGGATCCGGCGGTCTATGGACCCGTAACTCATGGAATACCAGGGATGCAGCCACTGGCCTCCGGCTTCAGATATCTGATGCCAGCCGAGATGACGCCAGCTCCAGCCGGCGGGGCGTTAATGTTCGTTGCCGCAGTTGATGTTGTTTGAGCCCCGTGCACTCGGCACCCTCCTTTCTTTGGCATTGGCCAGTGTCTCACCCGGCCGCAAGGCCATGATTTTTCGATGCGCGAGTTGGGGACCTTTAGTTATCATCCTCTGGTGATCAACGATTATCGGTTCATGACGAGTGTTGATTGTGTCCCGCTCAACGGTTCGATCGAGTTCGCCCGACCTCTTCGGGCGCTTATGGCTCTGGTAGCGCTTCGCAAGGTCCAGTGGAGTCATACGGCGCGTAATGCAGCATTTACAGGATTGCTGTATTTCATGAATTTTCTTTTGAGGCTGTGCTATCGTCGCGATGCAAGATGGGAGTGCGATTGATGGCAGGTTCAGGTAATTCCTATACGACGAGTGATCTTTCCAGAAAGTCGGGTGATATTATTGCCGAGGCACTTCGTCATCCGGTGACGATCACGCAGCGCAACAAGCCTCGTCTGGTCCTTCTTAATATTGAGGATTATGAACGTTTGATGCGGCAGTCTGATCTGCGTGCGGTTGGCACTATTGATAATATGTCTGACGCTTTGCTGGATGAATTTGAGGCAGCAGTCGACGCTTATGCGGAAACTGAAGAGATGGTTCGGTGAGCGGTTTCGATGAGATCGATACTGCAGTCGTAATCCGCTACCCTTATCTGTGGAGCCGGGAGGCTTCCCGCGGTGAAACCGAAGGTCGGGAAGGGACGACCTGTTGTTGTTGGCGTGAGGCTCGCCCGTGCGGACGGCGACATGGTTCTTTTCTTTCCTATCACGACGAAGCATCCGGAAACTGATCGTTTTGCTATTGAGATCCCTGCGATTGAAAAGCGCCGGGCCGGTCTTGATGCAGATACGCGGCTTTGGATCATTCTGGATGAGTATAACAGCGACATTATCGGACATTCTTTCTACCTGGAGCCGGAGCCACCTGTGGGACGGTTCAGTAAGGCTTTTTTTCTCCCCGTCCTTCGGGAGTTTATTGCACGTCGCCGGTCGTCCAGCGAGGTTTACCGTGCCCGATAAAGATCCGTGTGATGTTCGGCAACTCAATCCGACAAAGCGTACAGATCCTTAATATGCACGCTTGACGTGTCACGTTCGGCGGATTTGGCAAGTCCGCCTATGCTGGATGGGCCGAAATCGCGCCGATATGCGCTGTTGAAATATTTTACCTGTCCGGATGACATTAATACATATATTTCTATATTTATACTTATTGGACAGGAATAAAATACCTGTTCGATGATTGGGTGATTGCATTGAATCGATGGAGGAAGAGGGCCGACAAAACATATAATTTATATTATGATTGGCGCAAAACATATAAATAATTAAAGCGCACCATTGCTGCGGGAGAGATGAGAGGTTTGCTGGAGGAGTCCACCTGTTTTTGCGCAGCTAATTTGGCGCTGTTATAAACCGGTGATTTTATATAGGTTTTTATAGTTTAACGGATTTATTTATAGGTGGAACCAGAGGGAGGCTGATTGGGAGGTGAATTGAAAAGGTGATGAAAATTGATGGCGATCGAT
>NZ_QKML01000026.1:0-22164 GCF_003208455.1 Rhizobium sp. UGM030330-04
ATCCCTCGTATTGCAGTCGCTCGGCGGCGGTCAGAAGCTTCGGATTTACGGTTGCAGTGCCGATTGCCAGGCGGACCTGTCGCATCGACTTGCGCACGGCATCAAGAAAGGCGTGGCTGGCGTTCTCCATCAGATGCCAGCGGTCGGCGACCTGTTCGGCGTGTGGCAGGGCTTGTGCAGCGGCCTGTGCATATCCGCCGCCGCGGTCTCGTGCGACAATTTCGATCTGCGGCTGCTCGACCAGCCAAGCCCTGGCGGTCGGGGGCTCTCGGTCGGGCAACAACGCGATGGTCTTTCGCCGTTCCAGATCACAGATGATCGTGCCGTATCGATGATTGCGACGCCATGCCCAGTCATCGATACCGATAACGGTCGGCGGCGCCGGCGGCGGGCGATCATATCGGCGGACGGTTCGCAGCAGTGTATCATTGCTCACCGGAACTCCGAGACGATCGGCAAACCGAGCTGCCGGGCGACCACCCAATGCAAGAGCAAGATGCCTAACCAGGCAGTCCAGGCGTGCTGTCCGGCGAGCCATGGGGCGGACCACGCCGTCGCCGAACCGTTCGGCGAAAATCTTTCGATGGCAGTTGGTAGCACTACAGACGAAGCGCCGGACTGTCAGGTGCAATTCAATCCTTCGACCCGAACACGGAAGATCGGCAATCATCCGGGGATACCGACTATGAATACGACGCGACGCCCTCCCGCATTCGGGACATCTGCTATCTGGTGACCGACCGTATGCGGCAACGACGATCGCGTCGGCACATTGATGCACCGCTTCAACGCTTAACTCGGCAGGGATCAGATCCGAAAGTCGAAATTTGGTTCGCATGGCGCTGATTCTCCATTGGAAACCAAGCCAATTGAACTCAAAACATCATCGAGAATGAGTCAGACCCCTTATTCCATGCCTAATCACAGTCGAGCGCACCAAAGTCGAGATCAGTGTGCTGCGTAAAGCGGCGCAAAATTTTGAAGATTCGATCGATAAATCCACTGTCGCCGAAACGATAGCGGCGATCACCCGGGGCATTACCAACCAGGCCAAAGCGCTGGTCGCCGCCGCCACCGGTTTCGAAGAGAGTGCCACGGCTCTTGCTGAGGCGGGCCTGGCCGACCTCGCGAGCGCGGTCGAAGACATTGCGGCCAAGATGTCCAAAGATATTCTTGATCCGGTGATTGCACTTATCGACGCTCAATTCGCGCACATCGGTGTGTGAGGCGCAGGCGCGGGTTATATCCGTGTCACCGCCGATCCCTGTTATTTGATCGGCCGGACAGGGTAAGACATCTTGTACGGCGCCAACAGATCGTAGCGTTTTGGCGTACTGGATCGTAGTTTTAGGCTATTGTGGGATACTATAGCGTAGGAATTGGTTGCGGGGGCGTGAGTCCACGGAGACTTGCATATTTCGACAATGCTGAGCAGGCCAGTCCGGCAATAATTACGCCTTGCCCGCTACATCAGACATTGTGTTCTAGTCCTCCCGCATCGCTCGGTTGATTTGATCCACGAGCGGCTTGACCAGATACGACAAGGCAGTTCTTTCGCTCGTCTTGATGTAAGCTTCGACTGGCATGCCCGCGATAAGACTGAGATTGCCGAGTTTGGTCAGCTCTTCCGGCTCTATCTGAATTCGCGCCGTGTACCAGCTTTCACCAGTCTGCGGATTGTGAACGAGATCGGCAGCGACTGTTTTGACCTGACCACCAATTTCGGGGGTCGTACGTTGGTTGAAGGCAGAAAAACGCAGGGTCGCTTGCTGGCCGGCATGCATCTGGTCGATATCAGCCGGCTGGATTTTCGTTTCGACCACCAGCCGGTCGTTGACCGGGACGATCTGCATGACTGTTTCTCCGGGGCTAATGACGCCACCGATCGTGTGAACCGCGAGTTCATGCACGATACCGTCCTGCGGAGATCGAACATCGATGCGTTTCAACTGGTCGTCCGCCGTAACCTTTTGTTCTGAGAGTTCGGCAAGCTTGTTGTCGACATCACGTAATTCCGTCAGAACCTCCGCCAGCCGATCCTGATCAAGCTGAAGAATTTGAAGTTCAGTCTCCGTGACGCGCGTTGCGGCCCTTGCGATCTCTGCCATCAACTGACCGCGTTCCCCATCAAGCTGCGCGCGCAGCCGCTCCAGTTCTGCCAGGCGGTTGAACTGGACCAGTTGCTGATTGGCCAGACTTCTTACGCGGACGAGTTCCTGACCAATCCACGACAATTCCTCTTCTTTAGCACTCCTGCGAACGATCAGCCCCTCATTTTCTTGCCGTATCTGATCGATACGCTGTCTAAGCTGGGCTTTTTGACCATCAATGGTTTGTCTGCGCGCAGCAAAAAGAGCTACTTCAGCTTTGAGGTATTCGCCGCTTTCGGTATCGATTGCCTGGCTCGACGATACCGGCGGAACAACCATATTTTCAGCGTTTTCCCGCTCTGCCGACAGCCGCATCCTCCGCGCATTCAATTGCTCAATCTGTTTTTCAACGATAGCCAGATTTGCCCTGGTGACTGTATCGTCAAGCCGGATGAGTAAATCTCCTGCATTGACGACAGCCCCATTGCGAACCCCTATTTCACCGACGATACCGCCCTCGCGGTGCTGGATGCGCTTGACGTTTCCATCAACAACAACTGTTCCCGCCCCAATTATCGCACCGGAAAGATTGGCGGTCACAGCCCAGCTCCCAACGCAAAGAACCATGATTGCGAGGGTTGTAACGCCCGCAATCGTATAGGACCGGATGGCGCGACTGGCAGCGCTGGTTGTCGTGGCGTTATTGGGTGTCATGCTTTTTCCGATACAGCGCGCATTGTGGTTTTACGCAGCACCTCATCACGTGGACCAAAGGTGACCATTGCGCCCTGGGCGAGAACGAGGACGTTGTCGACGGCAGAAAGCGCACTTGGTCGGTGCGCGACAATCACCACAATGGCACCTCGCTCACGCGCCACCGCGATGGCGTTCGTCAGCGCCACCTCGCCTTCCGCGTCGAGGTTAGCATTTGGCTCATCCAGAACGATCAGGAAAGGTTTTCCGAACAATGCGCGTGCAAGACCGATCCTCTGGCGCTGGCCAGCGGAAAGAGCCGCACCGCTATTGCCGATCCTCGTATCATATCCCTCCGGCATCGACAGGATAAGGTCATGCACATCCGCCAGTTTCGCCGCCTCGATAATATCGGACGGGTCCGCCGATCCGGAAAACCGGCCGATATTCTCCGCAATGGTGCCGTCAAACAACTCGACCCCCTGAGGAAGATAGCCGATCGACGGGCCAAGCGCTTCCGGATGCCATTGATCCAGTTCCGCTCCGTCCAGTCTGACCGTTCCGCGCGCCGATGGCCAGATACCGACGAGCGCCCGCACGAGGGTCGATTTACCGGAGCCACTCGGTCCAATAATGCCCAGCGCCTGCCCCGCCGAAAGCGAGAAGGTGACATCACGCAAGGTGGGTGTCTGATTGCCAGGGGCGAGGACAGAAATGCCTGAGACAGAAAGTGTTTTTGAAGGCGCCGGGAGAGCCATTTTTTCCTGATCCGTGCCGATCTTTTCGAGAAGCTGACTGAGGCGGCCCTTGGCCTGCCTGAAGTTAACAAAACCACGCCATTGGCCGATCGCCTGCTCTATGGGGGCGAGCGCCCTGGATGTCAGGATGGATGACGCAATCATGGCACCCGGCGATGCAAGCTGCTTTATAGCCAACCACGCTCCCAGCGCCAGAACGGCGGATTGCAGTGCCAACCGAAATATCTTTGAAAAAGTCGAGAAGCTGGTCGTCGCGTCATTTGCCCGGCGCTGCATCTCAACATAGGCCGTATTTGTTTCATGCCATTTAAGTGCATAAGCGCTCTTCATGCCCATGGCATGCAGCGCCTCTGCATTCCTCCGCCCCGCCTCTATGTAGTCGGCTCGTGCCGATGAAAGCGACGCCACCCGGCGTGTCGGGTCACGCAGAACCGCATCGCTGCAAAGCGTCAGCACGATCAGCAAAGTCGCACCGGCAATCGCAAGCCAACCGAGGTACGCGTGAAAGAGAAAGAGGATGCCGACGTATAGCGGTAGCCATGGCATGTCACAAATGGCGACCGGACCCGGACCACTCATGAATTGCCGTATCTGCTCGAGATCCCGGACGGGCTGCCCAGCCACTTCCTTTTTCGACATCCTGAGTGGCAACAGCATCACCGCATCAAATGTTGGACCGCCAAGCTGCTCCTCAATCCGCTCGCCAATACGCGAGAGAATTCTTGACCGGATGAGTTCAAGAATACCGAGAAACAGATAAAGAGCGATGGCCAACATCGACAGGGCAACAAGCGTCGGCACACTGCGGCTGGACAGAACGCGATCATAAACCTGCATCATGAACAGCGGACCGGTCAGCATGAGGATATTGGT
Source organism: Rhizobium sp. UGM030330-04 (assembly GCF_003208455.1). Taxonomy (NCBI): domain Bacteria; kingdom Pseudomonadati; phylum Pseudomonadota; class Alphaproteobacteria; order Hyphomicrobiales; family Rhizobiaceae; genus Rhizobium; species Rhizobium sp. UGM030330-04. Next base: position 4,415 of record NZ_QKML01000026.1, read on the forward strand.
GAAAGCACTCAGGACCGCAACCGACGCGAAGGCACCACGTGTCACTCGCAAGGCAGCGGCGACTGAAGGTCGCCGCGCTTCGCTATTCAAATATTTCAACAAGAGTCAGATCCTATGCAACGAACCGCACGTCATCTCGATGCAGGTCGGAAAGATTGACGTTCGCGATCGTGATACCGTTGGTGCCGTCAATGTTAATGATGGTGTCATTGCCAACCTGCGATGCCGCAGCGAGAACAGCCTCAAAGTCAGCCAGGACGCCGTCCCGGAATTCGAGAACATCATCTGTTCCCGCTCCCGCAACAAAGTCGCCGATCGTATCCCAGCCGAAGTCAGGCTTGAACACAAAGGCGTCATTGCCGGCACCACCTTCGAAAAAGTCGGCAGTATTCTGAAAACCTTCAATCACGTCGTCGCCAGCAGTGGTTACCTGCGAAAGAAGCACAGAACGCATGTCCGCCTTGCTATAGGTCCAGTCCGTAAATACGAAGTTCTCCACGCCTGCGTCATCATCGAGGAGCGTGTTCTTTACAAGGATAGATCCACCATCTCCGGATCCCGTCGCCGACTCTGGAACAGTGATGAGCAAATCTTCACCCTGCCGTGAGAAACCGACGTCGGAGAAAGCAAGGCCTGTCACCGTCAAACTATCGGAATCGCCTTCAGCCAAAGCTTCCACGATGGTATCGTGACCGTCTCCCCGTCCATAGTTGTAGGCATCATTGCCAGCCAGACCGCTGAAATTGTTGTCACCACTAACACTCTCGAATACATCGTCATTCGCGGTACCAACGATGCTTGCTGGATCCAGAGAAGAACTGTCTTCGATCGCCATGATCGCTGAACGCGCCATCACACTGCCGTCCGCGAACTGAATTTGCTCAATCCCGCTGTAGCCGTCTGGTTCCGCCCATTGTCCCTCAACTGTGATCAGATGACCCGTTGAAGTCACATTGACTTCGAGCTTGGTTCCTTTTCGCAGGATTGTGACATCGGAACTGTTGAGGTCGGAAAGCAACAGGGAATCGCTCGTGCCAACCTCGTTTGCCTCATCGTTGATTTGATCGTTACCGTCACCTGACGAATAGACAAACGTATCTGACCCTACTCCGCCAGAAAGTATGTCATCACCCTTGCCTCCGTTGAGGAGGTCATTGCCGGCCCCTGCTCTTATTACATCGTTACCGCCATGACCGTGAATGACGTTCGCCGCCGTATTCCCCGTCAACACGTCTTCGAACTCGGAGCCTGTGAGGTTTTCAAAATTAGAGATAACATCACCCTGAGCATCGCCGCCAGCGGTCGCTCCAGTCTGCAGGTTTACGGATACACCACTTCCCGAGGATATATAAGTCAGGGTGTCGATCCCACTGCCACCGTTGAGAACATCGGCTCCACCGAGCCCTTCGATGAGATTGACCCCGCTATTCCCTATGATGGTGTTGTTCAACGCGTTTCCGGTACCATTGAGAGATGAGGAACCGGTCAACGTCAAATTCTCGAAATTCTCCAGCAATTTGTAGGAGATTGAAGAGGACACAGAATCGGTACCCTCACCTGCGAGCTCGATGACCTGGTCACCAGCGTTGTCGATAAGGTAAGTGTCGTCCCCGGCACCACCAGCCATGGAGTCAGCTCCAGTACCACCATTCAACGTGTCATTCCCGGCCCCACCAAGAAGAACATCGTTGCCGGCGCCACCAGCGAGGGTGTCATTACCATCGAAGCCCGAAAGTACATTATCTGCACTATTGCCGGAGATCGTGTTCGACAGTCCGTTGCCCGAACCGCTGATTGCCGTCGCACCTGTAAGTGTAAGGTTTTCGATATTTTCCGCGAGAGTGAATGAAATGGACGCGGAAACCGAGTCAGTTCCTTCATTCAATGCTTCGATAACAACATCTCCAGCGTCATCCACAACGTAACTATCGTTGCCTATCCCACCGAACATCGTATCAGCACCGACTCCTCCATCGAGGAGATCGCTCCCTGCTCCACCACGAAGCAAATCATTACCCAGCAAGCCGTAGAGCGAGTCATTACCGTCCTCGCCCGAAAGGTCATTAGATGCGTCGTTGCCTCTAAGGGTATTCGCAAGAGTGTTCCCCTTACCGTTGAGGGCCAGAGAACCTAGAAGTGTGAGATTTTCGACATTGTCGCTCAGAGTATACGAAACATACGCTTGGACCAGGTCCGTCCCTTCGGCGGAACTTTCACTTACCGCGTCGGCGATGTTGTCAACGATGTAGGTGTCGTTGCCCGCACCCCCGCGTAGCACGTCCGCACCGGAGCCTCCGTCAAGTGTGTCATGACCTGCGCCGCCTTCAAGAAGATCGTCACCGCCAAGGCCATAAAGGACATTCGCAGCCGTATTCCCTATGATGGTGTCAGCGAACTCAGAACCGGTAACGTTCTCAATATTGCTGAGTACATCGCCTTCAGCATGTCCGCCGCTTGCAGTGCCGGCCAGCAGATTGACGTCGATTGCACCATCAGACTCTGCATAGGTTACCGTGTCTGTTCCGGCACCACCATCGATGATGTCGCCGTCAGCCAAGCCGGCAAGCGTATTATTGCCAGCGTTGCCCACAATAGTGTTGGCAAGTTCATTCCCAACACCGTTAAGAGCGGCAGAACCCGTTAATGTCAGCTTCTCAACTTCGGAGGCGAGCGTAAAGCTGACAGACGATTGAACGGTGTCAATGCCCTGTCCTGCAAGTTCGACAACGAGATCGCCGACGTCGTCCACATTATAGAGGTCGTTTCCTGCCCCGCCCTCAAGAATATCGGCGCCAGCGCCTCCATTCAGGGTATCATCTCCTTCCAAACCGATCAGACGATCAGTGCCCGCACCGCCTGTTATGGTCTCATTGGCATCAGTGCCGTAGAAAGCCGCAATTGTGCGTAACAACGCGTCGAGGGACCAGTCGGTACCGCCGAGCGAACTGCCGTCGCCAAACAATATCCGTTCCACCCCACCTTCGAGATCGAGCTGATTGTCGAGTGTGACAGTTGCGCCCGTCGAGAGGATACGGATGGCAACATCGGTGAGGTCTGATGTCAGACGCTCGATTCGAATATCCACTTGATTCAAGCCAATCAAGTACAACGTATCAACGTCTGTACCCGTCACCCTCTCATTTACGACATCGCTGCCGTAGCCTTCCGAATAAACATATGTGTCATGTCCGACCCCGCCCGAAAGCGTATCGTTTCCGGCCCCACCGTCGATGGTGTCATCCGCGTCGGACCCGGTTATAGTGTCGGCACCAATGGTACCGCGGAACCACGCCCTGGAATTGATCATAGCCAAATCCCACGTTGCGTCCGAAAATTCGAGGCGCTCGATCCCCCAATTGGCTGACATCGAGTAGAACTGGTTCCGTACTGTAAGGATTTCGCTTGTTGCGTTGATCTTGATCGTAAGATCCTGCCCAACCCTTGAGAGCACAACGTCATTGCTCGACAGATAAGTTAGATCGAGAACGTCGACGTCAGTGGATGAGCCGGAATCATCGTTGATGAAGTCGCTGCCATCACCCGCACGATGAATGTATCGATCGTTCCCCGCTTTCCCGACCAGAGTGTCAGATCCCTTACCACCGGCAAGAACATTTGAACCCGTCGTTCCGGTCAGGGTATCGTTGAAGGCGGAGCCTGTAGCATTCTCGAAACCGGAAACCGTATCCGTCCCGGCACCACCCGTCGCCTGAGCACTCGTGGAGCCAAGGTTTATTGTAATCCCGGCGCCAGCATTGGAATATGAGAGCAGATCTTCACCTGCACCCCCGACGAGGACATTCGTCCCGCTACTGCCTTCTATAATATCATCGAACGAAGAGCCCGTGACGTTCTCGATATTGACAAGAGTATCCCCTTCGGCATCTCCCCCTGCAACAACACCCGTGGTCAGCGACACGCTTACGCCGGATGCCGAAGCGACATAACTTGCCGTATCGATACCAAGGCCTCCGTCGAGCATGTCGGCACCTGCCAACCCCGCAAGAACGTTGTTGCCAGAATTGCCCACCAAAACGTTTGCTTGAGCGTTTCCGGTCAGATTGATTGAGGAAGATCCAAGAAGTTCGCCGTTTTCCACGTTGGCGGCCAATGTGTGACTCGCCGAGGCTCGGACGAGATCGGTTCCCTCGCCAGCTTCCTCAATGATTTCGTCGCCGGCCGTATCGACTATGTAGATGTCGTTACCGGTGCCTCCGATAAGCGTATCGGCACCACCTTGCCCATCAAGTGTGTCATTGCCTGCGAGACCGCGCAGGATGTTGGAGTAATTGTTGCCTGTCAGCACATTTGCGGCACTGTTTCCAGTACCGGATATGCTGTTGGCCCCAGTCAGAACCAGTTTCTCGACATTGTCTGGCAAAACATAGGTCACGCTGGATTGGACCGTATCCTGGCCGCCATTCATTGCTTCGACAACGACATCGGAAACATGGTTGACTACGTAAACATCATCCCCCGCAAGGCCGATCATCGTGTCAGCTTTCACGCTGCCTGACATGGTGTCCGCGCCGGTAGTGCCCTCGTAGGCTGCCCGACGGTCGATCTCCGCGCGCCGCCATAATACTCCGTCCGAAAAGAGGATTTCTCCGATGCCATATTGATAGTTCGCATTCGAAGCATCGAAATGGTCTTGGATCGTTATGAACTCTCCGGTCGGATTTATGCGTACGCGCAGATCATTGCCATACACAAGCAATGAAACATCCGCAGATGTCACGTCGGTGAGTTTCAGGAGATCGGCGTAATCTCGGTCAACGCTATCAATAATCGTGTCATTTCCATCCCCCTTTTTCCACGAATAGACGTCTCCGCCTTGATACCCGCCCGTGAGAATATCTGCTCCCAAACCGCCCCTTAGTTCTTCGCTGACATAATTTTCACCCTCGATTGTATCATCGCCAGATGTGCCGGCCAGGAGGCGGTTCGACGCCGGGCTGGCAACTGAATGTGCAATGATCTCATTTCTTGAGGCCCATTCGGTCGCGTCGGCGAATTGGATGCGTTCGACTGTCTTGTCAGCTCCGAGGAAGAAGTCTTTCAGCAGGACGTCAACCAAATACCCATCCGCACTACGGAAAATATATAGATCTTGCCCGTTGGCTGCGCGCTCGAAGCGACCATAGTCTGTGACATCCCCAAAATCGAGCACCAGGACGTCGTTGTCAGAGGCCCTCCCATCATCGCTAATGGTAATCGTGCCCAGATCACCATAGTAGCGGTAGACATCGCTACCCGTTCCGCCGATGAGCACATCACCATTTCGGCCGAGCAGAGTGTCATTTCCTCCAAGAGTGCTGACCACCCCACCGCCGAAACCGATAACGTAGTCATCGCCTGCCGAGCGATTGTGTTCGAAATATAGGTCAACCAGTCCTGCGTAGCTCAAAGTTGAACCGTCCGCCTCGAAATAAAGGTGATCTATAAAGTTACCAGTACCTAGAAGGCGCAGTCGATCGCCTGTCCCCTGGATGGAAAGGATAACGAACGTCTCAAGTCTCCCGCTTCCGCTTCCGCTTAACTCCAGCTCGCTGGAAATGCGAATATCCTCAAGATCGACCGACGAGCGGAAGCGTACATAGTTTTCAAACTCAAGAGGATAGTTTCTATAACTCAGGCTCTTTTTGTCGTAGACAGTATCGGTTCCGTACCCCCGACCGAACACATAGACGTCACCGCCGCCCTCACCCCGAAGAATATCGTTACCTGCACCACCGTCGAGAACGTCGCTCTTTGGGTCGAAGCCGATAAGTTCATCATCGCCTGCTGTCCCGGTGAGGAAATAGGCCAAGAGATCGTCAAAGGTCCAGGAGGTTCCGTCAGCAAATCTGATTTCATCAACGGGTCGAATGAAGTCCCGGGTTCCGTTCACATCGATGCCGACGCCGCCGGTAATTGTTATGACTTCTTCCGTTGGCAACACCTGAATATAGATATGGTCGTGCGTACCAGCATGGTAGAACGAATCCCGGACGACGCGAATATTTTCCGGTCCGACACCCAGGCCTAGTTCGAGGAAATCAATGCTCGAGCTAGAGTTTTCATTGATGCGATCATTACCGTCTCCAAGATTCCAGACGTAGGTATCATTCCCTTCGTTCCCATAAAGGACATCGTCACCCTTGCCGCCCACCAGGCGTTCGTCTGCAGTCGTCCCGCTTAGGTCATCATCACCGTCAGTTCCTCGAAGAACGGCATCCGGGTTGACCAGGAGGTCCAGCTCCTGGCGGGTAAGAACAGTCCCATCGGCAAACTCAAACCGGTCGATACCGGCGGATAAACCGTTTTCCATCGCATATTGGCCGAATATGCGGATACTGTCGGAAGTGCCGGCAATTTGAATGAGGAGACTGCCTGCCTCGTAGGCCGAGTTCCATTCATATGGATTGCGCGCATCACGTGTGAGAATTAGGTTCGAAACGTTTATACCAGTTCCGAAACGGAGCGTGTCGAAACTGTATGTTTTTGATGAACCGATCGACTCGATAATTCGATCCTGCCCCGAGCCCAGACCAAAGAAGTAAGTATCACTCCCTTCGCCTCCATAGAGGTCGTCATTATCTACTCCGCCATCGAGATAATCATCGCCACCTAAGCCCAGGATTCGATCATCACCAGCACCACCAAGTAGAACGTTGTTTCTGAAGTCACCTTCAATCAGATCGTTACCTGATGTCGATTGCATAAATCGCTGTGCGAGTTCCTGAGAAGTCCATTTGGTCCCATCCGAAAACTCGACTGTTCCGACAACATACGACTGGAGACTTCCTGAAGTCGAGAAGTTTGACGCGAATTGCTCACGGACGGTGATACTGTCCCCTCCGCCAGAAACCGTGAGAGTTAAACCGGTCCTAGTGTAATCAGTAATGATGTTGAGACCATCGTTGGAGACTGTGAGCAGGCCATCTCGGCCAACCGTAACATTGGAAGGGCTGACGTTGGCGTTAAAACGAATAGTATCGTTCGGGTCAACATCATCGGTTGCGCCGTAAATTTCGTCATGACCATCTCCCCGACCAAAGAGGTAAACATCCTCTCCGTCGCCACCGAAGAGAGTGTCGTTGCCTCTGCCGCCCGAAAGGACGTCTCGTCCGGCGCCGCCGTCGAGCCAATCATCGCCCTCTCCGCCATCGAGAACGTCGTTGCCCTGCCCAGCCGTTAGCTTGTCGTTTCCTTGGTGGCCATAGATCTGGTCAGGGCCTAAGGTCCCTTGGAGGTCATCATCACCAGGCGTCCCGATCAGCGAAATTCCGGGGTATGCTCCACGAACTGTGAGGGTGACAAACTGAGAGACACTGGCTCCATCCGCGTCTGTGGCCTTGATTTCAAGCATATAGAGGCGGTTCCCCTCGGTGATATCGAGGAGTGGTGACCTTCCTTTTAATGTTGCGGTCACTGGATCAAAACTCAACCACTCGGGAAGAACGTCGTCGCCCTCCAAGCGGATTGAATAAGTCAGGCCGGGACTGTCAACGTCTCCGAAGCTATCACCCGGAATCAAAATCTCGAAATTCGAGAAACTCTCTACAATGAAATCGGGAATGGTATTCGTGACGATCGGTGCGTCATTGACTGATCGGATGACGAGATACATGCTTGCGTCTACCGATGCTCCTGACCTGTCCGTCGCCCTGACGACGACGGATAAAATGCCAACATCGGCATCATCTGGTACGCCGTAGAACGAACTGGTTGCTGGATTGAACTGAAGCCATTCAGGCAAAACCGAGCCATCGGCCTGGAAAGCCTCAAGTGTTAGCTGATCGCCTGCATCGATGTCGGCAAAGATACCCTGAGGAACCGCGTAGGCAAATGGAGCTCCCTCTGCCGTGTAGAAACTTTCGAGTTGTTCTACGACGTTCGGAGCGTCGTTCGTGTTGCCAACAACAAGCGACGTCGTCGTGCTAACGCTCGCACCACCAACGTCAATAGCGGTGATCCTGATTTGAAACGAACCTACGTCGCCATTATTAGGTGCCCCGGTGAATCGACCAGTGACCGCATCCAGTTTAAGCCACGACGGGAGTTCAGTTCCGTCGGCCATTTCAGCCGTATACCTCAAACGGTCGCCCGGCGTGATGTCGTTGAAAGCGCCGGCAGGTATATCAAATACAAACTCGAGATCCTCGGTCGCGTTTAGTGACGCGATAGGTGAACCCAGCGTAGGATAGGTGTTATTCGTGCCGATCGCGATACCAAAACGGGTCGTGCTTGCCGCGATACCATCGGACGCAGTTACCACAACATCAAGGACGCCCCCATCAACTGCAGTTGGCGTACCTGAAAAAACTCCGGTGGCGGGATTAAACGTGAGCCAACCCGGCAAAGCGCTTCCGTCAGCACGAGCGGCAGACAAAATGACTTGTTGAACGGGAATTCCCACCACCTCGTTATCGGGATCGATGAACGTACCATTCGGGAGCTGATACGAAAACGAGACGCCTGCGGTCGCCACTTGGTTAGCGGGAAGGATTCTTACCTCAGGCGCGTCGTTTACGTTCAAAATCTCGATGTCGAAATTTTGGCTGCTACGGTCGCCGTACTTGTCAATCGCTGTGAGCGTGATTGTCAGCGTTCCTACGTCATCATTTTCGGGCTCTCCATAAAAGCGGGTGCCATCAAATTGAAGCCATGTGGGAAGTTGAGAACCATCGCTGAGGGCCGCCACAACACTTATGTGATCGCCCGCATCGGGATCACTGAACAAGCCGATTGGCAATACAAAAGAGAACCATGCATCCTGCTCAGCAGTCTTCTCCGTCAAAACTGAAGTCATTTCCGGCGCGCGATTGTTTGCTCCGGCCTCAATTTGCTCGGCAGTCCACTGTACTCCGTCTTTGAAGCGAATAGCACCAATGACCCCATTAGAGAAATGGTTCGTGACAATGATCTGATCGCTGGAATTGCGTATGGAAACGACCAAATCGTTCGGATTGGTGCTATCTCTCGAGAGGTCAACATCTCGGGCGAAAATCCCGCTTCCAAACTCGATAACGTTGGCCCCATTTGGAGTCCCGAAATCATTTATCGTGTCAACACCATCACCTCGGCTGAATATATACACATCGGCACCACCGCCGCCGTTAAGTGTATCGTTTCCATGACCACCCTCTACGCGGTCTTCAATCGCCGAACCAATGAGATTGTCGTTTCCCGTCGTCGTCGAATTTGCAAGCGCCTTTTGAATTAGCTGGTCTTTGCTCCAGATGGTTTTGTCGGCGAACTCAACCCATTCAATTCCATTTGCGCCGCTCAGATGACCATCGAGAACCAATCTGTCGCCGTTACCGAAGTCGAGAATGATCGCGTCGCCATCTGTCTGGCTGAGAGAGACGTCAACATTGGTTGAATGTAGCCCACCACCCAGTTTAACAATATCGGCCCCGCTCGTTCCAACCTCAGTAATGACATCGTTGCCGTCACCGAGGTTGAAAAGGTAGGTATCCCCGCCTGATCCTCCGGCAAGGTGATCGTTGCCTTTCCCACCCGACAATATCTCAGCAAAATCAGTACCTGCGATAACATCGTTGCCGTCTGTCTGCTGCGACTCAACCAGTTTTTGGGCAATTGTGTTTCGCGACCATACGGTTCCATCCTGGAACTGAACCTTATCGACACCAGACGTATCGGACGCAAACACATCGATGAGTGTCACGCTGTCAGTCGTTGAATAGGCAAGCTTTACGCTATTTCCAACCCGCTCAACCGTAACGTCTTTGGCAAGAATACCTGCTCCAAATGTTAGCGTATCGGAGGAACCAGCACTATCGATGATTTCGTCGTGACCGTTCCCAAGATTGAGACTGTAGCGATCCTCCCCGCTATTACCGCGAAGTATGTCATTGCCCGCAGACCCAAGGAAAAGGTCATTTTCTGTCGTGCCTTCTATGATTTCGTCACTGGCTCCTGATCGCGCGCTCAGCATCTGATTTCTTATCTCAGCCTTGCTCCAGACGGTACCATCTTCGAAACGGATGCTTTCGACGCCACCCGTGTAGTTCCAGGCATGGAACTGCCTTTCAATAACGATGCTGCCGGCATCATTTTTAAAAGAGATCGTGAGGTCTTCGTTCGTCTCTCCCGAGCGGGTGAGCACTAACTCATCCGATGTAATGCCCCCGGTGAGGACAAGCTCGTCGTTCCGGGCCAGCAGCAGTGTTCCAGCACCCGCCCAGTCGAGAATTCGGTCCGCACCATCGCCGCGATTGTAAACGAAGAGATCTCTTTCAAGAGAACCGACAAGCGTGTCGTTGCCCAGACCGCCGTAGACTACTCCTCCATCATCCGATTGAACTGTTTCATTAACGGACTCGGCACCCGTCGCTCGACTGAGAATATCAGACAATGTGAGCGTGACTGTCCCGGCGCGGATTTCCGCCAGGGAACCAGACGCGAGGAAATTCCTGATGGTAAGCTTATCGGTTGGAGAGTTGCCGAACTCGATCACGAGATTGGTGTCATCGAACGAAAATGTCAGCTCGTTTGCTGTGATGCCGCCGCTGAATTCGAGAATCTCAATATCACCAGCACCACGATCGGTAGCTGCGTCGATAATATCGCTCCCGTCGCCACGCGCAAAATGATAGGTGTCATTCCCGGTTCCACCGGTTAGCAGATCATTGCCTGCATTGCCGTGGAGGACATCGTCTCCTGCTCCTCCAAACAATTCGTCAGCGCCTTGACCGCCCATAAGCGTGTCATCACCAGCCTCTCCGAATAGCCGATCTGAGTCCGCCCCGCCTTCAAGAGAATCGTTGCCGCTGCCGCCAAAGATCAGATCATTGTCATCTCCACCGAGAAGCTGATCGTTGCCGGCTCCTCCGAAGAGAACATCATTTCCCTTATCGCCATTGATGACATCAGAACCAACGCCGCCGTCGACAAAATCGTCACCAGCGCCAGCCGAGACCGTATCGTCGCCTTGATATGCATGGACGCGATCGTGGCCAGCCGAACCGGTCAAAACGTCAGCAGACGAGAAACCCGCAATCAGGTTCGTCGCGCTAACCGTGGCATCGGCGATCGCGGATATGGTGTTCGGATCGAAAACCGAGCCGTTCTTGAATTTGAAACTTTCAATCGCCCAAGAGAGACTCTCGAAACCCTCAATAGTCAGACGATCGGAAGTGCCCGTTACCTGCAGAACAAGATTCCCGCCATTTCTCGTTATGGTGAAATCGGACAGGTCATGAGCCAGGAATTCGAAACGGTCACCTTGGCTATTATCCAGGACGACAACATCCTGACCAAAGCTCTGTTCAAATCGATAGGTATCGGCACCACCGCCGCCTTCCAAACGGTCATTGCCCAACCCGCCTGTAATCACATCGTTGCTGCCCGACCCAAGAATAGAATCATCCGCAGAACTCGACTGGCCTTGCAGGTATCGTTGAATTATCTCAGCGCGCGTCCACATTGTGCCCGCGGAAGTCATGACCTTGCTGAGTTGATGGGCACTATCTGTGAAGAAACCAGTCACTGTGACCGAACCACCACCTGCCCCGCCGATCTGGACTATCAAGCTTCCAGTAAAACCACCCGACGGATGCGGCTCTCTCAGGAATGTTACGTCACCCGGCAGAATATCTGACCCCAGGATCAGAACGTCTGAACCGGCGTCTCCAAGCACAGATTGAATAACGTCATGACCACCGCCGCGCTCCCAGACAAAGGTCTCGCCAGCCCCCCAGCCCTCGAGAATGTCATCACCAGCACCTCCGTGGAGAACGCCGGCGGAACTGGATCCGTAGATGTGATCGTTGCCCGAGGTCGTAGCCTGGCTATAATATCGGTCGAGAAGATCGGAATGGTTCCAGACCACCCCATCGGAGAATTCAAAACGATCTACAGTGGCAAAATCAATGAAATTTGTAGGGTTGATCAGCTTGATCTGATCATCGGTTCCACGGACCCGAAGAATTATTGAATTGTAGTTGTCTCGAAGAACTTCTATTTCGCCTGACGCAATGTCCAGGAACTTGACAGTGTCCTTGCCGGTGTTGTTGTAATCTCGAAGTTCATCACGGCCGTCACCACGAGCGAAAATGTAGGTATCGTCACCATCGTTATCGACAAGGATGTCGTTACCCAATCCTCCCCGGATTTGATCTGCGCCGATTCCTCCGTCAATCCGATCGTCACCCGCACCGCCGAAAAGCAAGTCATCGCCTGCTCCACCAATAATGCGGTCCGCGCCCCCGCGCCCGTCGATCGTATCGTTACCGTCCTTTCCGTCGAGGATTTCCGCAATGTCGATGCCAACCAGTTCGTCAGAACCGTTTGTTCCCTCGATATGGGATTGTGCCGTCCCCCCCTGGCTGTCCGGCAGCACCGAAATATCCGGGGTGTCCACAGAGTTTGGAGAGGACAGATCAGCGTCCACGCCCTCAAACAACCACAGACCCTGCTGTTCTGTTGTTAGAGAAGACCAGCCCACGATGCGGATACTGTTATCTTGACCATAAGTTATCAGTAAGTCCTGGCCGCCGGTCCCATTGTCCACCAGAGCACGTTGCATCGTGGTCGGATCGAGCCCGCCGAGAAAACGGACAATACTGCCTTCAGGTGAGGTATCGATGATAACGTCGTTACCGTCGCCTTGCTGAAAGACGTATGTATCCCGGCCCTCACCGCCCACGAGCGTATCGTTACCGCCTTGGCCATTAAACACATCGTCGCCGGCGCTGGCCGTAAGTACGTTTATTCCCTCATTGCCACTCCGGTATATACCGCCGTTAATTGAGTTACCTGAAGACGAACCTCCCGCCGATGCGGCGAGGCCCCGTAACCCTGGGCCAGGCGAGCTTCCATTACCGCTCAGATTGATTTCTTGAGGCTTGAAGCCGAGACCAGCCAGCTTCTCTCTAATAGTTTCAAGAGAAAGCGTGTCCCAATCATCCAACTGGCCATTTTTGTTGGTGCCGCTGTCGAGCGCATTGCGCCAGGAGAGATTTTCGATGGTTATACCGAAATCGCCTTGCCGCCATCCCTTCAATGCGATCTGGTATTCTTCTTCCTGCTCCAGATTCATTGTAATCGTGACGTCGGCGGTCGTTACACGGCCGCTAAGATCGTACTCGGCGTTTTCAAGTGTGTAGAGTTCGCCTTGCGTTCCGATAATGCGCTGGACATAAGGATCCAGCCAGGCTTGCTTCAGAATAAGTAAATCGCTGAGCATCATTGGCATCAGCGACGTCATGATAGCTAGCCCGATTCCTCCAAATAAGGGCGAGCCAACTCCCGCGTATCCGGACAGAGCTGCAATATAACCTGTATATTGCTTCACATGTTCTGCCAGCCAGGCCTCTACCCGATCGGTGGTGGAAATACCGTAACTCTCGCCGTTCATCGTCGGAGGTGCAGCGGGAACCGCGAGAATGTCGATAAACGTGCTTACCGCGCCACCAACAAGGTCGAACTTGTCGAAATCAAAAGCTGCTCCACCTATGAGTTGCTTGCCATCGACAAGCAGAACCGGTGTGGTTCGCTCCTGATCATCCAGGTTTTCGTCAATCTGGATAATGTTTAAGGTTTTCCCTGCTGCTTCGCCGTTTTCCCTTGTCGTGGAGAAATTGATGAACAGGAAACCTTGCTCCCATGGCGTGGGAGACCCCGGATTTGCTTCATCGATGAAATCGACGATGTTGTCCCCAGCCCCCATGTCGATGACAATGGGTGCGTATGCCGCGTCACCCCGGAGCATAAAGCGATCAGCATTGTCTGTCAGTTGAACCTTTTCGATTGCAATCAGAGTATCGACGCCAGTAGCGCCACTCTTGATATCCTTGACCGAAATCTCAAGCGCGCCCACGCCACCGATTTCAGTCAGCTTGAGATCAGTGATTTCCACGCCTTCAATTTGCGGAACGGTTGTACCGACGTGATCATCCACCGTATAATGAACGGTATCGGTTTCCGCGTTCCCGGCGAGCCATTGGTGAAAATCTCTCAAGGGATCTTCGCCCTGGTCTCCGCCAATATAGATGTCGCTCTCGTTTTGACGACCCGTTTCCCCATCTCGCTCGGAAACGGAATCAACGAGTATGTCTGATCCCTCCCCACCAAACAGGATATCACTGCCGAGGCGACCACTCAGGATGTCGTCGCCGTCTGCTCCCGCAATCATATCATTTTGATGACTGCCATCGATCTGGTCGCTCCCGTCCCCAGAAACGAACAGGCTTGCACGATGTGCATCAAATGTATCGTCTGGGTCTGACAGTGTGAGGACAAGTGGCCCATCCGCGAGCGCGAACTGGATCGCTGTCAGTGTTTTCGGCACCGAAAACGGTGAGGCAGACCCACTATCCTTATAGAGTTTTTCCATCGCCTCAGAGACGACCGGCTTAGAAGACAGTCGATTGTCGCTAAAGAGAGCATTCACAATCTTGGTGACGCCAAGGATCTCCACCGCCGTCGGATTCTCCGAACTATCACCAATGTTCCAAAACTCTTGGTCCAGATTCAGTGACAAAATGGTGGCGTCAGCAAGACTGTCTGTCTTGCCCCCCGTAGCGGTTAGAAAATCGACAACACCATCTTTTGGTTGAAGCGCGCCACCCTCATAGTTGTGATAGTTCACCTTATCGAACGCTAGCGTAGCGGCGAACTGCACGATAATCTCCGAGATGCCCCGGGCAGAGTCCTCAAGAAGACCGGATTTTTTATCCGAAGCGATTACTGAACCGAGCGCATCTGCGTCATTGAACAAGGCCCGGATTGCAGAGTTGCCGAAAATGTAGCCAAAATTCGCTTCCTCCTCAGCGGAGTTGCTGTCCAGGACCGAGTAGGCGATGGCGGTCAGCATCTTACCTGCGGCGTTATAGTGCCCTTCGGTGTCTTTTGGCTGAAAGTTCGCTGCCATGGCGATTTCATTACTGAACAGCGACGTCAGCAGATCGTTGGCAATAGAGGACCACGCAAGGTGTGATTTTTCCTGAGCGTATTTGAGCGTGACAAGCAATGCCTGGCTATGGCGTGAAAAATCCAAAAGCGGGAGGGCGTCCCAATTGTAGGTACCCAGCATTGTTTTTGGAACAAACTGTTCTGCGCCCGTTTGCCCTGCTGCAATCCCGGCACCCAAAGAACTGAACAGCGGACTGCCCGTGATAAAGCTAAGAATGTTTCCGAGGTTCATCGCAATAGAACCATCGCGAAGTCCAGCGTTTACCTCGCCTTCCACAAAGTATCCCTTAAAATTCCCAAAGCTGGGAATATGCATTTCCATAAGTTCAAGCAGCTCGGGTGTTACCGTATCAATATCTGGATCAAACAGGCCGGTGCGCCGCGCCAACTCTGTGGCAATCGCCGCCATAGCTCCCTCGCCAAACGGCATGTGATCGAAACCGACGCCTGTGGCTCCGGAAATAAACGACACAAACCCCGCGAGACCACCGCCGAGCGAATGCCCCGTGAGGATTGGCTGCGCACCCGTATCGTCAAAAGCGGAGTGCCCCATAACCTGCTTGTAAAAGTCCAACGCCAGGGTTGCCTGCGAGGCTTCTCCATAACCGCCCCCGAGGGTCCATCCGTTCCAGAGGTCGCTAGCGCTTTCGAAAATTTCGGTATTGTCCGTACCGCGGTAGGAGATTACCGTTTCCGTACCCCATGTATAAGCGATCGCGTAAAAACCAGCATCTACACCTGGGGTGCCTGTAACGGTATCGCTTTGTAGACTGACCGTGGCGGTGCCAATTGTCGATCCAACACCGCCTAAACCGCTATCCACCACGCCTCTGTTGTAACCACGATTGTATGCGTCCATAGACAGGATCGCCAAAAACAATTCATCAGAAAACGGTTTTAGGGAGGTCATTAATTTTTCTCCGTATCGAAGTTGCCCGCGCTCAACGAGTTGGCAAAGCGGTTAATTGCGTAAATTGTCTCAAAACGATTGCTATCGAGCATCTTGTCGTAATATTCGTTCAACCAAGGCAGGACGTTTTCGACCTTCCCTTTCGTCACCCGTTCTCTGGTAATCGACAGGGTGATCGAGCTTAGTGAAGTACCTTGACCAAAAAAATCTTCGAGATCGTCGGGATCTACTTTCTTCACCGTCTTCGGATCATTGATATCAGTGAAAGCCACCAACAACGGATAGTCGGATCTGGTGAGCGTGGCAGTTGCCGGCTTTGACATACGTTCAAATTTTGGAGCAATGTCGACGGGTGCTTCTCCTGGGAAAAAAAGCCCATAGGGTCTCGGCATATCCTTCAACAGCGCGAAAAGGTATTTGCCTGGAAGAACCTCAAGGACAACCGCCTCCCCTTGAAGTTCAAAAAAAGCACCTCTTGCTTCAGGTAGTGCGAAGGGGCCGTCTCGATCTTCCAAACTGGCCTTCATTACGCTGGACGCGGATTTTGGACCCGACGGGGTCTCAACAGTAACCGTCAGCTTTTGATGCCACGACCAACTGTCATCGCAACCGCCAAGCAGCAACAGCGAGAATAACAACGGAATTTTCCATAGAATTCCAAATAGCTGCATCGGATACCAGTTCCGCAGAATAAATGCTTACCAACGAAACTCGGCCTCCAAGCCAAACTTCAGATCAAAATAAATGTGGCATTCCCGCAGGTTTTAAGTCGCGGGAGAACACGAAGAAGCATTCAGAAATCAGTTAACGGGCTGCTCGGTTGGGAGCGTGTTTTTGTCATCGGACTTTGCAATAAGACTATGTAAAACGTCGCTATCCACCAGGCGCCCTATAACAGGATGAACCTTTATCTGGCTCTGCTTGGCGACTGTGTGGAAATTTGAAAGCACTGAGGTAGCGAGCTCCCGCGTCGGTGCGATAACATCCAGCAACCAGACGATTTGGCCACTGTTCCAGTCAGTGGGCTTCAACCGCACTGGAAAAACACCAGCCTTGACCTGCGCAACAATCTTGGCATCGACATCCGCACTCACGCTTGCCCAGATTGCGATAGCGTTTGGTGCCAAAGTGGTCTGTTCGGCTCCATCGTCCTCTTTTTTCGATGCGATTACGATACGATCGTGGCTAAGCGGATCGATGACCAAATGACTGAGATCGGACAGGCTCTGGCTGCGATAGCGAGGAACGGAACTGAGCGCGAATACGACCTGTCCAAAAATCGAAAAAATCTGCCCCTTGGCCTGTAAGAGCTTTCGGATCACGTCCTCGTTTACAGTATCGGACGCCGCTTTCCGATGAGACTCGTCATCTAAAAAAATTGTCATATTGCCCCCGCAATACCGCCACTTAAAGCGTTGATGCTCTTTACATCTCCGGAAGCTATCAGATCAAATTTCGATTGCAAGTTGTATATTTACGACTAAGTTAGGATTATAATTAACAGCCGTAGACACGCTCAAATCAACGCAGAATAAACGAACTTCCATTCTGGGACAGTGGTGCTGACATCCGAACTGAGACGTTTGCAAAAATTCAGGAACACAGAAAGGAAAATAAACCGACGCAGGACCCGGAGCCGAAACCTGTTCCTGTGCCGCCACCTGGATCAAATGTTCGTATCGATGAGGATGAAAACCGTAGATGCCGTTTATTGATAATCTGCTTTATGCCCACAAAAAGTACGATCGATCTCGATGAGTTCAAGCGACAAATGGAATTGCAGGAACAAGGGCTCAACAATATGAGTCCGCAGCAGATGTTGGCCAATCAAGCAAAGTATTTGGCGAATCCGGCGGGTATGCGGGCTTTGTCAGAGCCGCTGCAGGCGAAAGCGCGCCAAGAATATAGGAATGACCCG
>NZ_QKML01000027.1:0-21971 GCF_003208455.1 Rhizobium sp. UGM030330-04
AGGAACTTGACCACGACCGCAGACCCGAAACATACCTAACAGGCGGGTCAATTCTCGGTGGAAACGCCGGGTCAGTTCTCAGTGGCAATCAACACTCAGCCCTTCCAAGACGACAAGCTTGTCGCGCTATCATTGGCTTTTAGACTCTACAGCACAAACGACCGGCCGCGTTTGTGGCGTGAAAAGCTCAAGCGACTCGTCTCCGGCAACACGGAATTGTCGGATGAGTTGGACAAGTTCCTCAATCCGCCAACTCAAGGGAAGGAGGCCCGCGCCTGGAAACGTCAGGAGGCGCAGTGGAAAAGACGCTCCGAAGAAAGAAAGCGAAAAGAGGAAAAGGATCTCGCAGACTCAAAAATTTACTTGGGCGAAAATCTCGATAAATTGCGCGACGCGATTCTGACCAAACTTGGCTATGTCTTCAACGGCCTAACCTACCTTCACGACCGGATGCGCCGTGGTAGCGATCGCTCCGGTCGGTGGACTCATGGCAACTGGAGAAACTTGGAAGCCGAGTTCGGTAAGGATATCGCGCAAGCGTTCCGTGACGGAATTGTGGCTTATTGGCGGCGTGAGAGACCGACTATTCGTTCGGAGGGGGCGCCAGAAAACTCGACACCAATGTCGGCAATTCTTGGTTTGGCCGGGCTCGAAATCGAAGCGCAGGAGACACCAAATTGGGTGAAAAGCCTTAGCGAAGCAGACATCGAGCTCGCCTGCCGATATGCCTCGTTCGAATTGAACGGTTTCCCAACCTGGTTTCCCAGGCTCTTCGAGGCACATACGAGCACCGTCACAGATTTCCTTCTTCAGGAGATTCGCTTCGAGCTTTCGAAAGCAACACCAGAGAAGGAGGTTCATTACGTCCTCAGTGACGTTAGCTGGTCAGGTGAATGGAGCTGGGCCACCTTCGGCCCGCATATCGCAAATCTGCTGAAGGAATCCGAGCCTGCAAACGCAGCCACGTTGGATAAGCTCCTCAAGATTTTGCAGGGATCGGCTCTGTCCGACGAGGAAATAGCCGTGCTCGCGTCGCAAAAAGTCCGGTCAGTCCACACCCCGCAGCATGTGGCTCACTGGTACGCCGTGTGGGTAGGCGTCGATCCTGAAGCCGCAATTTCCGACCTTGCAGCCTATTTTGAAGAATTGCCGCGGGGCGAGGCGCGAACAGAATTCGCGATGAGTTTTGTAACAAACCTATGGGGCGGTCGCAGAAGCGCAGCCAGCACCAGAGCCAGATATCAAACACCCCGGTACTTGAAGACTCTCTATCTGCTGATGCATGGTCATATCCGGCGAAGCGAGGACATCGATCGCGCCGGCACGGGGGTTTATTCGCCAGGTTTGCGCGACAAGGCGCAGGACTCACGGAACGGACTATTTGATCTGCTGAACAAGATTCCTGGCAAGGAAGCCTTCCTGGCCCTGCAAGAAATATCGCGATCCCACCCGGAGGTGGAATCCCGTCCATGGTTCGCCCACTTGGCAAAGGTGAAGGCCGAGCAGGACTCGGATATCGCGCCGTGGATGCCTGCACAGGTCCGCGACTTCCATGACAAGCTGGAGCGAACGCCGGCCAATCATCGAGAACTGGCGGAGCTTGCGGTGATGCGGTTCCTCGATTTGAAAGATGATCTTGAGAACGGGGACAGTAGCATCGCGACAATACTCAAAGCAGGTGCGACGCTTGAAACCGATATGCGTAAGTATATCGGGCGTGAACTTCGTGAGAAGGCGTCCGCTCGTTATTCTGTCCCGCAAGAGGAGGAGTTTGCAGATGCCAAGAAGCCTGACATCAGGTTCCACGGAATGGGATTTGATGCGCCCGTGCCGGCCGAGTTGAAGCTGGCTGATAAGTGGACGGGACCCCAACTTTTCGAACGATTGGAGCATCAACTATGTGGCGACTATCTGCGCGATAACCGGTCGGCACGCGGCATTTTCGTACTGGTACGCACCGGCGAAAAGGCTGGCTGGGATGTTCCGGGTAGAGCTAATCGAGTTGATTTTGAAAGGTTGATCGCAGCGCTTCAGAACCGTTGGGAAGAGGTTGCGCAGGAATTTCCAGGAATTGACGAAGTAACGGTTATCGGTATCGACCTCGCGAAAAGAGCAGCGTAGATATACTTTTTGAATTCGGAACCCAATGCCAGCGGTGAGAACTTGTCTAGCGGACCAAATCAGCACTATCTCCCCCGTTTCCTTCAAAAGCCATTTGGAATTCGGCCGAAGCGCAAGGAGATCTGGGTCTTCGCCCGCGGCGTCGCTCCTGAACCGAAGCGGCTTAAGGAAGTGGGTGCTTCGGAGTACTTCTATTCTGGCCCTGCGACCGATAACGCACGCACTCTTGATGACGACATCACGGACATTGAGACACCTATTTCCAGAATATTAGCCGGTATCCGCGCCCAGCCTGTCGGTGCCGTCGTCAACTCGACCGACGCTGCCGAGATCGTGAACCATCTCGTGCCGCGCACCGCCCATGTTCGCGTCAACATGGAACGCGGTTTGCGCATGATGGCGCATGGTATGGAGACTATTCTCGGTGACGATGATCGTATTCAGTCATTGATGGGACTGAACGAGGACGAACCCAATGCAGTCTTCCGAAACAACCTTGCCGAAAAGCTCAGCGAGATCGAGGGAATTGAGAGTCTCGGGCTACCGGTGAACCTAATTGAGCGAATCGCATTCGTTGCAGCAAAGGAGAACTTCGCAACGCTCGCGGCCGATACGCTTCCGCTTTTGCGTGATCTATTCAGTTCATGGCTCGAAACAACGGATGGTTTCGTGCGAGAAACGCACAACAAAACCTTAGCGAAAATTTCCAGTTCGTCGCCTCGCCTGAAACTTCTGGAAGATTTGAACTGGACTGTTCAGTCTGCTCAGCGGGAAGGGGCGATTTTGCCTGATTGTGCCGCGCTAGCCGTTGATCAATCAGGACAGACCGCGCCCGCAATGTTCTCGGATTGGAAGGCAGTTTCTGCCATCATTTTGCCGGTGACGCCTGACAAACTTTTGGTGGGCGCAGCTACAATATATAACGTGACGCAATTGCTTAACTTCAATGATGAGGCTGCACGATGTAGCCACGATTTCTTCCTCGCCCCGACGATAAACGAATATTTGACAGGTTTGCATAAGCAACTCGGAGAGCGCTCGGTGACGCTCATCGAGGAGGGCATCAGCGGTGCACTGGAACCTTATCTGACGATAGTGCCGAAACCGAGAGATGAGGATGCGCCCATCTTTCCAGCGGATCTCAACAATCAGAGTAACGAGCCATGGCAATACGAACTATCTTTGATAGGTTGCGGTGATGCTGAAAACGTCCAGGAACTATCAAACGCTATTCAAGGGATAGTCACCTCGCTTGCGCAGGCGCTTCCTTTGCAGCGTTTGGAGGGCATTACCATAACATCCGATTACCGCGAGGCAGTGGTCACGCTCGATCGGGGGTATGAAGGGGCATCCGCTCCGGACTCGACCCCCGAGGAAATCGGCCAAGGGATCGCAAGGACCATGTCGGTTCAAAGAGGCGGGCACTGGAAGGAACGGATCATCCTCGATGCGAGAGCCGCCTTTGCCCTGCTCGCCGAAGAAAGCGATACTGTCGAATGGGGATCGTACATCTTCGTGAGGCAGCTAACGGAGGTGGCGATATCAGAGATGATTGAGCACCACCTGCCGGGTGTATGGATGAAGCCAATCAGCGACCCGCTGCATGGCTTTTTGTACCCAAGCGTTCATCCAGCTATATTCAGTTATCTTGCTTCGCATATCAGTGCAGGCTTCAGCGGCCCACATCATCATGTCTCTGTCAAACGTGAGCTATTCATTACTGCCTTGGGTGAGATGAAATCAACCAGCTTTGCAACAAGGTTAGAGTATCGGCACCATGGGGATTTGGACCGCCTTCTTGGGACCGTCATGCCGCGCATTTCCTACGCCCTTCAGTTCGCAGCAGACCTTCTTGGGCATTGCGCCGCGAGTGGCACTGACCCTTATGATGCCGACGGCGAACTGTCGGCTGCACTTGCAGATGTCGGTTTGCAGCAGTGGTTCCCCATCTTTCGTGATCGACTTGAGCGTCTTCGGATGCGGTTCGGACGGTGGGAGTCCTTCGACGAATTTCTCGCACTAGACGTCCATGTCGAAAGGTTGATGTGGCAATTGGGAATGTTGCCTTGGCGCGGACCAGAAGGGATTAGGGTTGAGATCCCTCTAGGTACAGATATCGACAAGTTGCTCGAAAACAAAAGCCACTAAAAATTTCTCGATCATACGAGGTAAATGTATGGCGGCTTTTGAGTAAGCTGTTTTTCTCAACTAATGACCGAGTTGAAGGCGCTGAAGCCGCCGTCACTTGTGGCGTCATGACATCTCGCCTGTTCGGGCGTGTTTGAAGCCATTCGCCTCATCGTATTTCTTCCCGATCGCCTCAAGGCCGCCGATCGCGAAACTGTAGAGATGGTCGACCAGAACCTCCTTCGACATGTCGAAGACCCGATTGGCGAAGAGCGAGGGGACGCGGCCAATCACGAGCAGCATCGCACACGGGGCTGCGATGCTGGGCAGGCATCGAAAGAGCGCTGGATCGTCGGCTGGGATCGAGGTGATGTCGCTGAGGATATCGAGAATGATCGCAAGCTTTGGCGCGACCTCGATCTCCTGCAATACCCGCATATGCGAGGATGGCGACATCAGTTCGCGGCCGAGGACGCGCATGGGCCATTCTTGATGGGCAGCCGTTCCGTCGATGATGAACTCGATGAGTTTGCGGAGCTTGTCACGCGCGGGCAGGCCGCTCGCCGCCAGCCTGCCGAGAGCATCGACGTCGACGAGCCTTCGATGGGCCTCGATCAGGACGGCCTGGTAGAGGCCGTCGCGGTTGCGGAAATGATAGTTGATGGAGGCAAGATCCACCTCGGCGCGCGCGGCGATCATCTTGTTGGTGGTTTCCGCAAAGCCCGTCGACGCCAGAAGTTCGCCCGCCGCTTCCAGAATGCGGTTATAGGTGGCTTCTCCATCCGTGCGCTGCGTTCGAGGTGGCTTCTTCATGTGTTCGGTCCAGTTGCGTGAAGGGGGATCGTACCTCTTTTCAATATGACTTCGATCCGGCAATCAATCGCGCCGTATCAACTCGGAAATATCGACGAGGGCGTCCCGTAAAGAGGACTCGACATTAGCAGGACGATATTCTAAATTCAATTTAAATTTAATATCCGTCACTGTCTCGCGCTGCCCCTCGAAAGACGTCCCTCCATGAAAAGAACCGTCATCGTCATTTTGTTTCTCGCTGCCGCCGCGGCTGCCGGCTGGTACTGGTGGAGCGGGCGTGAGGTCGAGAACGCCTCCGAGCTGACCTTGTATGGCAACGTCGATATCCGGCAGGTCTCGCTCGCCTTCGACGGCAGCGGGCGGATCGCCGAATTGCGCGCCGAGGAAGGTGACCGGGTGACGGCCGGGCAGGTCATCGGCCTGCTCGACACACGGACGCTCGAACTGCAAGCGGATGCACAGGCGGCAACCGTGGAGGCACAGCGGCAGACGCTGCTGAAGCTGAAGAACGGCCCGCGCCCTGAAGAGATCGCACAGGCCCGCGCGCAACTTGCCTCGGCGGAGGCCTCCTCCGTGCGCGCAGGGCAGGACTTTGCCCGCGCCAGCCGTCTGCGCTCGCCCTCGGGCGGCGCGATAAGCGAACAGAGCTTCGATCAGGCGCAGGCCAACCTGGAAACGGCAAAGGCCAAGGTTGAGGAACTGCGCTCCGCCCTGCAATTGGCGGAAGCCGGCACACGAGCCGAGGAGATCGCCGCCGCCGAAGCGCAACTGAAAGCCTCGGAAGCCAATCTCGCGCTTTTGCGCCATCAGATCGATCAGGGCCGGCTGCGTGCGCCTGTCGATGCGGTCGTCCGTTCGCGGCTGCGCGAGCCGGGCGACATCGCGACGCCGTCTTCGGCCGTGTTCGCGCTGGCGCTCACCGAACCGAAATGGGTTCGCGTCTATGTGAGCGAGACGGACCTCGGCAAGATCCGGCCCGGCATGGCCGCACAGGTCTTCACCGACAGCCATCCGGACCGGCCGGTCAACGCCAGGGTCGGCTACATCTCGCCGGTCGCGGAGTTCACCCCGAAGTCCGTCCAGACCGAGGAGCTGCGCACGAGCCTCGTCTACGAGGTTCGGATCGTCGTCGAGGATGCCGACGACGTGTTGCGCCTCGGGCAGCCGGCGACCGTGCACCTTTCCGTCGGGACGGCATCATGAACGACGCAGACATCACCGTTTCGGCCGAAGCGCTGCGCAAGTCGTTCAAGGCTCCCGATGGAGGCACGCTCGATGCCGTCGACGGGATATCGATGGAGGTGCGGGCCGGTGCGCTGACGGCGCTCGTCGGCCCCGATGGAGCCGGCAAGACGACGCTGATGCGGATGATCGCCGGTCTACTGAAGCCGGATTCCGGCTCGCTCTCCGTGCTCGGCATCGATGTCGCCGCCGATCCCCAGTCGGTGCAGGATCGCATCAGCTACATGCCGCAGCGCTTCGGCCTCTATGAGGATCTCAGCGTGCAGGAGAACCTCGATCTCTACGCCGACCTGCACGGCGTACCGCAGAGCGAGCGCAGGGAGCGCTTCGCCCGCATGCTGGAAATGACCGACATGGCGCGCTTCACCGAACGTCCCGCCGGCAAGCTTTCGGGCGGCATGAAGCAGAAGCTGGGGCTTGCCTGCACGCTGGTGCGCTCGCCGGACCTGCTGCTGCTGGACGAGCCGAGCGTCGGCGTCGATCCGCTGTCGCGGCGGGACCTGTGGAAGATCGTCCGGCAACTGGTCGACGACGAGAAGCTCAGCGTCATCGTCAGCACCGCCTATATGGACGAGGCCGAGCGCTGCGCCCGGGTCTTCGTGATGAACAGGGGCCGGCTGCTGGCGGAAGGCCCACCCGACACGTTGAAGACCCGCGCGCACGGATTGACGTTCACGGCCTCGCCGCCCGAGGTAATGCCGGCCCGCGCGCTTCAGGCCCGCCTGATCGACAGGCCCGAGCTGATCGTCGATGCCGTGCCGAGCGGCGGCAATGTTCGTTTCATCCGCCAGCCGGAGGCCGAGGACGACCGCTTGAAAGACTTGCTCGACAGCGCACCGAGCGAACCGCGCGCGGAAGAGCTGGAAGACGCCTTCATGATGCTGCTGCGCGAGCATGAGGGCCATGCGGCAGAACCGGCGGCCGCAAGCGTGGACGACGGTCCCCCTGCGCCCGAAACCGCAAACAACACGCCGGTAATCGTCGTCCGCGACCTCGTTCGCAAGTTCGGCGATTTCACGGCGGTGGCCAGCACGTCCTTCGATGTGGCGCGCGGCGAGATTTTCGGGCTTCTCGGCCCTAACGGCGCAGGCAAGACGACGACCTTCCGCATGCTCTGCGGCCTTTTGCCGGCGACGAGCGGCCATCTGGAGGTGGCCGGCCGCAACCTGCGCACCGCCCGGGCCGAAGCGCGCGGGCGCATCGGCTATGTCTCGCAGAAGTTCGCGCTCTACGGCAATCTCAGCGTCCGGGAGAACCTCGAATTCTTCGGCGGCGCCTATGGCCTCCGGGGAACGACGCTCAGGGAACGCGTATCGTCCGCGCTCGAACGGTTCAGCCTCGATCCCTCGGCACAGAGCGGCATCCTGCCCGCCGGTTACAAGCAGCGCCTCGCGATGGCGACCGGCCTTCTGCACGAGCCGGACATCCTGTTCCTCGACGAACCGACCAGCGGCATCGACCCGCTCGCAAGACGGTCGTTCTGGCGCACCATCACCGCGCTCGCCAGAGGCGGCGTAACGATCGTCGTCACCACGCATTTCATGGAAGAGGCCGAATATTGCGATCGCATCGCCATCCAGGATGCGGGCCGGATGCTGGCGCTCGGCACGCCGCGCGCGGTTCGCAAGCAGGCGGGTGATGCCGGCACCGACATGAACAGCGCCTTCATCGCCATCGTCGAACAAGGGCGCGCGCAGCGGGAAGCACAGGGAGCCGCGGCATGAGCGCCTCCGGCTTCACCAGCCGCCTGATCGCGCTGACCCGCAAGGAAACACGGCAGATGCTGCGCGACCGCAGCAACCTGATCGTCGGGCTCCTGCTGCCGGTCGTCCTGATCCTTTTGTTCGGCTACGGCCTCTCCTTCGACGTCAAAGATGCGCGCGTCACCGTGGTGCTGGAGGACAGCTCGCCGACGGCGCGCAATGCCGTCGCCGGGCTGCGAGGCTCCCGCTATCTGGCGCCGACATGGGCGACGTCGATGGCCGAGGCCGAACGCATGATACGCGCCGGCGAGAGCGACGCCATCCTGCGTGTTCCAGCCGATTTCTCGCGCCGCCTCGCCACCGGCGACGGGCGGTTGCAACTGCTGCTCAACGGCATCGATTCCAACACCGCCTCCTCCATCGAGGGTTATGTCAACGGCGCGCTCGCTACCCCCTCGCAGCAGCAGGCCGATCGCGCCGGCAACAAGTCTTCCGGCGTCGCAAGCATCGCCATCGTGCAGCGCATGTGGTTCAACGAGGCGGGGGAAAGCACCTGGTATCTGGTGCCCGGCCTCATCGTGCTCGTCATGACGCTGATCGGCGCCTTCCTCACATCGCTTCTCGTCGCACGCGAATGGGAGCGCGGCACGCTGGAATCGCTGTTCGTCACGCCGGTGCGGCCGCTGGAGCTCGTGCTCGCCAAGCTGGCGCCCTACCTCGTCATCGGCGCCATTGACCTCGTCATGTGCCTGCTCGCCGCCAGATTCCTGTTCGAGGTGCCGATGCGCGGTTCGCTCTGTGTGATCATTCTTGCCTCGCTGCTTTATCTGACGGTGTCGCTGGCGCTCGGCCTCTTCATCTCGGCCACCACGCGAAACCAGTTCGCGGCGAGCCAGTTGGCGCTGCTCGCCAGCTTCATGCCCGCCATGATGCTGTCGGGTTTCGTCTTCGACCTGCGCAACGTGCCGACGATCATCCAGGTGATCAGCCAGTTCCTGCCGGCCACGCATTTCATGGGGCTGATCAAGACGCTGTTCATGGCCGGCGACAACTGGCCGGACGTCGCGCGGGACTGCTCCATTCTCGCCGTTTACGCCGTGGCTCTGATCGCGCTCACGCGCAGGGCGCTCCGCAAGAAGCTGGATTGAGACGATGCCGGATATCGCCCGCTATGCCGCAGGGGTTCTATCGCTGTTCCGCAAGGAAATGCTCGCCCTCGTCAAGGACCCCGCCAACCGGGCGCTCCTCTTCATGCCCGCGCTGCTGCAGGCACTGCTGTTCGGCTACGGCGCGACCTATGACCTCACCCATGTGCCCTATGCCGTCCTCGACCAGAGCCGGGGCGCGGCCTCGGGAGAGCTCCTCGCCCGCCTCGACGGCACGGGCGTGTTCGAGCGGGTGGCGACGCTGACCGCATCCAATGAGATCGCCGGCGTCATCGATGACGGCGACGTCCTCCTTGTGATCAGCATTCCGCCCGACTTCGAAGCCCACCTTGCGACCGGCCGGCAGGCTCCGCTGCAAGTCATCCTCGACGGGCGCAACTCCTCCACGGCCGGCGCGGCCTCCGCCTATGTCTCCTCTATCGTCTCAAGCTACAACCAGTCGCTCGGCAATGCCTCACCCGTCACCGTCGTGCGCCGCGCATGGTTCAATCCGAATCTGGAATCGCGCTGGAACATGATGCCCGGCCTGATCGCCTCGCTCAGCATGTTGCAGACGCTCATGCTGGCGGCGCTTTCGGTGGCGCGGGAGCGCGAACAGGGCACGTTCGACCAGCTTCTGGTGACGCCCCTGTCCCCGCTCCAGATCCTGATCGGCAAGGCGCTCCCGTCTATCCTCGTCGGCCTGCTGCAGTCGACGATCATCTTCCTGATCATCCTGTTCTGGTTCGAGATTCCGATGAACGGCTCGGTCTTCCTGCTCTATCTCGGCCTCGTCGGCTTCACCACGGCCTCCGTGGGTATCGGGCTTTCCATCTCGGCGGTGTCTCTCACCATGCAGCAGGCCATGCTCTACACCTTCATGCTGGTCATGCCGCTGATGCTTCTGTCGGGACTGCTCACCCCCGTGCGCAACATGCCTTATCTGCTGCAGATCGCCACCTATGTGAACCCGCTGCGCTTCGGAATCGATCTCGTGCGCCGTGTCTATCTCGAAGGAGCGAGCCTCGGCGACGTCGCCTTCGACTTCGTGCCATTGCTGGCCGTGGCGGCCGTCACCCTGCCGTTGGCGGCCTGGCTGTTCAGGAACCGTCTCGCATAGCTCGCAGCCTGCATTGTCAGTTGCCGCGGGAGCATCAGCGACCGGCGGTGCCAATGCAGGCGCCGTAAAAGGCTTGTCCAAGAACGAAGCCGGCTAGGATAGGGAACAAAACCGTTGGGCAAGACGATTTCTTCGCGGACCGTCAGGTTTCAGGAGTAGGGTGCCGTCACATAAACGGCCGGAATGAAGGCGCTTTGCAGTTAAAGCCTATTCGCCAGATCAATGTCCGCTTTCCCGGCGCAGTCGCCCAAAACCTGCCTTGCCGTTTCCCACCCCAAGTCGGACAACCCGGCTGCGGTAAGCGAACGGAAGCTTCAGAACGAATACAAAAGTAGGTCGAGCGACCGAAATGAAGGCGCATCACCGCTCGTGCCCGAGACGCACGACCCGCTGGATGCGGGGTGAGCCTGTCCGAACCCTCAACGAACGGGCGATCTATAGACGGGTTAGCGATGAAATCAGCCAGTTGAGTTCCGTGCGAGCGGACGAAAGCACGCTTGCGTAGGAACTAACCGTCGTCATGTCAGTCCCATATCTCTTGTCTATAGAGGCTGCAGAGCCCTTACCGATCATCAAGATCCTTAGCGAACTGCTCGAGGTGATGGTCCCTGACAAGATCACGATATTGCTCCGCCTGAGCGATGTCTTCCCGAGAAATTGGATAGTTTGGGCGTTTGAACTCAATAAGTAGATAACTGTCAGCTAGGTCCTGCGACAACAAAAGATCAGGCCGTTTCGAGGCCCGCTCTGATCTTTGTCTTTGACCAGATCATCATGGCATCGTTCGGCTCACACGCCTTCAATATCGCTGCCATCACGGCTTCAAGACGTCAGATCACCATTTGTCAGGATGTGCAGTACGGCCCCTTCATCCATTGCCTGAGCCTCGAACAGGGCCTTTGCGAGGGCATGGAAGGTGGGTCTGCGTCGTCTGAGGATCACGACTGCCCGGTCGAGCGCCGCATCCAGCCTGCCGTGAACGCGAGCCGCCAGCTCTGGATCACGGGCGAACACCGCACCCGGATCGCGATGGGGCCGATAGAGCAGCGGATGCTCGGTTCCGAAGCCGAGGGTGCGCTCCATATCGAAGGCCAGCCGCGTTGCCCGCGCCAAATCACTATCGTCGGTACCTCCGGAACCGCTCGAGACCCGTTTGAGCACCAGTTGCTCGGCAGCCCGCCCGGCCATCAGCATGCTCAGCATGTTTTCGTACCAGTCGCGGGTATCGGTTGCCCAGGCGTGGAAGCCGACGAGATTATAGCCGCCCTCGCCGGTATCGATATTGAGGCCGCGAACAGGTCCGAGATCGAGGGCATGATGGACAACTGCATGCCCCGCCTCGTGGAAGGCGAAGCGCCAGCGCAGATCGTTGGGCAGCGGCGGGCGATGACCGCGGATGCCGTCTTCGATGTCCTCATAGCGGATCGCCCGCTTGCCGCGGCGCGCCTTCAATCGCGCCTCGCGGACGATGCGTTCGATATCAGCACCTGTCAGCCCCATCGCCCGCGTGGCGAGACGCCGCAGGATCACATCTGCGGAATTATTGTCTTGCGCGGTTGCTGACAATTCTGACGCGTAGCTGTTCTGTGGCTCAGTCATCGGCTGGCTCCCTTCTGTTCACTTTCTGCGTCTTCCTCCAGATAGTCGGCAACGATCCTCTTCAGCGAGAATCCGTCCCCGGCTTCCGACCGGGTTTCTGATACTGGCTCCCGGATCAGCGATGTCACCTCATCACCGAGATGGTGGGCAAGGATTTCAGCGAGGGTTGGGACATCGGGCCTGGGGATTTCGATATGGGTCTCCAGCCGTCCGGAGCGTTTGATGGCCTCGTCGATATGGTCGGGCCGGTTTGTGGCGCCGACGATGATCAACCCTTCGTTTTTGATCGCACCATCCAGCAGCTCCAGTGCCTTGTTGACGACGGTATTCCAGTAGTCGGCATATTCCCGCTCGGCCGGTTGCCTTTTGCCGATACCGTCGATCTCGTCGATGAACAGGATCGCCGGCGCCATGGCCCGCGCTTCGACAAATGTCTTGCTCATCCGATCGATCACGTCGTTCAGATGTCCCCCCTGCAGCCAGGTCGAGACGGAGGTGACGATCAGCGGGATTTGCAGGCTGTTGCACAGCGCCCGGGCAAAGGTGGTCTTGCCGGTTCCAGGCGGACCGGATAGCAAAAGCTTGGTGCTCATCTCCGACCATGCAAGGATGCTTGCCCGATAATCGTTGAGGTCCGCTTTGAGATCGAGCGCCCAGTCTTTCGCTCGGCCATATCCGGAGAGGGTCTCGACGGTCATTGGCGGCTTGTGGCCCATCTCGCCCACCGTCGGCATTGGCTCCGGCTGGATCACCTCAGCGCCGGACGGCTTATCCTTCTTCCAGCGACCGTTGCTATCGGTGTCGGTCGGTTTCGACTTCTCGTGCGAGCCTTGGGGCTTCTCGGTGGATGTGCTCGACGATGCCGATCCGGATGCCTTGTCGTCGCTCCCGCCGCCACCGTCCTCCTCTTCCTCGAAGTCACTGCGATTGCGCTCAATGAGCGTGGCAACGACATGCAGCACGTCGCGAACATGTCGCCCTGGACGAAACGCAAGCACCAGATCCTCGAGCGACAGCCAGCGCGCATCGGAATCCGACGGCAGGCCCAGCATCTCGATTGCCACGTCCGGGTAAAGCACCTCGACCAGGTCGGCGACGAACCTGCGATCGAGCTTTCCCGTTTCCAGCGACAGGTCGGCGGCGATCTGCAACAGCGAGGGAATGTCCGAGCGTTTCTCCGCGACGGCAAGGACGGCCAAGTCGTGGGACAGCGCACTGAGCATCCGCCGACGCAGGGCATTGCCCGTGACACGATGCACGCCGGCACCCGAGAAGGTCATAAGGCGTCTGCGTGTCTCGCCTTCCACGACGTCGAAGTAGTCGTCATTGAACATGTGGTCCGCATCGACGATCGCAAACGGGCCGCCCGGCACCAGCCGGGATTTCTCCAGGAGCCGCAGCACTTGCCCCTCGAAGCCTTCAAGTGGCGCATGCAGAGTGACGACCGGTGTAACACGGGTCAGCGTATAAACGATCTCCCGAAGCGACCGTCCGCTCCTTTGCACCGCACGCGCCAGAACCAGGGTTGCAACGATGTGACTGACCAGTGGCTGAGCGGCTGCCCGATCCACAAGACCGACGGCATAGGGACGCCGATCGATACTGCTACCCAGCGCCCCCTCCTCTACGATTGTGCCGTGACGCGCCCGAGGCAGGGCCACGAGTTGCGAGGCGAACGGCGGATGAGTGATCCCGGCGGTCACGGCACCATCGCCAGCAGAGCCGGCTGTCGGATTGCCGATCTCCTTCGGTGCGACAAGCCAGGCACCAAAATTCCGCCGGAACCAGCTATCGTCACGGATCGGATCGCCGGTCAGTCGTGTCGTGTCGAAAGCCGGGCTGTAGCGGAAGATGAGATGGCCATCGACATCGACGATCTTGCTTTCCAGCAGACCATTGCGGAGCGCCATCCGGCGTGCCTCGCGGCGCGCAAGATGACGAAGGCGGCGGATAAACAGTCGGGCGAGCTTATCCATCAGTCCGACCTCCCGTCTCCGCGGCAATAATTGCCGTGTGGGCGTTCTGCACCGGATCGCGCCGACGTGTCCGACCACGCCGCCGCCCGTCAATGACACCGGGATTTGGGATCTTCGCCAACACACGCTCGCGCGGCGAACGACGCGGCGGATGCGCGTCAGCCGACGAACCGGTCGAGACAGACAGGCTCAGGTGTTCGCTCCGGGACCGATCGAGATCCCGGTTGCGGCTCCGCAGCCAGTCGAGCAGCAGGCGGCATGCCGCGTTGCCGCAGTCGGCCAGTGCACTCAACCGAAGCATCAGAGGCTCAGGAACAAGGCCATCCAGCAGAGGACCGTGCCGGACGAAGGCGAGCGCCAGCCCGATCAGAACGGCGGGGTCGTCGCGATCGCTCGAACCATGTTCCAGGTCATCGGAGTGTACAGGAGGGATATTCGCGAGCCTGCCGCGAAGGCAGGGCGACGCAACGGTATCGGTTGTGACCGCTTCGCAACGGAAGCCGGCCACAGACGGGCTGTGGGTATCGATGGACATGAGTGTCTCCTCGCCGGAGCGCATCGCATCCGACGTTCGAGGAATGGAAAGGACTGGAGAAGCCGGCCACGCGCTTCACGCGCAGCCGCGATCAGTGCCGTTGGGCTAGCGGCTCGTCAGTGCCGGCGGGGACGGCGGGCAAAGCCGACCCGGATGCGAGCGGGCTCCGGTTCTTCGTCCTGATCGTCGTCGAAGCAGCCAAGATCGTAATGGCCATCGTCCTCGTCCTGCGCGGCCATCGCCTGCTCTTCCTCGTAAGCGCGAGACGAGCCGTTCAACGCAATCAGCGGCTTGCCTGGCATAGTCGAGGCAGAGCCGGCATCTGCCACGACCGCCGCCATGATACCGAGCGCCTTGCTGGCTTCGACTTCCAGAAGCTGCTGCACGCGGCGGCCGAAGCGCAGACGCAGTTCGGCCATGCAGGTGGCGACACCGTCAATTTCCAGGAGATCGTCGATCTCCGACAATGCCCAGATGCCGTTGGCATGATCGCTCGGGCGGCTGGCGCCATCGACGATCGCAACTTCGACCGTATCGACCATCAGGCGCTTCTGGTTTTTATAGAGCCAGTCCGGCAGCACCATCGCCGAGGCCATCATCTTCAGCTTCAGTTCCTCGAGGCGGCTGGTGTCGCCGTAGGACGCCAGCGAACGCTTCAAGTCGAGGATATAGGCCGTGTGCCGGGCGCGGTTCACAAGGATCAGGTCCGGCGTATAGCTGCCTTTGGCCGGTGCCTCGCAGTCGAGCTTCACACCATCGAGACTCTGCCAGTCGTTACCGGACACGGCTTCGAGCGCCGCCTTGACCAGCGGCAGCTTCAGCGACTGCGTCAAGACAACGACGTTGGGGTTGGCCTTCGCCAGACGCTCGACCGTCTGTTCCAGGAGCTTGCCTTCACGGAACGAGACGGCGCGAACGAGCGAGGCGATGTGAACGTAATGGCCGAGGATGTCGTCCTCGACCGGTTCGCCGTCGGCGATGGCGACAATGGCGCGATCGATCAGCAGATCGAGATCGGCCTCGACCTCGGCGAAGCGAACGATATGCGGATGGCGGCGCAGAGCGGCCGGTTCGCTGATGGTGCTGGCGCCGAACGGGCGCTGCGAGAACATGGGTACCGCTGCTGCGGTCGAACGGAGAACTTCCCCATTGGGGATCATAGAGGTAAATGTGGTCATAGCCCGATTCCTTTCACGAGAAGGCTGAGGGTTAGGCCCTTGGTAGCGTTGGCGCGCTGCCTTGGGCCGTTTTGTGTCCGGTCATCCGAACGGCCCCAACCTGGCAGGACCGGGAGCCGGGCTCAAGGACCCGGGAGAGCAAAAAAGAACAAAGCCGGTACATAGTTAACGGCGGGCTCACGAAGTCCGGGCCGATGAACGTCTCCGGCGATCACAACACTGGGCCTCAGCGTTTCACTCGCCATCATCAGGCAAAAGGAAAAGGGCCGACATGCGGCCCTTTCGACTTTGGCGGGAAGGCCGGTTCACCGGCCTTCATGCAACTGCATCTTAAGGCGTGACGGCGGGTACGAGTTCAGCCTCGGCGATGCTCTCGTCGGCAAGCGCCGGCACCTTGGCAAACTGCTTGCGGTTTCGCGGCGCCTCCCGGCTGACCGTCATGAAGCCGCCGGTCGCCTCCTCGAGCGCAGCACCAAAGCGGTCGATCGCCTCATCCGGGACATCGGCATCATCAGAGACCTCGTCCGACATGACCGGCTCGGCATCGTGGCGATCGCCGACGCTGTCCGCTTCTGCCGGAACCGCCGGTTCGGAAGCCGGAGCAGTTGGCACCGCAAGCGGCCATTCCGGCTTCCGCTCTTTGGACACCGCCCAGCCGAGCACCGGAAGCACATGCAGCGCAAGCCAGTCACGCATGTCTTTCGACTTCGGCCAGCCATCGACACCCCCCAATGTGTAGAGCGTGTCGTTGACCTCCGCCCAGCCGGTCTTTTTGGGGAACTTCGTTGGCTTGGTGTTGCGGCCATAATCGAGCTCCGGCTCGATGAACAAGGCCAGGTTTTCGAGCTCCTGACGGGCGACACGGGCGATGTCCTGGATTTCCTTCGCCAGCGCTTCCTTGATCACGCGGCTTCTCGCCAGCGCAGCCTCGACCGCCTTGCAGATTGCGGCGACATGGGCGAGGAACGCCTTCAATCCATCGCGGATCTTGGCCGCAATCATCACTTTCAGTCCGCCAACACCGCCGGTCGAGAACTGATCGTCCTTCCCGGCCTTGTCGCCACCTTCTTCGCCGCCGGCGAGAATGGCCTTCACGTCGGCGACCTGCAGACGCCCGTTCTCCTCGGCGAAGGCAATGGCCGCCGTGATCTGGTCGGTCGTTGCCGAACTCAGATGGAACAGCGCTGTTGCCCCGACCGAGAGATCGACCAGTTCGTCACGAACATGGCCGAGGTTGCGGAACACTGCCATATAGTTGCGACCGCTGCGCGGTGCGAGACCGCAGCGCATCTTCACCCAATTGTCGAACCGGCCGTCGGCCAAGAGGTCGGCAGCCCGGCTCAAATGATCGCCGAGCTCGAAAGTCTGCTCGGTGGTGCGGCGCCCGAGGTCGAAGATATGGGCCGCGCTCGTTTCGAGCTGTTCGCGCATCGAGTGCCCGATACCGTTATCTTCGTAGGAATAGGCGGCAGTCGTGGTCGTCTTGGTGGTCTTTGTGCGCATGGAAGTCTCCGTGTGACGCGGTTACAATGTATCCGGCAAACAATGCATCGGATGACTATATGATCGCGCCAATACGGATGTAATGCAAATTCAAGTAAAATATCATCGTAGTATATATTCGATTATAAGCTTTATTTCTCAGCGATTTAAAGAGACTGTATTTTAATACAAACCAATAATTAACTAACTAATATCGATATATACGATATTTATAAAAATTTTCCACTTAGAATTTGATCTGTATTATTTCACGGCTAAATCAAGAATCCGGAGCCGGATAGCCGACCTCCCACATTCAAGGCCTTCACGAAGTAGTTTGGCCGTCACGGAAACACGCGACGAAGTAAACACGAAGCCAGCGTCTCGCCGTCTAAGGGCGACGCTCGATTTCCACCCAGAGATGGCACATTCCGCGCGAACGGCTGGGACATATGACATGCGACTTCGCGGATGTACCCACCGGGAGGTTTTTGGTTCGTCGCCGCCTCATAGGCCGGAATGGAGATGGCCCTGCAGGCGTAAGTACGACAAGAAGCCGCCGGCGATTTCCGTCAGCTTTGCCCACAGGTCGTTTCAATGTGCCCGCACGTCGAAACAAATTGCGCTCATTTGATTCATGGTTCGATATTTTTGATTCCAATCGCTAGTCATTTGATTCACGACCGCCGTTTGTCCCTCGCCAGGTTGCCTCGACCTGTTTCAACGTGTCCGCAATTGATCTCAAATTGCGAACATTTGATTCAGAACCCCAAAAAAACGATTCATAAACCGGGATTTCCGATTCCATGCAAACGGCGTTGCCGCGGTGACAACGGTCTGGCATCGATAGCCGGAGACCTGACGGGGAAGAGGGCCATGCCAGCAAAGTCCGAGGAGATCCGCAACAGCAAACAGCGCGAGCGACAGCAGAAGCTGCGTGATGCCGATCGAAAGGCCAAGCGGCCCGGACGCGACGATGTAGCCCGCACGGCGCTGTTCATGTCGATTTCGAGCATGGTGGCGAAGGGGAGCCACGATGCGCTGGAAGCCTTTCGGTCTCTCGTCATCGAGATGCTTGTTCGGCAGGGTTTCGATGAACGCGCGTCCCGCACCGTCGTCGATGAGCTCGTCGAGAAGTACGCGGACGGCGACTGGCCCTTCCGCCGCAAGCCCCATCTGCTTTATCCTGACGCTGCCGACGAGGGCGACTGAGCGGTTTCGTCTACCTGCCTACGGGTCCTTGCCTACGGTCCCGGCCTGCTCACCCTGCGCTGCCATTGGAACGCCTAACGGCGTTTGCAGACTCTACGGCTCCTCCCCCCATTACTCGGTCAAACGCCGTTTATCCTGAATCGAATGTTTCGAGCATTTTTACGAGGGACGCGGGACCGGCACTCAATCCACGATTGACGGAAGGTCGCGGCGACAAGTATGTTGCACATCAGCCACAGTTTTCATAACTCTATGCCTAACAATGACTTACCGCCGTTTGGGTCGCTGATGGCGCTTCCCCGCAGATCAACGATTCTGGCCGTGCCATTTCGGGAATTCCGGTAATTTTCGGCAAACTGGCATCGAAAGCCATACAGATAAGGGCACTTGAGAAGTGCCGGGCTTTGTGCGCTATTGGCGCCGACAAGTGTTCAACAGGCCAGCCCGCAACGGAAAGGAGGCGCCCATGGTTCACAAAACCCATGTCGACGGCGCCACGATCCAGCCGTCCCGGGACATCGAGTGCAAGGACGATTCCGGTCTCGGAATCTGCACCGGCCGCATGCGCGAGGAAGTTCTCCGCGTGGATCGCCGTCGCAAGCGACGACGATCCACGAGCACAAGGAGATTCCATGTCGAATATCATCCAGCATCCGTCTGCCATCGTTGCGGTTAAAACGCACCACCTTCACGACGTCGACAACGACACCAAATCCCGGCTGTATTCCGGTACAGTAGCCATGGCTTCCATCACGGGCGCATCGATGTCCCGCGTCCGGGATGCCGTGCGGCTCGTCCGTCATGGCGCAGGTTGGGTAGACCGCCGCCACACTCCTGCGATCACAACGACAAGCGACGACGAGATCGAGAGCACCTTGCGATTGCTGGGTTATGCGGGAGACTGGCACGACTTCGAACGTCGTCCGACCCTTGCTGCGTACCTCAAGCAGAGGACGGGAATTCAGCAGAGCCACCCCTGCATCGTTTTTCTGGGGAACCACCGCGTCGCGATCAGTGGCGAACTGTTTTGCGATGTGACCAATAACGGCTTGATGGTCGATATCGACCGGGCACGCTCGCGGCGCAAGCAGGTGCACCGTGTGCTCGTCCTCACCCACCGCATCCCCGCGACGCCCATCCCGTCGAAGACTCTTCAGCGCGTCCAACCGGCACACCTGACGGCCGAACAGAAACGCCAGGTCAAGGAAATGGATCGACTGTTTCGCGAAGCCATCAAGGCAGAGACGGGCGCAACGCGGATCAAGGTGACCTCCACTGAAGTCTTCATTATCCGCCCCGCCGATTCCGGCTGGACATGGTGCGGCGCGCGCGATGGCGTCGTCGACAGCCTTCTCAAGCTTCAGCAGCATGGCTGGATTGGCGGCAACACGGATGAGGCCTCAGCCTATCGTGCCGCGATGGGCTACCAGCGCTGAGCGGTAACTCGCCACTGGCGGCAATTATTGCCGCCGGCACCTCACACCTGCCGGGCCATGATGACCCGGCATCGCGACGGGGCTCTCAAGCTCCCCGCCGCCGGTTACCATCTCCCTAATTTCATCTCGATACGAGAGACCACGATGACCAAGACTGTATTGTTCTACGCCCGCTACTCCACCGACCGCCAGAACGAAGTGTCGATCGAAACGCAGATCGAACTCGGCAAGACGTTTGTCGCCGACAGGGGCTGGAAGCTGGTCGAGACCTATGCCGACTCCGCAATCAGCGGAACCTCCTTCACATCGCGTCCCGGCATCCAGCAACTACTGGCGCATGTAAAGCGCGAGCGGATCGATGTGGTGCTCTGTGTCACCGTCGACCGACTGTCGCGCGACGTCGAGCACAGCTCAAAAATCCTCAAGGAACTTAACTACCACGACACGGCAATCTGGACGGTTCAGGCCGGCCAGGAGATCAGCCATATCGAGCTGCATATGCGCTCCACCCTTAGCCATGAACTGGTGGAGCAGATCCGCTACCGCACGAGAGAAGGAATGAAGACAGCGGCGCGCAAGGGCATCGCAACCACCCGCCTCTCCTACGGCTACCGCCTCGGCCAGCAGCGCGACGCCAACGGCGACCGGATCAAGGGCCTGCGCGAGATCGACCCGGCCCAGGCAGAGATCGTGCGCTGGATCTTCGAGCAATATGCAAATGGGGTCAGTCCCGCGGCGATCGCCGCGAGCCTCAATGCGCGACATATCCCTGCACCGCAGCACAAGTACTGGCGCGACGATACGATCCGTGGTGACGGCAAGCGGCAGGCCGGCATCCTCTACAACGAACTCTATGTCGGCCGGATCGTCTGGAACAAGCAGAATTACCGCAAGAACCCGGAGACCGAACGGCGCACCGCCCGCCTCAACGACAAAAGTGAATGGGTCGTGACGGAAGTGCCGTCCATGCGCATCATCAGCGACGAACTCTGGGCGCGCGTAAAAGAAAGGCAACTAACGACGCTCGAGAATTTTTCCCGCACGACCACCAATCGGCTGAACAGGACGCATCGGCCGAGCTACCTGCTGAGCGGAATGCTGGAGTGCGCCGAATGCGGTGGCTCCTACGCCATCATGGCCAAGGAACGCTACGGCTGCTCCAACCACAAGAACAAGCTGCCTATCGACGGGCTCGATGGCGCCTGCTGCTCCAACCAAAAGACCATTCTCCGCAAGAACCTGGAGGATCGGGTGCTGTCCTGCCTCCCCGCCGCCTTCTTCGGCATGGGTGTATTCGACGACGTCGCCGGACAGGCTCGCCAAAACCTCGCAGCTTCGATGAAGAAGGAACCGGACGAGCGCCAGCGCATTTCCGGGGAATTGAAAGCTGCGGAACAGGAACAGCGCCAGATCATCCAGCAGATCAGCGACCGTGCGGCTGAGGGTCGCCCTCGCCTCGCCGCCCTAGACGATATGCTCGACACGCTGGAGGAGCGCCGTGCCGGCCTCGAGGCCCGGCTGAAGCAGGCGCCGGCGGAGGAAGATTTCGGGGAGAAGATCAGGAAGCTGAAGGCGGAGGTCAGTCCTGAAGCCGTCGAGATGGTCATCAACTCTGCCTTCTATTACCTGCGCGAACACGCCGATACCGAGACCAAGCAGCCCTTCATCAACATCGTCCGCCAGTTCATCCAGAAGGTGGTGATCGGCAAGACCCCGGGCCACCAGCCGGCATCACTCGAAGTCCACGGCCGGATCGCTTCCATCCTTGCTGCGATGGAGGCAGCGACGATCCTGGAGAAGCAGTTCGAGGCGCTGAAGCAGCACAATTATCTGGAGCGGCTCCGCGCCGGCGAACTGGACACTGCGCAGAAACAAAAAAAGCTCCTCGACGCTTACGCGGAGGAGCTTTCTGTCAAACGACTTGAATGGTCAAATATTCAAGTTTCAGTGGTTGCGGGGGCAGGATTTGAACCTGCGGCCTTCAGGTTATGAGCCTGACGAGCTACCGGGCTGCTCCACCCCGCGTTAACCGACTTTTTGCGTTCGCAAAAATGTCATTCCCAGCGACAAGTTCGCAGAACTTGTCGCGAGAGCGTAACCGCATTGCGGTTATGCTTGGTGCCGGAGCAAATTGCCGAAGGCGATTTGTCTCCTTTAAGGGACGCACGAGGCGTCTTTTTATTATTCTGGTCTTGAACGACAAAAGGCCGCATGAGCGGCCCTTTTGTATCGGCTGGGCCGAATTTTGTGAGTGAGAAGATTTGATGTTGCGTTTTGCAGAC
>NZ_QKML01000028.1:0-19904 GCF_003208455.1 Rhizobium sp. UGM030330-04
GGTACGGTTGTGACGGGTCGCGTTGAGCGCGGTATCGTCAAGGTTGGTGAAGAAGTCGAGATCGTCGGCATCCGTCCGACCTCGAAGACGACGGTTACCGGCGTTGAAATGTTCCGCAAGCTGCTCGACCAGGGCCAGGCCGGCGACAACATCGGTGCACTGGTTCGCGGTGTTAACCGTGACGGCGTCGAGCGTGGTCAGATCCTGTGCAAGCCGGGTTCCGTCAAGCCGCACAAGAAGTTCAAGGCCGAAGCCTACATCCTGACGAAGGAAGAAGGCGGCCGTCATACGCCGTTCTTCACGAACTACCGTCCGCAGTTCTACTTCCGCACGACGGACGTAACGGGCATCGTTACGCTTCCGGAAGGCACGGAAATGGTTATGCCTGGCGACAACGTCACCGTTGACGTCGAGCTGATCGTTCCGATCGCGATGGAAGAAAAGCTGCGCTTCGCTATCCGCGAAGGCGGCCGTACCGTCGGCGCCGGCATCGTGGCTTCGATCGTCGAGTAATTTTCAAACCCGCAAGGGATTGAGGAAAACCCCGCTGGAAACAGCGGGGTTTTTTATTGCCTGAAAGGATCAGCAGTCGATCCGGGTGACGTCGCCGTCCTGAAGATGGAAAAACGCATCCTGCGGCACATCGAGGCGCAGGGCTTCCTCTCTGGAAAGGTTCGCATAGACGCCGCGCAATATCCGGCTGGTTATGCCGTGGCAGATGACGATCGCGTCGCGGGCCTGTCTCTGTGTGATCGTCTCCAGGCTGCGGGCGACGCGGCTCCTCATCCTGTCGAATGTTTCGCCGCCCGGTGCATGGAAAAACCACTCGTAGCGATCCAGCCCGTCGCGCATGCCGGGATATTCGTAGTCGATCTCGTAATCCGTCATGCCATCCCATGCGCCCATGCCGATTTCCATCAGTCCGGGATCGAGAGTGATGCCGTCGATCATGCCGATTTCGCCCGCGACGATTTCACAGGTCTGTCTGGCCCTGCCAAGCGGGCTGGAAAAAATATGCACTTCACCGGTTTCAACCAGCGTGGCGAGCCTGCGTCCCATCAGCATCGCCTGCTGCCGCCCCAGTTCCGTCAGCGGCGAATCGACCTGGCCCTGCCAGCGGCGGACGGCATCAAATTCGGTCTGGCCGTGACGGACGAGATAGATGCTCATGGGGTTTCCTGTGAAAGTGTTGAAGGCGGATCAATGCAATAGGGGGTGCATCAGGCGGGGCAGGGAAGTGCGTCGGCATATTTTGCCAGACAATGTGAAAAAACAAAAAACACACTTGCCATTCTTTTCCCTGCACCTTAAAGGAGCGCATACCGAATTGGCCAAGCGATTTAGCGGCCGGTTCAGGTGTCGAAGGGGTATAGCTCAGTTGGTAGAGCGGCGGTCTCCAAAACCGCAGGTCGGGGGTTCGAGCCCCTCTGCCCCTGCCACTTTCCATTCGCAAGCGCGGGCTTTCGCTGCATGGCAGATGGATGCCGGATTTCCGGCGAATTTCGCCGAATGTCGATTTCCTCTTGTTAAAAGTGGAATCGGTGTTTATGTAGGGTCAAAACAGACACGCGGTGCGTGGGGCTGATCAGTATCGGCTTTACGCGCCGTAATTGCGTGGGCAGTCAATGGCATCCAAAACCAATCCGTTTACGTTTCTGCAGCAGGTTCGCGCCGAAGCGTCAAAAATCACTTGGCCGTCGCGCCGCGAGACCATGATTTCGACGGCTATGGTGCTGGTGATGGTCATTTTTGCGGCTCTGTTCTTCTTTGCTGCGGATCAGCTCATCGGCTGGCTGCTCAGTCTGGTGCTGAACGTAGGCCGGTAACGGCGCGGTCGAAGGCCCGGTGGAAGGATCGAACGGAGAATAAAAATGGCAGCGCGCTGGTATATCGTTCACGCATATTCGAATTTTGAAAAGAAGGTCGCCGAGTCGATCGAGGAAAAGGCCCGCCAGAAGGGTCTGGATCATCTTTTTGAGAAAATCCTCGTGCCGACCGAAAAGGTCGTCGAGGTGCGTCGTGGCCGCAAGGTCGACAGCGAGCGCAAGTTCTTTCCGGGTTACGTGCTGGTGCGCGCCAACCTGACGGATGAGGCCTATCACCTCATCAAGAACACGCCGAAGGTGACCGGTTTCCTCGGTTCGGACAGCAAGCCTGTTCCGATCCCGGATTATGAGGCCGATCGTATCCTCGGTCAGGTTCAGGAAGGTGTCGAGCGTCCGAAGTCTTCGGTTTCGTTCGAGATCGGCGAGCAGGTTCGCGTTTCCGATGGTCCGTTCGCGTCGTTCAACGGCGTGGTTCAGGATGTCGACGAAGAGCGCTCGCGCCTGAAGGTGGAAGTTTCGATTTTCGGCCGCGCTACGCCGGTCGAGCTGGAATACAATCAGGTCGAGAAGGTCTGATTGGCGGGGCGAAGCCCCAAGCGCGTGGAAGGCAATCTGGCCCTTAAGCCGGGGCAGGGCGCCGCACCACGCAACCGCAGCCGCCGGAGCGATCCGGCTTGAGAGAGACCGGGTCACCGGTTTGAATTGAAAGGCAGAGAGATATGGCTAAGAAAGTTGCAGGCCAGCTCAAGCTGCAGGTAAAGGCCGGGGCGGCCAATCCGTCCCCGCCGATCGGTCCTGCACTTGGTCAGCGTGGCATTAACATCATGGAATTCTGCAAGGCGTTCAACGCTGCCACGCAGGAAATGGAAAAGGGTATGCCGATCCCGGTCGTCATCACCTATTACCAGGACAAGTCCTTCACCTTCGTCATGAAGCAGCCGCCGATGACCTACTGGCTGAAGAAGGAAGCGAAGATCACCTCCGGTTCCAAGACGCCTGGCAAGGGCGCCAAGGTCGGCTCCATCACCAAGGCTCAGGTCAAGACGATCGCTGAAGCCAAGATGAAGGATCTGAACGCAGCCGACATCGAAGGCGCAATGGCAATGGTTGAGGGCTCTGCCCGCGCCATGGGCCTGGAAGTGGTAGGTTGATCATGGCCAAGGTAGCAAAGCGCATTCAGAAGATCCGCGAAGGCGTGGATCCCAGCAAGCTTTACGTTCTTACCGACGCCATCTCGATGGTCAAGGAACGTGCTGTCGCCAAGTTCGACGAAACCGTTGAAGTTTCGATGAACCTCGGCGTTGACCCGCGCCACGCGGACCAGATGGTTCGTGGCGTCGTCAACCTGCCGAACGGCACCGGCCGTGACGTTCGCGTCGCCGTCTTCGCCCGTGGCGCCAAGGCTGATGAAGCCACGGCAGCCGGCGCTGACGTTGTTGGCGCGGAAGAGCTGGTTGAAATCGTCCAGGGCGGCAAGATCGACTTCGATCGCTGCATCGCGACCCCGGACATGATGCCGCTCGTCGGCCGTCTCGGCAAGGTACTCGGCCCGCGTGGCATGATGCCGAACCCGAAGGTCGGTACGGTGACGATGGATGTTGCCGGCGCCGTCAAGGCGTCCAAGGGCGGCGCTGTCGAGTTCCGCGTCGAAAAGGCCGGTATCGTACACGCTGGCGTTGGCAAGGCTTCGTTCGATGCCAAGGCTCTTGAGGAAAACATCAAGGCTTTCGCCGATGCGGTCATCAAGGCAAAGCCGGCTGGCGCCAAGGGCAACTATGTCAAGCGCGTCGCCATTTCCTCGACCATGGGTCCGGGCGTCAAGATCGATCCTTCGTCGGTTTCGGCTTAATCAATTCTCGCGCTTCTCAAGGGAAGTGTGAATAAAAGAATTTCCGGCTCCCAGGAGCCGGAGATTTCCGGGGAAACCCGGAACTCCTGTCCGAGATTGCGGGTGGCCATGTCTTTCGGGACTTGGCCTTAATCATTCAACCTGCATGAGACGGGTGAGGCTGGATTTGAGGCATCGAAACGATGCCTGACTGTCCGGTTCGAACCTGGTGTGCCTGTGCCTGAAGCCGTTTGCGGCGACAGAGCGGGGGACAGGATCCTCGAGCGTCGCTCGGGATCTTTGTAAAAAGGTCCCTTGGGGCAAAGGCAAACCCGACGGGTTCACATGTTGTGTTCCCGTCTACTGGAGACAGACAGTGGAAAGAGCGGAAAAACGCGAATTCGTCACGGAGCTGAACGAAGTCTTCAAGGCTTCCGGTTCGGTTGTCGTGGCCCACTATGCTGGTGTCACCGTTGCGCAGATGAACGACTTCCGTTCGAAGATGCGCGCTGCCGGAGGCACCGTCAAGGTCGCGAAGAACCGCCTGGCCAAGATCGCTCTTCAGGGTACGGAGTCGGAAGGGATGTCAGATCTCTTCAAGGGACAGACGCTGATTGCATACAGCACTGACCCGATGATCGCTCCGAAAGTCGTCATGGATTTCGCCAAGACCAACGACAAGGTCGTTGTTCTCGGTGGCGCCATGGGCGCAACCACGCTCAACGCCGAAGCAGTCAAGTCGCTTGCGACCCTGCCTTCGCTGGACGAGCTGCGTGCGAAGCTGCTGGGCCTTCTCAATGCCCCGGCAACCCGCGTCGCAACGGTTGTTGCAGCACCGGCAAGCCAGCTTGCCCGCGTGTTCTCGGCTTACGCCAAGAAGGACGAAGCCGCTTAAGGCGGTTTTTCGCTGTAAATATTCAAACTGGTTCGAACTGAACAAAAGGAACTATCAAAATGGCTGATCTCGCAAAGATCGTAGAAGACCTCTCCTCGCTGACCGTTCTGGAAGCTGCAGAACTGTCCAAGCTTCTCGAAGAAAAGTGGGGCGTTTCCGCTGCTGCTCCGGTAGCTGTTGCTGCTGTTGCCGGCGGTGCAGGCGCTGCTGCTGCTGCTGAAGAAGAAAAGACCGAGTTCGACGTTATCCTGGTTGACGCTGGCGCCAACAAGATCAACGTCATCAAGGAAGTCCGCGGCATCACCGGTCTCGGCCTCAAGGAAGCCAAGGACCTCGTCGAAGGCGCTCCGAAGCCGGTCAAGGAAGCCGTTTCCAAGGCTGAAGCTGCTGATCTCAAGAAGAAGCTTGAAGACGCAGGCGCCAAGGTTGACGTTAAGTAATCTTGCGATTGCTGGCGGGAAGGGGCTTAATGCCCCTTTCCGTCGTCATCGTTTTTAAAACTT
Organism: Rhizobium sp. UGM030330-04; assembly: GCF_003208455.1. NCBI lineage: Bacteria > Pseudomonadati > Pseudomonadota > Alphaproteobacteria > Hyphomicrobiales > Rhizobiaceae > Rhizobium > Rhizobium sp. UGM030330-04. The sequence continues at coordinate 5,053 of NZ_QKML01000028.1, forward strand.
ATTACCCAAAAGCCGCTTGAAAACGGCTTTTGGGTAATGGGTTCTTCAAGAGAATGGTTCCGAACCGGCTCATCAAGGCAATCCGGCCTGATCGATCCGGGATGTGGAACGAGATTGATGACACCCATTGCTTGACGGGATCGACTGGCCATCGGTTCCCGTCCGTTGCAGGCCCGGATGCAATTTTAAAGGAGCGACGATGGCTCAGACCCTTTCGTTTAACGGTCGCAGGCGCGTACGCAAGTTTTTCGGCAAAATTCCAGAAGTAGCGGAAATGCCGAACCTCATCGAGGTTCAGAAGGCTTCGTATGACCAGTTTCTCATGGTTGACGAGCCCAAGGGTGGCCGTCCCGACGAGGGATTGAATGCCGTATTCAAGTCCGTATTCCCGATCACCGATTTCTCGGGCGCCTCCATGCTCGAATTCGTGTCCTACGAGTTCGAAGCGCCGAAGTTCGACGTCGAGGAATGCCGTCAGCGCGACCTGACCTATGCGGCGCCGCTGAAAGTGACGCTGCGCCTCATCGTGTTCGATATCGACGAGGATACCGGCGCGAAGTCCATCAAGGACATCAAGGAACAGTCCGTCTACATGGGCGACATGCCGCTCATGACCAATAACGGCACGTTCATCGTCAACGGCACCGAGCGCGTCATCGTTTCGCAGATGCACCGTTCGCCGGGCGTGTTCTTCGACCACGACAAGGGCAAGAGCCATTCTTCCGGCAAGCTGCTCTTTGCCGCGCGCGTCATCCCCTATCGTGGTTCCTGGCTCGATATCGAATTCGACGCCAAGGACATCGTCTATGCGCGTATCGACCGTCGCCGCAAGCTGCCCGTGACCTCGCTCCTGATGGCGCTTGGCATGGATGGCGAAGACATTCTGTCGACCTTCTACACCAAGGCTTCCTATGAGCGCGACGGCGACGGCTGGCGCATTCCGTTCCAGTCCGAGACGCTGAAGAACGCCAAGGTCGTCACCGACATGATCGACGCCGATACCGGCGAAGTCGTTGTCGAGGCCGGCAAGAAGCTGACCCCGCGCCTTATCCGCCAGCTTTCCGAAAAGGGCCTCAAGGCGCTGAAGGCGACCGACGAGGACCTGTACGGCAACTATCTGGCCGAAGACATCGTCAACTACGAGACGGGCGAAATCTATCTCGAAGCCGGCGACGAAATCGACGAGAAGACGCTTGGTCTTATCCTGCAGTCCGGCTTTGACGAGATTCCGGTTCTCAACATCGACCACGTCAATGTTGGCGCCTACATCCGCAACACGCTGTCTGCCGACAAGAACGAAAACCGTCAGGAAGCCCTGTTCGACATCTACCGCGTCATGCGTCCGGGTGAGCCGCCGACCATGGAATCGGCGGAAGCGATGTTCAACTCGCTGTTCTTCGATGCAGAGCGTTACGACCTTTCGGCCGTTGGCCGCGTCAAGATGAACATGCGTCTCGACCTCGACGCGGAAGACACCGTGCGCACGCTGCGCAAGGAAGACATCCTCGCGGTCGTCAAGATGCTGGTCGAACTGCGTGACGGCAAGGGCGAGATCGACGATATCGACAACCTCGGCAACCGTCGTGTCCGTTCGGTCGGCGAGCTGATGGAAAACCAGTATCGTCTCGGCCTTCTGCGCATGGAACGTGCGATCAAGGAACGTATGTCCTCGATCGAAATCGACACCGTGATGCCGCAGGACCTGATCAACGCGAAGCCGGCTGCTGCCGCCGTTCGCGAATTCTTCGGTTCCTCGCAGCTGTCGCAGTTCATGGACCAGGTGAACCCGCTTTCGGAAATCACCCACAAGCGCCGTCTTTCGGCTCTTGGACCGGGTGGTCTGACCCGCGAGCGCGCCGGCTTCGAAGTCCGCGACGTTCACCCGACCCATTACGGCCGTATTTGCCCGATCGAAACGCCGGAAGGCCCGAACATCGGTCTTATCAACAGCCTCGCGACCTTCGCCCGCGTCAACAAGTACGGCTTCATCGAAAGCCCGTACCGCAAGATCGTGGACGGCAAGGTTACGAACGACGTGATCTATCTCTCCGCCATGGAAGAGGCCAAGTATTACGTCGCACAGGCCAACGCGCCGCTCAACGACGATGGTTCGTTCTCCGAAGAGTTCGTCGTTTCCCGTCATTCGGGCGAAGTTATGCTCGCCCCGCGTGACAACATCAACCTGATGGACGTTTCGCCGAAGCAGCTCGTTTCGGTCGCAGCGGCTCTCATTCCGTTCCTGGAAAACGACGACGCCAACCGCGCTCTCATGGGCTCGAACATGCAGCGTCAGGCCGTTCCGCTTCTGCGCGCCGAGGCACCGTTCGTCGGTACCGGCATGGAGCCGATCGTTGCCCGTGACTCCGGTGCTGCCATCGCGGCCCGTCGTGGCGGTGTTGTCGATCAGGTGGATGCGACCCGTATCGTTATCCGCGCCACGGAAGATCTCGATGCCGGCAAGTCCGGTGTTGACATCTATCGTCTGCAGAAGTTCCAGCGTTCGAACCAGAATACCTGCGTCAACCAGCGTCCGCTGGTTTCCGTCGGTGACGCCATCTCCAAGGGTGACATCATCGCGGACGGTCCTTCGACCGACCTCGGCGATCTGGCGCTTGGCCGTAACGCGCTCGTCGCGTTCATGCCCTGGAACGGTTACAACTACGAAGACTCGATCCTGATGTCGGAACGTATCGTTTCCGACGACGTGTTCACCTCCATTCACATCGAAGAATTCGAAGTGATGGCACGCGACACGAAGCTTGGTCCGGAAGAAATCACGCGCGACATTCCGAACGTTTCGGAAGAAGCGCTGAAGAACCTCGACGAAGCCGGTATCGTTTACATCGGTGCGGAAGTTCAGCCGGGCGATATCCTCGTCGGCAAGATCACGCCGAAGGGCGAAAGCCCGATGACGCCGGAAGAAAAGCTTCTGCGCGCCATCTTCGGTGAAAAGGCTTCCGACGTTCGCGACACCTCCATGCGCATGCCTCCGGGCACGTTCGGTACGGTCGTCGAAGTCCGCGTCTTCAACCGTCACGGTGTGGAGAAGGACGAGCGCGCGATGGCTATCGAGCGCGAAGAGATCGAACGTCTGGCGAAGGACCGCGACGACGAACAGGCAATTCTTGACCGTAACGTCTACGGCCGCCTGATCGACATGCTGCGTGGCCACGTTTCCATCGCCGGTCCGAAGGGCTTCAAGAAGGGCGTCGAGCTTTCCAACGCCGTCGTTTCCGAATATCCCCGCTCGCAGTGGTGGATGTTCGCGGTCGAAGACGAGAAGGCCCAGTCCGAACTCGAAGCGCTTCGCGGCCAGTACGACGAATCCAAGTCGCGCCTTGAACAGCGCTTCATGGACAAGGTTGAAAAGGTCCAGCGCGGCGACGAAATGCCTCCGGGCGTCATGAAGATGGTCAAGGTCTTCGTTGCTGTTAAGCGCAAGATCCAGCCGGGCGACAAGATGGCCGGCCGTCACGGTAACAAGGGCGTCGTCTCGCGTATCGTTCCGGTCGAGGACATGCCGTTCCTCGAAGACGGCACGCATGTCGACATCTGCTTGAACCCGCTCGGCGTGCCTTCGCGCATGAACGTCGGCCAGATCCTCGAAACTCACCTCGCGTGGGCATGCGCAGGCATGGGCAAGAAGATCGGCGAGATGCTCGAAGAGTATCGCAAGACGATGGACATCAGCGAACTTCGCAGCGAGCTGACGGAAATCTACGCGTCTGAAGCCAATGACGAGGTTCAGCGTTTCGACGACGACTCGCTGGTGAAGCTTGCCGAAGAAGCCAAGCGCGGTGTTTCCATCGCGACCCCGGTCTTCGACGGTGCGCATGAGCCCGACGTTGCCGCGATGCTGAAGAAGGCAGGTCTGCATGAATCCGGTCAGTCCGTCCTTTATGACGGTCGTACCGGTGAGCCATTCGACCGCAAGGTCACCGTCGGCTACATGTACATGATCAAGCTGAACCACCTTGTTGACGACAAGATCCACGCTCGCTCGATCGGTCCTTACTCGCTCGTTACCCAGCAGCCGCTGGGCGGCAAGGCGCAGTTCGGCGGACAGCGCTTCGGGGAAATGGAAGTCTGGGCTCTGGAAGCATACGGCGCGGCCTACACGCTGCAGGAAATGCTGACCGTCAAGTCGGACGACGTGGCCGGCCGCACCAAGGTCTACGAAGCGATCGTCCGTGGCGACGATACCTTCGAGGCCGGTATTCCGGAGAGCTTCAACGTTCTCGTCAAGGAAATGCGGTCGCTCGGTCTTTCGGTTGAGCTGGAAAACTCGAAGATCGAGAACCAGCCAGAAGACCAGCTGCCCGACGCGGCGGAATAAAAATGAGAGAGGCGGGCGCCTGCCGGGCGCCTGCCGGTTTCCCGTCAGCCCGGCTGGCGTGGGACACTTTCGCCGCATTGTGCGGTTAATCCGTATTTAAAGCTCTGGACGGCGACCCGGGAAGAAACCGGTCCGGATGCAAACAGGGGCAGCAGCTAGCCTCTCAAGGAGACAAGGCATGAACCAAGAGGTCATGAATCTTTTCAATCCTCAGGTGCCTGCGCAGCATTTCGATTCCATCCGGATTTCGATTGCTTCGCCGGAAAAAATCCTGTCGTGGTCCTACGGCGAGATCAAGAAGCCGGAAACCATCAACTACCGTACGTTCAAGCCGGAACGCGACGGCCTTTTCTGCGCGCGTATCTTCGGACCGATCAAGGACTACGAGTGCCTGTGCGGCAAGTACAAGCGCATGAAGTACAAGGGCATCATCTGCGAAAAGTGCGGCGTCGAAGTAACGCTGTCGCGCGTTCGCCGTGAGCGCATGGGCCATATCGAGCTCGCAGCGCCGGTTGCCCACATCTGGTTCCTGAAGTCGCTTCCCTCGCGTATCTCGACCCTGCTCGACATGACGCTGAAGGATGTCGAACGCGTTCTTTATTTCGAGAACTACATCGTCACCGAGCCTGGCCTCACTTCGCTGAAGCAGAACCAGCTTCTGTCCGAAGAAGAGTACATGATCGCCGTCGACGAGTTCGGCGAAGACCAGTTCACCGCCATGATCGGCGCTGAAGCCATCTACGAGATGCTGGCTTCGATGAACCTCGAAAAGATCGCCGGCGACCTGCGTGCCGAACTTGCTGAGACCACGTCTGATCTCAAGCAGAAGAAGCTGATGAAGCGCCTGAAGATCGTCGAGAACTTCATGGAGTCGGGCAACCGTCCGGAATGGATGATCATGAAGGTCGTTCCGGTCATTCCGCCGGACCTGCGTCCGCTGGTTCCGCTGGATGGCGGCCGTTTCGCGACGTCCGACCTTAACGATCTCTATCGCCGCGTCATCAACCGTAACAACCGTCTGAAGCGCCTGATCGAGCTTCGCGCGCCTGGCATCATCATCCGCAACGAAAAGCGCATGTTGCAGGAATCCGTCGATGCGCTGTTCGACAACGGCCGTCGCGGCCGCGTCATCACGGGTGCCAACAAGCGCCCGCTGAAGTCGCTCTCCGACATGCTCAAGGGCAAGCAGGGCCGCTTCCGCCAGAACCTTCTCGGCAAGCGCGTCGACTATTCCGGTCGTTCGGTCATCGTGACCGGTCCGGAACTGAAGCTGCACCAGTGCGGCCTGCCGAAGAAGATGGCGCTCGAACTGTTCAAGCCGTTCATCTACGCCCGCCTCGACGCCAAGGGTTATTCCTCGACCGTCAAGCAGGCCAAGAAGCTGGTTGAAAAGGAAAAGCCGGAGGTCTGGGATATCCTCGACGAGGTCATCCGCGAGCATCCGGTTCTTCTGAACCGCGCACCGACGCTGCACCGTCTGGGTATCCAGGCTTTCGAACCCATGCTGGTCGAAGGCAAGGCCATCCAGCTGCACCCGCTCGTCTGCACGGCCTTCAACGCCGACTTCGACGGTGACCAGATGGCTGTCCACGTGCCGCTTTCGCTGGAAGCCCAGCTGGAAGCACGCGTGCTGATGATGTCGACCAACAACATCTTGCATCCGGCGAACGGTCATCCGATCATCGTTCCGTCGCAGGACATGGTTCTCGGCCTCTATTACCTGTCGATCATGAACCAGAACGAGCCGGGCGAAGGCATGGCCTTCTCGGATATCGGTGAGCTGCATCACGCGCTTGAAAACAAGGTCGTGACGCTGCATGCCAAGATCCGCGGCCGCTTCAAGACCGTGGATGCCGATGGCAAGCCGGTTTCGAAGATTCATGAGACGACCCCTGGCCGTATGCTGATTGGCGAACTTCTGCCGAAGAACGTCAATGTGCCTTTCGACGTCTGCAACCAGGAAATGACCAAGAAGAACATCTCCAAGATGATCGACACGGTCTACCGCCACTGCGGCCAGAAAGACACGGTCATCTTCTGCGACCGCATCATGCAGCTCGGCTTTGCCCATGCCTGCCGCGCCGGCATTTCGTTCGGCAAGGACGACATGGTCATTCCGGACAGCAAGGTGAAGATCGTCGGTGACACCGAAGCTCTCGTGAAGGAATACGAACAGCAGTACAACGATGGTCTCATCACCCAGGGCGAAAAGTACAACAAGGTTGTCGACGCCTGGGGCAAGGCTACCGAAAAGGTCGCCGAAGAGATGATGGCACGCATCAAGGCTGTCGAGTTCGATCCGGAAACGGGCCGCCAGAAGCCGATGAACTCCATCTACATGATGTCCCACTCGGGCGCTCGTGGTTCTCCGAACCAGATGCGTCAGCTGGGCGGCATGCGCGGCCTGATGGCGAAGCCGTCGGGTGAAATCATCGAGACGCCGATCATCTCGAACTTCAAGGAAGGCCTGACCGTTAACGAGTACTTCAACTCGACCCACGGTGCCCGTAAGGGTCTTGCAGACACCGCCCTGAAGACCGCGAACTCGGGTTACCTTACCCGCCGTCTGGTCGACGTCGCGCAGGATTGCATCGTCAACTCCACCGATTGCGGTACCGACAAGGGCCTCACCATGACAGCCATCGTCGATGCCGGTCAGGTCGTTGCCTCGCTCGGCGCACGTATCCTCGGCCGTACGGCGCTTGATGATATCGATCATCCGGTTTCGGGCGAAAACCTCGTCAAGGCCGGCACGCTCATCGATGAAGCCGATGTGGCCGTCATCGAAAAGGCGGGCATCCAGTCCGTGCGCATCCGCTCGGCTCTGACCTGCGAAGTGCAGGTTGGCGTCTGCGGCGTCTGCTACGGTCGTGACCTTGCACGCGGTACGCCTGTCAACATGGGCGAAGCCGTTGGCGTCATCGCCGCACAGTCGATCGGTGAACCGGGCACGCAGCTCACCATGCGTACCTTCCACCTTGGCGGTACGGCGAACGTGGTCGACCAGTCGTTCCTCGAAGCCTCTTACGAGGGCACGATTGCGATCAAGAACCGCAACATCCTGCGCAACTCCGAAGGCACTCTTATCGCGATGGGCCGTAACATGGCCGTCACCATTCTCGATGAGCGCGGCCAGGAGCGGTCTTCGCAGCGCGTTGCCTATGGTTCGAAGATCTTCGTGGACGATGGCGACAAGGTAAAGCGTGGCCAGCGTCTGGCAGAGTGGGACCCCTACACCCGTCCGATGATGACGGAAGTGGAAGGTACCGTTCACTTCGAGGACCTCGTCGACGGTCTTTCCGTTCTGGAAGCCACCGACGAATCCACCGGCATCACCAAGCGTCAGGTTATCGACTGGCGTTCGACGCCGCGCGGTTCGGACCTCAAGCCGGCGATCGTCATCAAGGACGCTTCCGGCGCTGTTGCGAAGCTTGCCCGTGGTGGCGAAGCCCGCTTCCAGCTGTCGGTGGACGCCATCCTGTCGGTCGAGCCGGGTTCCAAGGTCTCCCAGGGTGACGTGCTTGCACGTTCGCCGCTGGAAAGCGCCAAGACGAAGGACATCACCGGTGGTCTGCCGCGCGTTGCCGAACTGTTCGAAGCACGTCGTCCGAAGGATCACGCCGTCATCGCAGAGATCGACGGTACGATCCGCCTGGGTCGCGACTACAAGAACAAGCGTCGCGTGATGATCGAGCCTGCGGAAGACGGCGTCGAGCCGGTCGAATACCTGATCCCGAAGGGCAAGCCCTTCCATCTTCAGGAAGGCGACTACATCGAGAAGGGCGAATACATTCTCGACGGCAACCCGGCACCGCACGACATTCTGGCAATTAAGGGCGTGGAGGCTCTGGCTTCCTACCTCGTGAACGAAATCCAGGAAGTCTACCGACTGCAGGGCGTTGTGATCAACGACAAGCACATCGAGGTGATCGTTCGCCAGATGCTGCAGAAGGTCGAAATCACCGATGCCGGCGACAGCCAGTACATCGTCGGCGACAATGTCGACCGTATCGAGCTGGACGACATGAACGACCGCCTGATCGAGGAGGGCAAGAAGCCGGCTTACGGCGATCCTGTTCTGCTCGGCATCACCAAGGCTTCGCTGCAGACGCCGTCCTTCATTTCGGCCGCATCCTTCCAGGAAACCACCAAGGTTCTCACGGAAGCTGCGATTGCCGGCAAGACGGACACGCTGCAGGGTCTCAAGGAAAACGTCATCGTCGGCCGTCTCATCCCGGCCGGTACTGGCGGCACCATGACGCAGATCCGCCGCATCGCCACCTCGCGTGACGACCTCATCCTTGAGGAACGCCGCAAGGGTACGGGTGCAGGCTCTGCGAACCAGATGCTGCAGGACATGACGGATCAGGTTCCGGCTGCGGAATAAGGTCAGGGCAGGGGCTTTTCGAAGCCCCGCCAAAGTTCAGTGAAGGCGTCCGGAGCAATCCGGGCGCCTTTTTCTTTGGGATGATGATGGCTTCGATCCGTTCTTCCGGCCTGTGAGTAGCGGCTTGTTTCAGTCCTGATCGCCGATGGTGTAGCGCGTCAGGACGGAAAGGCGGCGAACGAGATCAGTCTGGCCGGTACTGCCCGTTTTCGCATAGATCGACTTGGCATTGCTGCGCACCGTCTCATGGGAAATCTGCAATTGCCTGGCCACGGAGGGGAGAGAAAGCCCCTTCATGATTTCAAGCGCGACGCGGGCTTCGCCTCGGGTAAGGTCGTAAAGCCCCTTCAGGAGCGGTGTCGCATCGAAGACGGCGTCCGATGGCTGTGAGATCAGCACGATGGCCGAGCCATGCGGCGAGAGGTCCAGCGCGTCCCTGCGCAGCGGTATCACATGCAGGATGCAGGGACTGCCCTCGGTCGGCAGGGGGAAGGAGCCGACGCTGTGTCCGGCAAGTGCCTTGTAAAGTAGCCGGTTTACCCTTTCGTCGGAGATCAGGATTCGGTCGCGGGCGCGGGTGGAAATGGATTTCTGGATCGTCTGAAACAGCGTGTTGGCGGAAAGGACACGTCCGCTTGCCTGAAGCACGGCAGCCGGCGCGCCGATCGCGTTGAGGCCGAGTGTCATCGCATCCGCCTTCTGGCGCTGCAGCCGGGTCGCGAGGGTGAGGCTGCGGGCGATATGCGGCCTCAATCCCCCGAGCGCGGCCATGGTCTCCGGGCCGATGACACCGCTTTCAAGCTTGCGTTCGAAAAGAACCGTCATCTCCGGGTGATCAGGTGGCGCGACCTGTGTTGCCGCGCCATATCCCAGCCCGCGGGGCATGAGGAAGTCACGCACGATCGGCAGTCCCGCCCATTCATCGTGGGTGAAGACGTCGAAGTCGTGCACGAAGGAAAACTGTCCCTCGCGAACGGCGCGGGTGAGGCGGTCATTGCGGTGATTCCAGCCGCCTTCCATGAAGGCCTGCATCAGTTCCTGCAAATTGGGGGTGAAGAGCCAGGCCTCCTCCTCTCCCTTGCCCCAGGTGAGGGCGCCGCCCCAGAAATCCAGCCGATGGCCGATTGCGGCGATGACATCCGCCCAGCGGTCAGGAAAAAGCGCCGCCTCGTAAATGTCGTCTATGATATCTTCCGAAAATATATTATCCAACCCGCCACCGTCATTTCATGTCGGGTATAATATAAGGCTATATTTATCTATTATTCAACGGAAAATGGAATAATACTACTAAACTTAAAGTATATAATCTATAAGTGACTTAATATGTTGACCAGTCTGCCAAAGGGGTCGCGCAGGAAAAGGCGCCGCACGCCCCAGCTTTCATTGGCCGGGCCGTATTCGATCGGTAGTTCCGCCTTTAATATCCTGGCGTGAATCTCGTCGAAATTGTCGACTTCGATGGAGATATCGGGAACGACCGTGCCGGAGCCGCCTTCGCGGGCGAAGCTGATCTGGGCCGTTGTCTCCACCGGGCTCGCATAGGTCACGATCCAGCCGTGATCCATGGCGATGGTCATGCCGAGAATGTCGCCGTAAAAGGCACCCGCCCGCGCAGGGTCGGGTGCCGCAATATTGGTGACGACGCGCCTCACCGTCATGGGCCGCGCCTCAGGCGAAACGGATGATGGCCACTTCGCCTTCCAGTGCGCCCTGATAGGCGGAGGCGTGCGGTTCCTCATCCGGAATGTCGGTCAGCATGCCGATCTGGTCGAGGTCTGCCTCGATGAAACCTTCCTCGGAAAGTGCGTTCAGCGTTTCGCGAACGGCGGTGTCGTCGTCCGGCGCCCGGAGGATGACGTGGATGTCGATGCCTTCCGAGTTGTCGGTCTCGTAGGCCTTGCCGATGACGATGAAGACCATCGGCTCGCCGCGTCCATTGTCGTTGTCGGGGAGGTTGCTCATGACGCGGTTCCTTGATCTGTCGTTGCTGTATATGCGGCGGACCGGAATCGGTCCTGCGCTTGGCGAGCCAGCTTCTGGCCGCTTGAGGGAATCAATAGACGGATTTTATGAAAAGCCAAAGGGCGGAGGTCAAAATCGCGACCTTCGGCGCAGACTTATGTTACAAGGAGTGGGAAATGGCCTGCGGGCGGGCTTTGTGGCCGCGGGTGGCGGCGCAAAATGTGGATTCGCCCTTGACGAAAGCTGGCTAAAACAGTAGTACGCCCGCCATCGGAGCCTCTGTGGGTGCTGGCCGTTCGGAAAGCTTTTTCCCGAACATCATCTCAAACGGGTCTCCATTGCACGTAGAAGACACGAATGTTGCACGCAAGACGCCTCATCCGGTGTCCTCTGCTCTTGGTGGTCCATCCGTGAAACCGGATCGGGCCACGTTTTGCGCATGAGGATATATGCGTGCATCGTCGCCGGCAACGGCATAGCCGCCACCCGTGAGGGTGGCTAAAGTAGTTTTTGCAAGGGATGGTTATATGCCTACCGTAAACCAGCTGATCCGCAAGCCTCGCCAGGCACAGGTAAAGCGCAACAAGGTTCCTGCCCTGCAGGAAAACCCGCAGAAGCGTGGTGTTTGCACCCGCGTTTACACGACGACCCCGAAGAAGCCGAACTCGGCTCTGCGTAAGGTTGCCAAGATTCGCCTCACCAACGGCTTTGAAGTCATCGGCTACATTCCCGGCGAAGGTCACAACCTTCAGGAACACTCCGTGGTCATGATCCGCGGCGGCCGCGTAAAGGACTTGCCGGGTGTGCGTTACCACATCATCCGCGGTGTTCTCGATACCCAGGGCGTCAAGAACCGCAAGCAGCGCCGTTCGAAGTACGGTGCGAAGCGTCCGAAGTAATTTCGGCAACAACACAATCAGGCGCTGCGCGAGGTTCTCCGCGTGGTATAGCGTCAATAACATTGAGAGACAAAAAGTATGTCCCGTCGCCATAGTGCAGAAAAGCGTGAGATCAACCCGGATCCGAAGTTCGGTGATCTGGTCGTCACCAAGTTCATGAACGCCATCATGCTTCACGGCAAGAAGTCGGTTGCAGAAAGCATCGTTTACGGCGCGTTCGACGTCGTTCAGGGCAAGACGAAGCAGGAGCCGCTCACCGTGTTCCACTCCGCCCTCGACAACGTTGCCCCGCACGTTGAAGTGCGTTCGCGCCGCGTTGGTGGTGCGACATACCAGGTTCCGGTCGACGTTCGTCCGGAGCGCCGTCAGGCTCTCGCCATCCGCTGGCTGATCACTGCTGCGCGCAAGCGCAACGAAACGACCATGATCGATCGCCTTTCCGGCGAACTCATGGACGCTGCGAACAACCGCGGCTCTGCCGTCAAGAAGCGTGAAGACACGCACAAGATGGCCGACGCCAACCGCGCATTCTCGCATTACCGCTGGTAATCTTAACCGGTCGCATATCGAAAGGCAGTCCATTATGGCTCGCGAATATAAAATCGAAGACTACCGCAATTTCGGTATCATGGCGCATATCGACGCCGGCAAGACGACGACCACCGAGCGTATTCTTTATTACACCGGTAAGTCGCACAAGATCGGCGAAGTTCACGATGGCGCAGCCACGATGGACTGGATGGAGCAGGAGCAGGAGCGTGGTATCACCATCACGTCTGCTGCGACCACGACCTTCTGGAAGGGCCGTGACGGCAAGACCCGTCGCTTCAACATCATCGACACCCCCGGCCACGTTGACTTCACCATTGAAGTCGAGCGTTCGCTGCGCGTTCTCGACGGCGCCATCGCGCTGCTCGACGCCAACGCCGGTGTTGAGCCGCAGACGGAAACCGTCTGGCGCCAGGCCGAGAAGTATCATGTTCCGCGCATGATCTTCTGCAACAAGATGGACAAGACCGGCGCTGACTTCTACCGCTCGGTGGAAATGATCAAGACCCGTCTCGGCGCCACCGCTGTTGTCATGCAGTTGCCGATCGGTGCTGAGACCGAGTTCAAGGGCGTTATCGACCTGGTCGAGATGAATGCTCTCGTATGGCGCGACGAATCGCTCGGCGCCCAGTGGGACGTCGTCGAAATCCCCGAGGACATGAAGGCCAAGGCTGAAGAATATCGCGAAAAGCTGATCGAGACCGTTGTCGAGATCGACGAAGAAGCGATGGAAGCCTACCTCGAAGGCAACTATCCGGATAACGACAAGATTCGCGAACTCGTTCGCCGCGGCACCATCGACGTGAAGTTCCACCCGATGTTCTGCGGTACCGCGTTCAAGAACAAGGGCGTTCAGCCGCTTCTCGACGCCGTTGTCGACTACCTGCCTTCGCCGCTGGACATTCCGGCGATCAAGGGCATCGACGCCAAGACGGAAGCCGAAATCGAGCGTCACGCTGACGACTCCGAGCCGCTTTCCATGCTTGCGTTCAAGATCATGAACGACCCCTTCGTCGGTTCGCTCACCTTCGCACGCATCTACTCGGGCAAGCTCGAGAAGGGCACGTCTGTCATGAACACGGTCAAGGACAAGCGCGAGCGCGTCGGCCGTATGCTGCAGATGCACTCCAACAGCCGTGAAGACATCGAAGAAGCCTATGCAGGCGACATCGTTGCTCTGGCCGGTCTGAAGGAAACCACGACGGGCGATACGCTTTGCGATCCGCTGAAGCCGGTTATCCTCGAGCGCATGGAGTTCCCCGAGCCGGTCATCCAGATCGCGATCGAGCCGAAGACCAAGGGCGACCAGGAAAAGATGGGCCTCGCGCTCAACCGTCTGGCTGCAGAAGATCCGTCCTTCCGCGTCAAGACCGACGACGAATCCGGCCAGACCATCATTGCCGGCATGGGCGAACTTCACCTCGACATCATCGTCGACCGTATGCGTCGCGAGTTCAAGGTTGAAGCAACCGTCGGTGCTCCGCAGGTTGCCTACCGCGAAACGATCACGCGTCAGCACGAAGAAGACTACACGCACAAGAAGCAGTCCGGTGGTACCGGTCAGTTCGCTCGCGTGAAGATCATCTTCGAACCGAACCCCGAAGGCGAAGACTTCAAGTTCGAATCCAAGATCGTCGGTGGTGCCGTTCCGAAGGAATACATCCCGGGCGTTCAGAAGGGTATCGAAAGCGTTCTGTCTTCCGGTCCGCTGGCTGGCTTCCCGATGCTCGGCGTCAAGGCGACGCTGGTCGACGGTGCATTCCACGATGTTGACTCGTCGGTTCTCGCCTTCGAAATCGCATCGCGCGCCTGCTTCCGTGAAGCAGCCAAGAAGGCTGGTGCACAGCTTCTCGAGCCGATGATGAAGGTCGAAGTTGTAACGCCGGAAGATTACGTCGGTGACGTTATCGGTGACCTCAACTCCCGCCGTGGCCAGATCCAGGGCCAGGAGAGCCGTGGTATCGCCGTTGTCATCAACGCGCATGTTCCGCTCGCGAACATGTTCAAGTACGTCGATAACCTGCGCTCCATGTCGCAGGGCCGCGCACAGTACTCGATGACGTTCGACCACTATTCGCCGGTTCCGTCGAACGTGGCGCAGGAAATCCAGGCAAAGTACTCCGGTCAGAAGTGATCGGGGTACGCCCCACCGAATTTTGAAGATTATTCCCGTCAAGGGACAAGAATGGAGAGCCACTAATGGCAAAGAGCAAGTTTGAGCGGACGAAGCCGCACGTCAACATTGGCACGATCGGTCACGTTGACCATGGCAAGACGTCGCTGACGGCAGCAATCACGAAGTTCTTCGGCGAGTTCAAGGCGTACGACCAGATCGACGCTGCTCCTGAAGAGAAGGCTCGTGGTATCACGATTTCGACGGCCCACGTTGAGTATGAGACGCCGAACCGTCACTACGCTCACGTTGACTGCCCCGGCCACGCCGACTACGTGAAGAACATGATCACCGGTGCAGCGCAGATGGACGGCGCGATCCTGGTTTGCTCGGCAGCCGACGGCCCGATGCCGCAGACGCGCGAGCACATCCTGCTTGCCCGTCAGGTTGGCGTTCCGGCGATCGTCGTGTTCCTCAACAAGGTCGACCAGGTTGACGACGCCGAGCTTCTCGAGCTCGTCGAGCTTGAAGTTCGCGAACTTCTGTCGTCCTACGACTTCCCGGGCGACGATATCCCGATCATCAAGGGTTCGGCTCTCGCTG
>NZ_QKML01000029.1:0-12581 GCF_003208455.1 Rhizobium sp. UGM030330-04
CCAGCGCATCGGCAAACTGAACGTCATTCGGGTCAAATCGATGGATGTGTAGGAGTGTGACCTTATCCAGCAAATATTTTTTCAAAGCTTGGCCGTAGTTCACGTCCATGAATTCGCTCGGTATCAACCAGCCGGAAATCGCATCGGGAGCCAACCATTGATGCGATAGACCTACAAAATGACAATAAAGCCCTGCAAGTCCAGAAAACCGCGCGCCGCTTGATTCCATAGAAAGCTGTTGCAATCGGGTCTTTTGCTCAGTGGTCATGTGATGATGGCGAACATAGGGCGGATTACAGATCAAGAGATTGAAGCGGGGTTCGAACTGTTGCTCTGTAAAGTCGGCGATATCGATATGAAGGTTTGTTTTCTTCCATAATTCCAAAGCAGGCTTTCTGTAGTGCGGATCGATCTCAAAGCCCTTTGCTTCCTTGATCCTGCCGCGCGGGAACTCTCTCAGCAGTGCCGAATAGAACGACCCAGTTCCAATGGCCGGATCGAAAAAACGAACTTGGCCACGGGATGGCAACAGTCCTCTTGCATAAGCCAGAATGTCAGAAGCTAATGCAGTTGGCGTAGCGAACTGCCCAAGTCGGTTTCTATCTTGAGATGTTTTCACCTCATCTAACTGGCTCTGCAATTCAATCCGAGACTTTTCTAGCCGACCGATATCGATAGCCTTGCTCATATCCCGAACTCCGCAAGATCATCAATCCGATGTTCCCAAACCCAATCAATACCCTCCGCTGCCTCATAACCGAGATAACCGCTATCGAAATATCCGCATAGAAAAAGGTTGAACTGGACGGAATCACCATAGTTGCTTCGAAGCTGTGCCATTTTCATAGCTTCCTCTTTCCGTCGTTTATTGGTGTTCGTGAAATCGCCTGCCGACTTCGCCTCGAAAAAGATCGGTAGTTCGTCCGGCGACGAGTTCAATGGCTTGATGATCGCGTCGACTGGAATGTTGACTGTTTTTTGCCCACCTTCGAGCTTGACAGGCACGTTTAGACGAAAGCTAAAGGTGCCTTTCGGCATCGCATCGAACTTTGTTCCCTCCCCGCTTCGAAGCTCCCTATATCCCCGTGCTTCTAGCCACGATTTGATCTCGGCCAACTGTCGTTGTTCTTGAGCATTTCGAATTATCGGGTTGGACACTGCTCCGCATAGACGATCAGCAACGATAGTAGCTGCGCGATGCAATTCTGCATCTGTTGCGGCCTGCTCACGGCCTAACCAGACAAAAATATCAGGATCGGCTATCTTCTCGATGATCGTTCCTATTTTCTTTAAATCTTGTTCCAATGCATGAGCAGACATTCGCGGTGGAATCGACTGTTTTTTCTCCATTGTTTTTACGAGGTTTGGCGACACACCAGCGAGGCCTATCAATCGATCAACGGCAATAGGCGGACATGTCGCCATTCTTAGGGTTGGCAGAACTTCAGGATGATTTCTCAGTATTGCGGGAGCGATATCCGTCATGTTGGCAGTCGACACAAGGGTCTGTTCTACGTCCTTGGTCGTCTTAATCCGCGTTTCTCGAAAAGCTTTTGGTGCGAATTTCATAAACCAGTCGTTGTACATATCGACTGATTGCGCGATGTCCGTTTTCCAATTCTGTGGCTTATCAAGATTTACGGGCATCGTGGTCGGTTTCTTCTTGCTCTTTTCTGTATTGCGCCCACATCTCCTCGAATATTTGCTATATGATGATGACCTGTCGATTAGTCGTCAAGGTGAATTTGAAATTTATTCACATTCCCTTGGAGAGACGCGCCGCAGGCGTGGCTCTTAGCGTTAGCGACATTCCCTCGGAGCCGACACTTTCAGAATTACAGTGCGCGCGCAGCGGTAGTCACCCCGTAGGGGTCGTAACGGAGCGAAGCGTAGTGGAGAACCGCGAAGCGGTTGACAGAGTGAGCACGCTTGTATGCTCTTGGTCGGATCAGAGGGAGCTTGCGACCGTTTTAATTAACGCCGCGTCAAAGGCGCGACATTGTTTAGGCCGATGCGTAGCATCGGGGCGGAGTGAGCAAAGCGAACGGAGGGCAGGAGTTTTTGTTTTCCACACACTCGCCCCTGTGTTTTTAATGTTTAAAAATAGTTTAGTGTAGTGTTACGCCGTGGATAAAACGCCGCAAGTATCGGAAAAATAACGCGAATTATTTTCCACATGTTCCTAAAACCCCGAAAATGCGTTCCTGATACCCCGAAAAAGTGTTCTTGATACCCCGAATTTTCGTTCTTGATACCCCGAAGCAAAAAAGCAAGTTTTCCACAGTCAAAGTGCGGTCTTAAAACCCCGAACCGTTGACAGCGTTCCCAAAACCCCGAATGATTGCGGCATGGTTCCTGAAACCCCGAATAATCAACACCTAACAGCCGAAAAACACCCGCAGCAAGATTTGTTCATCTGCGACGTTGCAGACGCGATCCTAAAGGACGTTATGCAGCAGATGGAACACCCCTTTTACTCGCTCTCTAAGAAGCCTGTAACGACGATCCGAGAATATCGGAACGGTAACAACTGGCTCAAAATTACGCCCTCTGTGCAAGGTCTGGCAACGATCTACGACAAGGATTTGCTGATCTACGCAATTTCACAGCTTATGGCGAAGCTCAATCGCGGCGAAGAAATCAATCCGCGTGTTCGAATCAACTGTCATGAGTTCTTGGTATTCACCAATCGAGGGACAGGCGGCAAAGAC
The DNA here is from genome assembly GCF_003208455.1 of Rhizobium sp. UGM030330-04. NCBI lineage: Bacteria > Pseudomonadati > Pseudomonadota > Alphaproteobacteria > Hyphomicrobiales > Rhizobiaceae > Rhizobium > Rhizobium sp. UGM030330-04. Next base: position 2,712 of record NZ_QKML01000029.1, read on the forward strand.
TACAAGGCACTGGTGGAAGCGTTAGAACGCCTGCGCGGAACGTCCATAAGCACCAACATTCGCACAGGCGATGAAGAACAAATAGACGTATTCGGCCTGATCGATAAAGGCACAGTGCGCCGGAAACACGGTCTTGATGGGCGTTTGCTGTGGGTCGAGATTGTGTTATCTGAATGGGTTTTCAACGCGGTCAAGGCAAAGGAAGTCCTGACGCTAAACCGCGATTACTTCCGGCTTGGTAAGCCCTATGAACGCCGAGCCTACGAGGTTGCGCGAAAAGGCTGCGGTCGCAAAAAGGAATGGAAAATCGGCCTTGAAAAGCTCCGCAAGAAGATGGGCGCAACCAGTCCACTGCGAAAATTTCGATTTTTCATGAACGAGCTGGCCGAACGCGATCACCTACCCGATTACACAGTCGAAGTTGAAGGCAACAACGTGATCTTTTCGAACCGTGTTGCGTGGTGGAAAGAAAGCTCCGAAAGCGCCCTCCCCGCTCCGCGTTTTCGCACCACAGACACGTATGAGCGAGCAAAACGGTTCATCCCCCGCGATCAAAGCGTCTATGACTGGGAAAACGATTGGGTGCAGTACTGGCGCGATAGCGGCTGCCCTACCCTGCAATCGCCTGACGCAGCGTTCATAGGATTTTGCAAATCCCGATACATACGACTCGGCGGCAAAGTAGAAACAATCAGGTAACCGGATAGCCTGCTATCCTGCTATGTGGATAACCCGTTATCCGGTCTTCCGAATATCCCGCTATCGTGATAACCTGCTATCATTGCTTCCGGTTAACCTGCTAACAGGATAGCCGGATATCACGAAAACAGGGTAACAGGTCATGACATACAAACTCGCAATGGTCGCGCAGAAAGGTGGGGTCGGAAAATCCACCCTTGCGCGGATCATCGCCGTAGAAGCCACAAAAGGCGGTCTACGGACGAAAATCGCCGATTTGGACACGCAGCAAACAACCTGCGTGAAATGGACAGCGAGAAGGGCGCAAAACGGTATCGAACCTCAAATTCGCGCTGAACCATTCCGCACGGTCGACCAAGCCTTGCAAGATGCGCCGAGCTTCGATTTATACATCTTCGACGGTGCGCCGCATTCCTCCGTTGAGACACAGAAAGCCTGTCAGGCCGCCGATATGGTGGTTATTCCAACCAGTGAAGGCATAGACGACCTCGAACCCTCGGTAGTCCTTGCGAATAACTTGCTGAAAGAGGGCATTCCCGCCTCAAAAATCGCGTTTGCGCTGTGCATCACGTCAGATAGCGACCGAGAGATTGCAGGGGCGCGGGATTATCTCGGCCAAACGCCTTACAACGTCCTCGCCGGAGAAATCCCGTTCCGTTCGGCCTTCAAAACCTCGATGGATAAGGGAAAGGCGATCAACGAAACCTCATTCCCAACGCTGCGAAAACGAGCCGATGCGATGGCTCAAAGCATCATTGACGCGGTAGCCGCTGCCGCAGATCGTGAGGTCGCGTAATGGCCGATCTAACGAAACTCAAGAGCCACGCCGACAAAGGCGCACCGCCCACCGTAGAAACCAAGCGCGACAAGGGCAGCCCGCCATCGGAAACGAACGACAACCTAAACAAACCGCCGCGCGAGGCTCCGGTAAAGAAAACAAAAATAGAATTTTCCGTGCCTGAGCACATGGCAAATGAGTTTTCGCAAGAGGCGGGGCAACGTTTCGGTTTCAAGAAAGGCTCGAAAAGCGACATGTTCATAGCTATGTGGCAGGAATACCAAGACCGCAAAGCCGGATAACCGGATAGCCTGCTATCTCGAAAAACCCTGCGCCTGGTCAAAGTCGATTTGACCAAGCCGCAGGGGGCAGAGATCAATACTCGCTCGCAAGCATGATCGTTAAAACGCGGTGCGTTTGGCTCGGATCGGCGGGGTTTTCGCTGCCGTGCATCATGTCTGCGGCGTAGTAGTCGATCTTCCAGAAGAACTTGTCGCCGTTGTGGGTGAAAGCCCCGAAATCGTGCTCGCCGTGCGGGTCGTTGTCCTCGGTAAAGTCTGAAAACTCGCGCACCTGCTGAAAAACGGCTTGTTTGTCGCCGTCTGAAAGTCCGTCCACGCCTTGGGTGTAGACGATTTGGCCTTTCAGATCGGTATGCTTGCCCGTGAGCTTAGCTACGCGGAAAAGGTCGTTCTGATCGCGTATTTTGGCGGTTTGTGAGGTGGTATCGGTCATTTTCACATCTCCTTGGTTGGTGGTTTCCGATGCGGAGATGCGAAGCCGTCCGGTCGCCGGACGGATCACAGGGGCAACACGTTTATGCGGGCAGCCCCTTGAACCGTTTGGCAGGTCGGTTAGCAGATTTGGAGAGTAGGAAACCCATCAAGGGGATTGACCGGACGGCCTGAACACGAAAAGCAGCCTCTAGGAAGCCCGCACAGACGTTTTTCGGGGGTAGGGCAGGGCATCCGTACCAAAACATACCGAAATCGGCCTACACGGGCTTGTGTGGCCTCGCTATGGCAGCGTCAACGGCGTTCATCTGCTCAAGCTGGCCGATCACCGAAGCGATGAAATCGGCCTGTGTATACCGTCCGGCCTCCGCTTGCTCGATCTCCTGACCGATTACCGAAAGCATGAGGGCGCATTGACGTGGTATCCGGTGCGGGTCTTGATCCGCAAAGCGGATGCGCCAAAGGGAGCGGGCGAGGGCATCCGCTTCGGCTAATGGTCTGTCGTTACTCATGCTCTATGCCGTCCTCGTCGCGCTCAATTTCAAGGCGTTGTTGCCTCATATCGTGCCAAAGCTGCCGTTCTTCGTCGCTGTCAAATTCCGGCTCTTTGAAGTCCTCCGACAGCGAATAATCGTCGGCTTCAAGCTCGGCGCGTTGGTCGGCCATGTCCTGCGCTAATTGACTGTCGAGCGCATCGAGGGCGGTATGTTCCAGCTCCTCGCGGTCGTGTGCCTTTTGGTCTTCGTCGCGTTCGCGCTCATCCAATACCTTCGCCCGCAAAGCTCGTTTTTCAACTTCCTTGTGTTCGCGCTCTTTGTCCTTCTCGCGGTCGGTTCGCTCAACTTCCTGCTTTGCCGCTGCCTGTTTGGATTTGAACGCCTCGGCGCGACTATGCACTTGCGCAAGCTTCTGCTTTTGCACGTTGCTCTTGGCCGTCACCACACCATCAAGCCGGGCTGCGGCTTCGTCGCTGCCCTGCGCCTCAATCAAGGCTTGATTCTCCTGCTCGTCCTTAGCTTGCGCGGCTTCCATTTCGGTGCGTTCCTGACCTTCGCCAGTGTTCACCGCACTGTCCCCCAATCCCCGCGCTTCTAGCTGCTCATCCAGTACCCAATCAGGGGCTTTCGCATACAAGGCGCGTATATCCTGCTTCCAGCGGTCGCGGGCGTGTTCGAGGTTCTTATCTGCCGCCCAAGCCTCGTGTTTTGCGTCGGCATGTTTGCTGCGCAAGATGTACCGATAAAACCAGCCCGAATGGTCGTCTAGGTATTGCTGTGCTTCGCGCTGCTCCTGCTCAAGTTTGGGAATCTGCCAATACTCGCGACGTTCCTCGATGCGCTCTTGTCGGCGGTTCTCGAAGGCAAGAAAACGCTGCTGTTTCTCATAGGCTGCGCGTTCTTCCTCGGCGGCTTTCTGTGCCTCGTATTTCGGGGCTTTCTCCGGCTGCTCTGCTGCGGGTTGCTCCGTGGCCTCTGCGAACTCCGGCGTTACTTCGGCGGCTTTGTCGTCCGCTTCAAAGGCTGCTTTTCGCTCGGCGGCCAGCTTGTCGGGGTCGGGCAGGGCGTCATGCGCTGCTCGCCCGCTTCCATCGCTTTGATGTCCTCCGGCTCTTTGCCAAGCTTATCGGCAAGCCGCTGCACTGATAGGCCGCGCTCTGCCCGCCACGCTGTAAGCTGCTCTCCGGTCATTTTCTTGAATGGGTTCATCAGCGACACTTTCAAAGAAAAGGCTACCGAGTGAAACCCGGTAGCCTGTGCGGGGGGATCATGAACGAGGTGCATTGTCGCGTTGGCGAATTTCCTCATGCGCGAGGCCGAGAAGGTGCGCAGCTTTGAGGCAGTCCCGACCGTTTAGGCCGTGGGTTTTTTTGTACTCGTCGCCGTCCTTGTACGTGCGTTCAACAGTCACGCTGTAGAAGGTTTTCGGCTCGTCGTCGCTGGTTTGGTTCGCCCATACTGCAACCTCGACCGGATAATCCTTGAATGATTTGATGGGTTTGTCTGACATTGTTTTAGCTCCTGTAGGTTCGTTGATAACGAGAACCTTTCTGCAAGCCGGGTCTTTCGAATTCATAGAATTTTATTGCGTAGCAACCCGTTAGGGCGGGTCAAATTCGTCATTGATATTCGAAAAACCCTGCGGGCATTCTCGTAAAGCCGATGTTCCGCACGGCAGCGGGCTTGTGAGTTTTCCTCGGTTTTGCGCTGATTTCGCTCATAGGCTAATCGTCAAACATGCCGTGGTCATAGTCGTAATTGTCCACGTCGCGGCCTTCACGCTCGGCGGTTTCTTTGACTTGGGCGATGTGCAGTTTTGCCATTCGTACCTGTTCCTCAAGGTCGGCGCGGTGCTGATCCATCGCCACGCTTTTTCCCTGCTCCGGCAAGCCGTCGAGTTCTTCCTGCTTCTCGTCAACGATTTCGTTGTAGAGCTTGATTTGTTCCTCTAGGTTGTCGTTGGCTTTTTCTTCAAACGGCCACATTAGACACGCCCCTTAGATTATTCATCGCCTATGCCTATATCGCGGTCAACGCTGTGCGCCCGCTCCTGCCCAACGTCGGCGCGTTGGTCGGCCATATCCTGCGCCAACTGTGCAAGGTGCTGTTCTTCGGAAATGACGGGATCAGGCAGCGAGGCCAAACGTGCGGCTTCGTCACGCGATGCAAGCTCGACGGTGCTAATGCCTTGCGCCTGAGCTCGCGCCGCATCGGTTTCGGCTCTGCTCATCCGGTCGATGCTTTCCCATCGATCTTTTGACGATAATTTGTTGCTCATAGAAAGCGATATACAGTCGTTTAGTCTGGTAAGCTGTTACGATAGGTGATATATAGTCCTTTATCAAGAAAAAGGACTGTATTCCGACAAAATGTCTGCAAAACGCCCTATCGACATTCTCACCCCTGCCGAAGTGCGGAAACTGATTAACCAGTGTTCCAGACGCGCCCCGACAGGCATCAGGGACGCGGCCTTAATTGCGGTGCTGTATCGGTGCGGTCTGCGGATCAGTGAAGCCCTTGCGCTCTATGAGCGCGATATCAACGGCGAACGCGGCACGATCCGAATACATGACGGCAAAGGCCATAAGCCCCGAACGGTCGGCCTCGATAATACGGCCTTCGGACTGCTTGATCTTTGGTTTCGCAAAAAGGATCGCTTGAAGCTGAACAAACGCACCACACCAATTTTCTGCACCCTCAAGGGCGATCCCATTGCCTCGCAAGCCAATATCCGCGACATGCTGAAACGTCGCGCCAAGAAAGCCGGAATTGACAAGCGTGTACACCCGCACGGCCTCCGGCACACACATGCAATGGAACTCATTGCAGACGAAAAAACCCCGCTCAATGCCCTGCAAAAACAGCTAGGGCATGGAAGCCTTGCAACCACGTCTGAATATGTCGATCACCTTGGGGCAGATGAGGTAATCGAAATCGGCAGGGATCGGGCAGAATGGTGAAAGCTTTGGAAAGCGTCAAACAGTCGATTTTGACCACCATCAAGGCCAAGGGCATCGAGGTTGCCGAAAAGCGGTATATCGAAGCCCTGCCCGCCCTGAGTAGCGAACAGCGGCAAATGCGGCGGCTATTCGCACAGCTTGAGCAAAACCAAAACGGCAAGTGGGGTTTCAGACCGGAATGAAAAAAATACTCTGCGGCCTGTTGTTGCTATCTATACCTGCCCTCGCCTCGCAACCCTCTGGAAAGCCTGATTATTGGGAAAATGTCCTGCTCGACGTGGCGCGGGTTGCTAACGGGCTGTGGGTCTATCCAGATACGGGGATGCGCAATGACGGATCGCGGCATTTCCGGTTTTCCATTATCCCGAACGCCTACACCGGATCGGCGATGTTGGAAATTCTGATAGATGTGCCAGAAGGCCAAAACCCTGAACCTGTCGTTTACAAATTCGACTATGACGGCATCGAGTACCCAATTGCCGATTACGTGTACCGCAACGGCAATCAATACTTTGTCTATCTGCCAGAATTGCAGGCGCACCGTAGAGTGGAATTTTCCCTCGGCCTAAAAAACACCAGCTTTACGCACTATCGCGTCTCGGCCATTCTCACCGTGGACAGCGGCCAAAAATCAGATGAATGGATCGGCTATATACGCCGTGAGTTTGGATCGTAGGTCGTGGGCGTGCATCCGATACTTGGCGAGGCCGTTCAAAGTGAAATTATCGCTTTCAAAGAGGCGGGGTTAGATATCGCGGATCGGGTCTACGCTCGGCCAATTCTTGAACGCTGCGTCCCTGAAACCTTCCCTGATACTGTCCGGCAAGAGTGCGATTGGTGGATAGAAAACGTGGGTGAGCCTGCTTACGGTTGCCCCTACTCCGACACCATGCGAGAAAATTTCTACGCTGTAATGATCGAAGCTCTTGGCAAAGCGTTTTACATTGAAGGCTTTTGCGAATGAAGCCCATTCCACAAGACCTATGGGATGAACTCGACCGAATAGACGGGGAAACCGTCATAGAGGGCGCGGAGCTTGAAAACTGGCGTACTGAGTGCCGATATCAGGCCGAAAGTCACCCCGATATCGAACGGCGTTCAATCTTCCACGGGGCAGCCGTCGCGGAAAAGATCACCCGTAAGCAAGCTCGCCTTGTCGCATCGCTCGCCGTGTATTCATGACCAACCCGCACCCGTTTCAAAATGATATTTGGGTGCTGAAACTCATGCGCCGCAACATTCCGCGCAACGTGGCCGTGTCCGTCGCCCGCACCATTGCCCGCCGTGTTGCTGAACTCCCAGCCTATCAACGCGCCGAATACCTGCGCACGGTAAGCACTCCGGCGCAAATCGTTGGCCGTGTGCCTCCCGAATTGAAAGGAGAAATACCGCCCGCGCCTCCGGCACGGTTTTTTTATAATCGGTTTTGGCTGCGGAAGTTTCAAAGCTGGGGCTTGTCCTACGTCGTCGCTGGCCTATTCGCCCAGCACATTGCCGAAAAGTGCTATCGGCAATCACCGGAAAAACAAGCCTTCATCCTGCGACAATGGAACCGACCAGAAATCCTACGCCGAAAAATTCCGCTGCTTCGTCGATTGCGCCGAAAATTCAGAAAATCGGTTTAGCCTGGTCGAATGGCGAAGCCATGAAAACCAAGCTAAAACGCGGGTTACTTCTGGGTTTCCTGATGACCGTCGCCCTGTCTGGCTGCGAGCAAAACGAATGGGGCTGTGAGCCTTGGGAGTTCGAGTATCTGGAAGGAGAGGAAGCGCGGGAAGCCTTGCGGCTGTATGGCAACGTGAAACCATGAAGGCCAAGCGAAAAGGACAAGGCGATTTTTTAAGCTGGTTAGCGAAAGCGTAGTGCCAGCCGGAACGCGCTAGCGTGTAAGGCGTTATCTTGAAAATATCGGCGCTGGCCTGTGTCATTCGGTCAGCCGTTGTTGTCCACGTTGCCGCACTTCGTTGGCCTTGAGTGCCAAGCCTTCGGCAATCGCAAACTCACTGAACCCAAGCAATTCGAGTTCCATCACCAAAGCCCGCAAATCCTCATGTGTTGCCACGGCATTGCGGTCGGCTGCCGCCGTCTTTCTCAATTCCTTGGTTTCGATTAGCGGGAAAAAATCGCCTTGTCCTGCGGGTTCTTGGCTGGTGCGTTTGAATAGTCGTCCCTGTCTAACTTGCCTCCACATTGATTTGCTTTCTTGTTGTTCTTCTCAAAAACACAGTACACGAACGGATTTAAGAGAAAATTAATTGTCCTTACGGATTTTGTTGGCCTCTGCGACTGCATTCGCTAGATGCTGCTTTATCCAGTTGTATCGCTCTTGGCTGTTCAATCCTTTAGGGTCGTAACACTTCACAATCGAAGACAGTTTTTTGCCTGTGTTGCCGTAGCCAATATCCGCAAATGGGTTTTTGCCTTTTGTAGACACTTTCCCGTCTGAATTTTTCAGACCGTGAATATGGACACCAACCACGCCCATGCCATCGTTCCATGATTTAATGATTTCGTGCTTAATCCATTTGCGTCCGGCGGTGTTTGTACCCACCAAAACGACCGTACAAGAACGACCTTTCATCTGGTCGGCAATCCATTTCTTGATCGCCGTGTCCCCGCCTTTCTTCACAGTTTCCCAATCGTTATCCGGTGCAGGCTTATTGCCCTCAATCGCGCCGATGTTGCGCACGGTTGCCGCGCGCCAGTTGTCCGGTGTGTAGTGAAAACTATAAAAAGCCCTGTGCTTTGCCATAGCGTTACCCCTGTGCTTTGAGTGTTAAGACCATGACAACAACAACCGCAGAAATCAGTACGCCATGAAACAGAATGAGTGTCTTGGAGAGTGTCGCACCCGCCCATGTCGGGCGGTCATCGCCTTTGATGACACTCGTATCCATAGAAAAATCGACCTCATCATCAGGCAACACGCGCACCTGATCATAGAGCTTGCGAAAAAGCTGTTCTTGCCAAAGGAAAAAGCCGTCCAGCCCCCAAAATATAATCGCCGGAATGTAGGCAAGGTATACGAAGGCGGATCGGCTATCGGCGGCGGAAAGTGCAAATAACGCAGAAACGAGAACAACACTCCACTCCTTCAATAAAAACGAGTTTGTAGACAGGCGGTTAATAACGCCTTGTATCAACTCTAAGTGTTTGTGCTTCCGTTCATCGGCCATCATTGCTCTCTTTCATACGTCCCTAAAAACCGTTCGCCCTTTCAAGCTGTTGCAGTTTCTAGATTCATTTCGCGTTGCCTGAACAATGGCTCTGGCGATATTTCCGCAATCTCTGGAACTGGTACATTGGCTAGTTCTTTGGGTTCAAGCTTGTGAAGGCCTCCGCCGTAAACTCTGCCCTCTCCTAACAACCTCTCCGCGCTTATCCGATTCAGTGCCTTCCATATCGGCCTAATTAGTTTTGGATTGGCGTTTAGAACTCGCTCCATAAGCGGGGTCGGGTACATAGCCAGATAGACGTTTGCGACGGTTGCCCGCGACTCATTGAGAATGAAACGAAACGGTCGCCCGTTCTTGGCATCACCCCGACCGAGATAGGTGCAAACGATTGGCGCGGGTGGGCGTTTCTCTTGTGCATACCACCGTGCCCGATGACGGCATAAATAACCCTCATGGTGTCCTTGTGCTCGGCCTTCTTCAAGGTAACTCCACAAGGTCGGGTGTCTGTGTTTGATTTCATCCTCGGGCATATCAGGATCAAGCAAAAACAGCCTCCGCCCTAGAACCGGATAGCCATCATCATCCGCGCGGACTTCATCGACTTTGAGATAACGAGGACTAGGCAAGATCGGCCTGAAACACTCCATTGGCAGGTCACGTTCCGCGATCTCATCCTCATCAAGAATAAAATACTTGTTGTTGCCAGTCGCTAAACCCCGCTTGATCGCAAAAAAATCTGAAATCGTTGGCACATCGGATACAGCACGCACGCCTGCCGCCGGAAACCTCGTCCATTTCTTTTCCAAGGCTAACGCCGTCACGGGAATATCTCTTTCTCGTGCAGGCTCTTGGAGAGTCCCCCCGTATGTGAACTGGACAACATGTCCACGCGGCGGCGGTGCATTGCGAAACCAGACAACAGCGGATGAAACCAGCGCATCGGCAAACTGAACGTCATTCGGGTCAAATCGATGGATGTGTAGGAGTGTGACCTTATCCAGCAAATATTTTTTCAAAGCTTGGCCG
>NZ_QKML01000030.1:0-8502 GCF_003208455.1 Rhizobium sp. UGM030330-04
ACACGAGGTTTCAGGCCGTCATCGTCCAGGCACATCATTTTGACACCGGATTCTGTGCTTGCGTTGTGCTAGGCTTAAAAACGACTTAGGCCTCCCGTTGGGAGGCCGACAAAGTCTTGATATTCCGGTAAATTTTGGTTGCGGGGGCACGCAACCATCTTTACTTGCGATCATCGCGATCGTCCAATATCCTACTAAAAATCCTTCTCACCGGCAACCGTTGCGGTCTATTTCGCACTGCGGCGTAGAATGTTGTAAACAGAATAGACTCCGAGACACAAAGCTCAGGCGAACCCAAAAGCGGACTCGGAAGCATAATGTAGGCATACCGACCCAGACGCCGATCACTTCGTCCTACTGGCTCTGATCGGAATCCGATGGCTGCGCCCCCGCGTCAGTCAGGTGAGGCCTGTGGCACCGCAACCACTGGTAACGGCTCCTCGGCAGCGCCAATAATTTCCGATCCCGCGCTCGGCGTGACCACAGGGTTCGGATTTGACGCGGTTAACGAAGATTGAGCCGGAATGGGCGACGAAACCGAGTCTCCGGTAAAGATGAGTGCCACGCTGACTGCGACCACGAAAGTAACCGCCACCGCGATACCGCCGACCCATGACACGACCTTCAGGATGCGCTCAGCGTCTTGGCTGGGCTTCACCACGAGCTTGGTATAGTCCTCTTGCGACAAAAAGCGATAAATCTGGTTGCGCCAGACGTCCCGCAGTTCCCGCTGCAAAGCAACGAAGCTGTGGCCCGAATAGATGACCACAAAAATGTAGGCGCTGACAATTGTCATCACGGCCACAATAAGAAGCGACGGGGCGTTGGCGGCGATCCGCGCTGCGATCAAACCAATCCCGATTCCAAGAGCCGACGCGACCGCCGCAACAACCTGCCGAGTGGCATCCGTAATCTTGCCGGTCTCTTCGGTCACCGCCTTGCGCAAATCAGCGAGCGCTTTGAGATTGTCAGCACTCACCTTCGTCAATGACATCTGATAGGCGATTTTGGCACCTTCCAGGGCAAAGCCGAGATTCTCTTTGACGCATTTGATCGTGTCAGCTTGGTTTCCACCGGTTCGGGCTAACTCGGTTGCGAAAAGCGTGTGTCTGGTTTCTGCTTCACGCTCCAGTTCATAGACCCATCGTGCGGCTGCCTGAAGGTCGGCGAAGCCTTGCCTGCCCAATTCGGGAACCAGGCCCGCGTGGACGGCTGGCGTCGGCAGCGCAAGCCGCGGTGGCCCCTTAAACACGAGCGCGCCAGTGTTCTGGTCGATCTCGTTGGCCAAGGAGAGCAGGATGGCTGGAATTGCATGCTCAGCCCACAGGCGGAACCGATCGGATGCATGCCAGGTCTCAGAATTCGACAGGAGCCAGCGTCCGACCGACTGCGGCACCACGCGCTGCGCGTTGTATTCGCGCACCAACGTGCGCGGACTGCGCAGCGTCACGGCATTCTCGACAACGGCAGCGTTCGCCTCCGCAGGCACGAACTGCGTACCCTCGGTGGCGATGACCTCGTCGAGACCAACCACGATGACGACCGTGGATTGCACCGGACCAGCGAGCCAATCGCGAAAACCCGATGCCGTTAGCAGTAGAATCTCGTCTGCTCTTTGCGGCGGTTTCTGCGCGGTGACGCGATAAGGGCCGAAGTCGTTGTCAATGTCGTCGGGCTTGGTTTCCGCATCAGCGCCATCGAACACAAGGCTATGCCAGGCAACTTCAGCGAAGCCCTGCGCGACCTCACGCGCCGACGTCGCCGACAACTCGGACACGATGATGCCATCGACGGTTTCGTGGACGAAAGAGCCATCCGCGACGAGACTATCTAGCGCTGAGGCGAGCGTTCTCAGGGACAATGCGGTCATCGGTCACCTTTTTCGTATGAATGGTGATGACTTCACCGCTACCATTGACCCTCTCCCGTGAGACGGTCGCGGCAGAAGCATCGTCGGGATAGACGATGAGCACGCCCTCTGTAGTCCTCAATTGCCGCAGCCCAGGCTTCTTGAGGATTTTCCGGTTCGGCGCAAAGGACAAGCCTCCCAGCTTGGAGCTCTTGAGCTTACGGCGCAGGCTTTGGTCGAACCGACCAATCGTTTTCTCGTCCTCGGGATTGCCGGCGGCGGCGAGAAGCGCATCGCGTATCGACTCTTCATTGACGACGGTCCGGTCGTGCAGATGCGCCTGAGCGTGCTTGAACGCCCGAGCTACATCCCTTTCGAGTAGGTCCTCCTTGCGCTCAGTCAGAATGTTGCGCAAGATGTTAACAACCTCACGGTTGAGCTCGTCGTCACTGCGGGTACGCTTGACGTGCAGATAGCTTGCAAAGTAGTCGCCGATGTCAGCGCCGGGCTTCATCCTGTCAGTCGCGCAGAGGGCCATCTCTGACTTGCCGTCCACCACTCGGGCGAGTGCGGCCTTCTGGATGGAGCGTTTACCGGCGACGAACGCCTGCACTATCAGCCGTAGCAGCGTCTCCTGGTTACCCTCCGTCTGCTCGACCACCTCTTCGTAGTCGTATTTGATGAGGCTGTAGATCTTCGTCTTCAGCACGTCGGTAGCGAGCTCGAAGATGAAGAAGGCTCCCTTCCGGCTGGTGCCATCGTGGAAGCGGGCAAACTCACGCGCCAGGTTCTGCGCGCCGGTCTCGAAATCATCTTCACCCTTCGCAATCCGTTCGATCTGCGTCTTAGTGAGAGATTCCTCTTCAAAGCTGAACACCGCAGCGGCGTCAGTCTCGCGAATGCGCTCTACGAAGAAATCCGCCTGCTCCACCTCACGGGCCGGCTGCGGCATGAAAACGTCATCGCTCACCGCGTGCAGGGCCATGTTCTCTATGCGCAGCGAACTCAATTCATCTTCAGTAAGAAACCCCAAAAAATTCCCCTATCGAATTCCAATATGATAGCCCCATGAAAGCAGTCGGCAGCAAGGGATCAAATAAACGCAGGCACTATCCCCTTGGGCTTCTTACTCGAAACCTTTCCCGCCGAATTACGTTCACTATTTGTTTCAATAATAGTGATGCCAATTGGTTGTCAATGGTAGTGTGGTTCCGATGATCGCGACCATGCGCGACTCGTAGTAGATTATCCAGTCTCCGACGCAGGTCCTGCTCCCTGACGGCTTCACAGGCCGAATGATCAGCAATTTAGAGTTCGTTTACCACATGGCCTTAGCAGGCCACCCCCGCATCAGTGATGGTGGAAAACACGAACTTAAAGGCTGCCATGAGAAACCAAACTACTTCATCTCTTCATTTTCAGCGTAAGATTTCCGAATTCTGCGATCTCCGAGTCGCGCCGTTGGTCTCGAAACGCACCCTGGACAACATCAAGCCGTACCTCGCCAGCCTGATCATCTACCGCAAATACCCGCCCATGCGGACCGGTCGTATGGACTGGCAGTTAATCTCTGACGCCTGCGGCTTGGAAGAAGAGATGACGGCAATGCTCAAGAAGAACTTGCAATCCGGTCTGGAAGCGATCAAGCGCTGGATCGATAAGGAGCGGTCGAAAGGTGATGATCGCCCCACGCCTGCCACGGTGACCAAAAAGCCAGTCAATACATCACGGGTGTCAACCACACGACCGAAGAGCTCATCCCCTACTCGTCAAACGCCGGCATCGGCTTCCACGAAAGCCAAGACCGGCATGGCGCCAAAGCCGGTTGAAGAGTTTCCGAAGCCGCTCTTCGATTGGACGGATGATCCGGCTGAATTTCAGCAAGCCCTGATTTATCATATGCGCCGGCATGGGGACACGTATTGGCACCTCCATCGCGCCGTTGCCGATGAGAACGGGACCTTCGATCGCACGACATTGTTGAGCTGGACCAGAGGTATCAAGGTGCCCCGGTCGCTGGACAGTCTCGATATTCTTTCCAAAATCGAGCACCGCTATCGTTTGCCGAGTGGCTATTTCAAGGGGAAATTGCCCCATCAATCTCGGTCGGCTTCAGGGCATGACATAGGAAGTGATGTCAGTGCCGCCGAACGCCGCCGGCTCGCCTGGCATCTGCCGGACGACTTCAATACCCTTCCCTTCAGCAAGCGCGAAGAAATTCTGGAGTGGGTTCGCCGCGTGCTCATTTCCGGTTCCACCGATTATCGACGCTTTCAGGCGGCAGCAATCAGACAGCGATACGCCATTCGTTTTCCCGCTATTTCCTATGGCGGCACACTCTCATCTCGATCCTCCACGAGCGCCCTTGATTGTAGTGAAAACGCCGACAGTGAAACGATCGAAGATCCTGATCTGCTTGCCGGCGTTGTCGATGCCCCTCCCCGGCTGGCAATGGAAATGGCAAACTTGATCCGATTCAAGACGGCTACGCTGACGACACTCGGATTTCAACGGAACGGCGTGTGGGGCGAAGAGACTGCATCGCAAAAGATCGAGCATCTCGGGTTAATGTTCGGTGCTCTGGCAGCATCGGCGAAAAGTATCGTGAAAGGGTACGGAGTACCACTTGGCCAGTTGACTTTTGGCCTGCTCGTCTTCCCGGGCATTTGGGACTGGTACCTGCAATGGCGCGAAAGGCGCCGTGGCTTCTACACCAAATGGGAAGAGGACATGCTGAGCGTTCTCCTCAGCATGGTCCGGTCGGACACCGGCTGGATATGGCAGCATCCGGAGTTGGTTCAGAATGTAAAACCAATTCCGGGCTTGATCACGGCGACCGAGATCGCATTCGCTCAGAAGGATTGGCACGCAGCCTGCGACGTCTGCTTTAAACATGCTTCACAGCGTTCCAAGGAAATTCAGCGGGTGGCACGTGTTCATCGCGATCCGTTCGAACCGATCATGTGCATTCTCGAGGCGGAAAGCCCACTGGCCGAATACCGCAAGATCACGGATGAGATCATCAAGCGTATGCCGGACGAACATCGATATCCCCGCGCCGCGGCGGAAGCGGTCCGGTCGTTCCTGATGCTGCGCCTTGGGCTTCATCTCGGCCTGCGCCAGAAAAATCTCCGGCAGTTGCTCGTCTGCCCACGTGGTCACTTCCCAACGTCCGAACGGCGATTGGAGGACATGAAACGAGGAGAGATCCGCTGGAGCGAGCGAGACCAGGGCTGGGAGGTATTGATCCCCTCCAACGCGTTCAAGAACGCCAATTCATCGTTCTTCGGATCGAAGCCGTTTCGGCTGATTCTGCCGGACCTGCAGGATCTCTACCACTATCTCAACGCCTACATTGACCGCCATCGCGGCGCCCTGCTCGCTGGTGCCGAGGATCCAGGCACGTTGTTCGTAAAGACGGTGAAGACCACCAGCAAGGACGCGTCATATAATCAGACGACCTTCTATGAGGCGTGGCGTTTGGTGATCCAGCGCTACGGTATCTTCAATCCTTATACCGGCCGCGGCGCCATCAAGGGACTGCTTCCTCACGGGCCGCATAATGTCCGGGATGTTCTTGCTACCCACATCCTGAAGCTAACGGGCTCCTACGAGCAGGCGAGCTACGCAATCCAGGACACGCCAGAAATGGTGGCCAATCACTATGGTCGCTTTCTGCCGCAGGACAAGGCTGCACTGGCGGCGCGCATTCTCAATCAGGTCTGGGAAGCGGCGTAACCCAACCGCCGCATTTCTGGTATGCATGAATTTTTAATGAAAATGCTTGCACAATCCGCACCATGCCCTATTTTGAGGGCAGGTGAAAAACATGACCAGATTGGACGAACTGAAACAGCATCTTGTCCCGGGTAAGGTTTATCGCAGGGCAGACCTGACGCGATGGACCAGCTCTGTGGATCGGGACCTTCGGAAGTTACTGGATGCCGGCGAGCTGACAAAACTCTCCGGCGGCGTCTACATGCGCCCGAAAACCACCAGCTTCGGGCGCGCGCCAGCCAGTGATCGCGACCTCGTGGAAGCGTTTCTGAAGGACAAACGGTTTCTGTTGCTGACGCCAAATGCCTATAATGCGCTCGGCGTCGGTGCGACACAGCTTTATAACGAAGCCGTTGTGTATAACCGGAAGCGCCATGGCCGCTTCAAGCTTGGAAGCCGGGTTTATGATTTCCGGATGAAGCCCGAGTTTCCAGCAATCGCAACCAAAGAGTTCCTGTTGGTCGATCTGGTCAACAACCTCAAACGGCTTGCCGAAGACGAAAGTCAGGTGCTGGAACGCACGAGGGTGGTAGCGAGAGAGCTCGACCAGGAGGCCCTGCGACAAGCCGCCGACGACTATGGCGGCGTGCGGGCGAAGAAGTTCTTCAGAGACGTACTCGCCGAGATGAAAGCTATTGATGGCTGATTACCTGCACCGACACCCGGAGTTCGCAGACCTGCTCCGCATCGTCGGCGAAGAGATGGGCATTCTGCCTGCCCTCGTCGAAAAGGACTACTGGATCATGCATTGCCTCTTCGGCCTGAAGCAGGTGGGGTATTCCTTCGAGCTGAAAGGCGGCACATCCCTTTCGAAGGGCTTCGGAATTATCGACCGCTTCTCCGAAGACATCGATCTTCGGATAAATCCGCCTAGGGGAATGGCTGTCGCCGTCGGCCGCAATCAGGACAAGCCGAAACAGATCGAAAGCCGGCGGAATTTCTATGACAGGCTGGCAGAAGAAATCTCGATCGACGGAATAACCAGTATCGAGCGGGATCATGTCTTCGATGACGAGAAGTTTCGAAGCGGCGGCATACGCCTGCATTATCCCACCGCAACCTCCGATGAAACGGACCTGAAGGAAGGCGTTCTCCTGGAGCTTGGATTCGACGATATCACACCGAACCGGCCGGTCGACATCAGTTCATGGGCCTACGACTTTGCCGTCGACAAGGTGGACCTTGCCGACAATCGCGCGCTTGGCATCGTTTGTTACCATCCCGGCTACACGCTGGTGGAAAAACTTCAGACGATCTCCACGAAATTCCGCAAGCAGCGCGAAACAGGAGAGTTTCCCGCGAACTTCCTGCGCCACTACTATGATGTCTATGCGCTTCTCGGAAATACCGAGGTTCTCGGTTTTTTGGGCAGCGACAGCTACTTCGCTCACAAGGAAAAGCGGTTCCGGTCTGAGGAGCGGGATCTGACGGTCAATCCGGCCTTTAGCATCACCGACGAGGCCGTCTTCGCTGAATATCAGGTAGCCTATCGCAGTACGAGGTCCCTTTATTATCGAGAGCGCCCCACCTTCGAGAAAATCATTGAGCGCATAAGTGAATTCGCGACAAGCCTTTGAATGGGCACCATTGCATTGAAAAGAGTCGAACATCAATCCGGCGCCGAAGGTAGCTAATGCTCTAAAATCCATAGATGTCCGGAGGGGACAAGCAATCGGCTTAATCTGGGCTCCACAAGTGTGTCGTCCCTTCTGTACACCTCGAATCGGGTTATGATACATTCCATGTATTTTCTATCGTATCGGGGAAACGTGGGGAAATTCAACGCGCGTCGCAACCTCTGCTAGCTGGATTTCGACCTCCTGTGGTATCCGTGAACGTTCTGATCGGAGAATGTGATGCCTGACGCGTCCTATTTTGACTACCATGCCCACACGCCTCTCGATCCAGAGGTGCGTTCGGCGCTTTTCGAGGCATATGCCGGCTTGGATGCCAATCCTCATTCTCAATCGAAAAGAGGTGAAGCCGCACGCTTGGCAATTGAGTCAGCCCGTCAAGCCACGGGCGCGCTTGTCGGGTTCGCACCCGCTGATGTCATTTTTACATCCGGTGCGACTGAGGCGAATAACCTAGCCATCAACGGTATTTTGGACCATCTCAGGCAGGTTGGCCGCACCCAGATCCTGGTCTCGGCTGGCGAGCACGCCTCCATCCTCTCCACAGTGGCCGCGCTCAAGGCAGAGTTCGATATTCGTGTCCTTCCCCTATTGCGGACCGGGCGCATTGACCTGGATGCCCTGACAGACACAATCGGCCCTAAAACCGGGCTCGTCTCGATTGCAGCGGCAAATCATGAGATCGGGACCCTGCAGCCGATCAGCGAAATCACCGGGATTGCGAAAGCGCAAGGTGCGCTTGTTCACTCCGATCTTGCGCAAGCGGCCGGCAAGATCCCGCTGGAACTCAGTCAAGTCGATCTGGTGAGTGTCACCGCGCACAAGCTGTATGGCCCGATCGGTATTGGGGCGCTATGTGCCCGAAGACCCGTTCGGCGACTTTTGACCCCTTTGCTGTTGATTGCCACTGAGAACTGACCCGGCGTTTCCACCGAGAATTGACCCGCCTGTTAGGTATGTTTCGGGTCTGCGGTCGTGGTCAAGTTCCTCGTTTTCTCCTTTGTCGTTTTGGTGTCGTGCGCAGAACTGTTCTTGAAGCGGAAGCTGTCGTTTCCGGTTTCAAGGATGTGGCAATGATGCGTGAGCCGGTCCAGCAGCGCGGTGGTCATCTTAGCATCGCCGAAGACGCTGGCCCATTCGCTGAAGCTGAGGTTTGTCGTGATGATGACGCTGGTTCGCTCGTATAGCTTGCTCAGCAGATGGAACAGCATCGCACCGCCTGACGCACTGAACGGCAAGTAT
>NZ_QKML01000031.1:0-8200 GCF_003208455.1 Rhizobium sp. UGM030330-04
GGGGGGGGCAAAAGCCCCCTTGTAGATAGAAAAACTAGCTTTTTCGTTTGGAGGAGTCCGTATCAGCTATAATTTCCCTAAAATTTTTATATAAATCAATGTATTAAGTATTTCTTATCACCGATACAACCCCCAATTGGACCCCCAAACTGCATAAAAAATATGGTTTGGCTACGGCTACATCGGCTACCCCTGGATCGCCCTAAACGGCGTTTTTAGCCGATCCCTTCAAAGCCATCGGTTATCCATAGGCCGGAGCACCGGAGCCTCACGGAGGCTCCCAGGGCATCTTAATAGGGCCTCTCAGTATGGAGCGTGCCCTAGCGATCGGGCATCAGGCCGCAACACCGGCCACCGCGCCCACCCGGCTTGGTCCGCCGATCAGGCATCCCGTCGAAACGCCCTAAGCGGCGTTTCTAGCACTCCCGTTTTTTTGTGTCCTTTCTTTTGTTTGCTCAGTAACCGCTTCGTCAGGAGCGCCTGGCAAGCGTCCTGGGTCTCAAACCAGTTAGTAAGAAGCCGCCCTGGACTCCCGACACGCCCATATTCACGGATAAGCAACCAACTGCCGAACAGGTCTGGGGGGATCCCCAGGTTGTAAAACCAACGCTGGTAGAAATCTTCAAGGATTCCTCATAGAATCTATATAGATTCTTTATAGTCCATTTTGGATTCTGTTCAGGTTTACGTGATATGTCAAAGAAGATTCAAGTTTCCTTTTCCGATAAGCAAATCAGGCTCTTGGAGCGTCTTAAAGGGGAGTTTGGGGAGACTGACGCTGATGTTGTCCGAAGTGTTGTTCTCGCTTGGCTCGCAGAGAAGAGCTTTATCAGCACGGTAATTAAGCAGCGAATTTTCCGGGAAACAGAGCATAGCCCAAATGATGACAATACTCCTTAGAACATCTCTTTCAGGAGATTTTTAAATATCCTCTCGAAGGTAAACGATCAAATAATGGCACGAATATTTCAAAACCTGCGCTCTTTTGTATTTATTTTAATTTTTGTTGTAACGCCTTGCGGAGCGGACCTGCCGCTTATGAGTAAGGAGATTTTAATCCAAGAGAACATTACGCGCTTCAGCTTTGGGATTGCTTATGGAAACCAAACGCAGCGTACCATTCTTTCCACTAGAAATCAGGATATGGTATCAACCCAAATCGGAATCCGGCATGGCATAACGCCAAAGACTGAAATCTTCGGACGCACCACGGCCTCCCATTTATACCGGCGTTCGACAGCGGAGAAGTCCGAACGCAGAACTAAATTTAACAATCTTACGCTTGGAATCAATTACAGCTTTTTACCTGAAGCAAAAACACCTGCCTTACTTGGATATGTTGAGGTTGAGGCTATGGGGAATGAGGGTTCAACTGGACGTGTTAATGTTGTCTACGGGAAAACATGGCGTATTGGATTAACGACGTATCGTTCTTTTGACCCCGTGGTGTTGTCGTTATCGGCAGGATACAACCATGCGCAAAGACGTAATTACTTCCATTCCGGAAACCATGTTGTCTTTGACCCCGGAGACGGTTTTTATATACAACCTTCCCTCAGCTTCTCTATCAATAACAAAATTTCCGTGTCTAGCGGCTTCCAGGTTATCTACAGCGGGAAAAACAAGGTGGATAGCGAACCCACGGGGATTGCGTTCACGCGCACGAACGCCACAATGGGCGTAGGGTTCGCTCTCGATAAAAAGACAACCATCTTCGGAAACCTGTCAGCCAATGTGAGTGGCGACGAAGGTTCTTTCGTGGGGCTTCATATTACACGTGAGATTGATTGGTGATCATGCTTTAAGAGAGCCTTCGATATTCAAGAGGTAGATTATGAAAAATGCTAAAGATATATTGACGGTTATTTTATTCTCTTTCATGTTGGCGCAACCCGCGTTTGCTGGTAAGTTAACCCAAACGGATGTTGATTTTCTATTTAATCCGACAGCGGGATATAGCGTTAGTGACTTTACGCAGTTAACGGAGGGAGAATTAGCTACGGTAGAGGGTAAGGTATGGTGGGGCGGTATGTGGCGTCGCATCGGGAGTGCTATAGCCGGATTCTATAGAAGTTTCAGGTATGGTAATGCATTCCAGATTGGAAGATATAATTATCGGATACACAAAGATCCTCCGCATCATTACTTTAAATCAAATTCCTGGCATGGGATGGCGGGGCGGCGTAAGCATTGGCAAATCGACCGTTGGCCTATTAAAGAAGGCGTCTCAAAAAAACCGATTTATAGACTTCCCTATGGAAAGGAGGATTTCACCAGAGGTCCACCTAGGAGACTGAAAGATCCAATAGCACAGAAAAAATATAATTACAAATTTGAATTGCGACAATGGAGAGCGCGGAAAGCGGAAGCTCAAGCAAAAGGACTAATAGATTCTCAGGGAAGACCCATATCGGGATCGTCGGGACCCTCCGCATTATCCGCATCATCCGAGGAAACCCCTACGGAACCGGCTAGGATACCACCCGGCATACCAGATCCTAGTGCCGAGTTGATTCAAGCTCTTTGGGATGAAACAGTTGCCTCGGATGACGGCGTTAGGCCAACGACTCTCAGTGCAGAGAATCGCGATTCCTATACCGGACCTGTGCCAAGCGAACGGTTGCGTGGTTTAATTATGCAATACGTTGCGCCAACCCGCGCACAGGCTTGTTTTGATTTCGGAGGGCTCAGTTGTGATTAGGAACTTGAGAAAAAGATTGGTCCAGGTAAGCGAGATAGGGTATGATATCTGGACGTTTTGCCTAGGTCTTTTTTACGCATGGAGGAATCAAGAAGACATAGATAAATGTCTTTGCGATTATGTGGCGGAAGTTAAGCTACGGGAAATCGTTTCCAGCGGTAGAGAACGGATTGATAAAATAATCAAAGAGGGGGAGTATGGGGAGATAGAAACAAAAGAAGATGACTACCTACAAGCCGTGGGGGAACGTCCACCGTATAAATATAAATATACAGTAACCCATGAAGACCCTTTCTTTGGACATCAGTATGCAGCGAAGGCAGAATATAGAGACGTGGGAAACGCCTATAAACATTATATAGAAGACAACGAGGAAAAAAAAGAATTAATCCGTATAGAGGTTACTGTGGACGATGGGGGATCTCGCGCTTTATCTCGAACCGAACTTTTAAACACCAAAGATTTAACCCTTTACGAAAAACCCCTATGAATAGAAAAGTTGCGCGGCAGCTTACAGAAGCCTATCTAAAGGAGATTCTCTCTGATGACAAAGCGAGAATCCTAAAAATTTTCAATCGTACCGAATATGCGTATCCTGTTAGGGACCTTGTTGAATATGAGTTAACTGCGAGAGCCTATTATGAGGATTCTGAAAAGAAACAAATTCGTATAGTGGTAGCAATAGATGAGATGCGTTTTTTTGCTTTTCGGGGACCTGTAACAAGCGAAACACTGATAAATGCCGACGATGTAAGAGCCTATAAGGCTTCACTAGAAGGTAAATAGATTCTGTGCCACCATCCCGTTGGCTTTTGGGAGTCTTCGGAGGGGTTCTGATCGGAATCGCGGCCTTTGGGAGAGGGGGCGAAATTCATCTTCTCCACCCAACAGGTTCTGTCAGCATTCCGATCAAAACTTGGAAGGATTTACGGGACGCACAGGTTATAAAGCAGCGTTTAGATGATTCTTGCGGATCCGCAGCAGCAGCAACGATCTTGCATTATTTCTATGGACAGGATGTATCCGAGGCAGACCTTATCGCGGAAGTTATAGCAGCCAAGCTCGCTACAGTGGATTCGGATTTTGAGCGTGGCATCCGTTCGACGCTTATTCGGGCCGTGCTCGATAATGAACTCTCTACGAAGGAACTCAAACGGCAACTATTTGCCGTGGTACTCGAATCGTTAGGAAAAGGTATTCCCCACGAAGACTTGAATAAACAGCTTGCCCAGGCAATCAAAAACGAACTGGATACTACGGCGTCGTTTTCCACCATCAAGCAAGCCGTCGGGAAGTTTGGCTTTCGCGCCGTTGGTTTGGTGCTTACCTTTGCGCAACTTAGACAGCTCCGTAATCCGGTTATTGTCTATTTAGACTTGCACGGAGAGGGGCATTTCTCCGTAGTGCGGGGCATCAGATCGGATGGTCTAGTCCGGTTAGCAGACCCTTCGTGGGGAAACCAAACACTCGGAGCCTATCGCTTTCAGGAAATGTGGGTAGGTGCAGAAAACACAGGGAAGGTGTTAACCATCCTTCCGAAGAAACACGGCGTTCCGGTGGTACCAAAGCCTGGATTTTGGGTAACCCCAACGCAAAACCCGGATTTGTGGCAACATCTAATCCTATTGCGGGGAGCGCATTCCTAATTCCCCTTCGACCACTTCCTTGAATGCTTCATTGGATATGCTCTATGGGATACCGAGGCGAGGGCGCAAACAACCTCCGAAGCGCAAGGCCGGGTGTTAGCCATACTGCCCAAGGATGCAGAGTTGGCTGCGCAGGCGGGGTTCTTTACGAAAGCTCCGCGACGCCAGACCGAGCAGGCTATCACGCAGATTAGGGTTTGGGCGGGGCGGTAGCTGAGAGCCTCGCTGAGGAGATCGGCGGAGAACCTGGCAACATTCTGGTCCTTCTGC
This sequence comes from Rhizobium sp. UGM030330-04, assembly GCF_003208455.1. Classification (NCBI taxonomy): domain Bacteria; kingdom Pseudomonadati; phylum Pseudomonadota; class Alphaproteobacteria; order Hyphomicrobiales; family Rhizobiaceae; genus Rhizobium; species Rhizobium sp. UGM030330-04. Next base: position 4,618 of record NZ_QKML01000031.1, read on the forward strand.
CAAAGGATGTGGCTATTCGTGTGGGAGCCGCCCACGACTTTTTCCAAGCTCCGAAGCGAAATTCGGTATTGTGGCAACATCTTATCCTGCTGCGCGGGCCGTGATTGTGTCTGCGTCGATCCCCGTTAGCTTCTGACCTCCCTTCTGACAGAGCGATCTTGATTGGCTTCGAAGCCGAACTGCATCTGTTCTCGGATGAGAAGCTCAGCCACGGGCGCGCAAAGGCGTCCGGTTAAAGAGGTGGCCACGTTGCTTAACGTGAGCCGCGTCGACGCTCTACCGCGCCCTTTCGGTATCCCTAGGATCCCCACACTGGTCTTAAATGGCCAGTGTGGGCTTCTGGCGTACTGTTGTATGGTGCCCTGGAGTGCGCTACGGCCTCCTGGGAAATAGCGGTAAAGGGTGGATTGGTCAATGTTAAGCCGGCTGGCGATTTCGGTGACGGGGATTTTGGGGTCGGCGAGCAGGGCGCAGGCGACATTCAGGCCGGCCATTGTCCGCTCGTGGAGGATGGACCGCTCGAACTCGGCCAGGCTGGCAAAAATGTGGAAGACAAGTCGGCCGCTGCTGGTAGTCGTATCGATGTTCTCGGTCAGCGGGTGGAATCCGATTTCGCGGTCCTTTGGGTCCTCGACGGTCTTGAGGAGCTGCTTGAGGGAATAGGCCATGCGACACGCATGTCAAGTCATTATGGGGGTCCTGGTGCAAGCGCGGGGTGCGCGTCGGAACGAACGCAGGCCACCGAAGGCAATGGCCGTCGCCCAATTTTCGCACCTGAAATCGGACGGACTTCAAAAATGACAACGCTCTGGCAGAATTGCTGGGGGATTGCTTAATAGAGTAAAAGGGGACGGGTAGGGTTCTGGCTCGTGAGCCTGTGGGAAGCCTGTAGAGCGGTTTTTTTCTCTCCTTGTTACCTCAACCATTCCAAACATCTGTAATCGCCCGAGAGAGGCTCTGAGGGCCTTTCCGGCGTCTTCTGCGCATCGTTTCTGCTTCGGATTTGGCGTTCCACGCCAGTGAGTTGGAACTAGGTTCCTTGATTTGATTTTCCGCTCCGAGCGTTTCCCTCAGCAGGGATTTCTCCCTGTAGACCTTTCCGTTGGACTCTCTGTTGTGCTCTGTCCTTGTCAGGACGGCTGGTGACAGGCCGGTGTTGTACCGCAGGTGGTGGAGTTAGGTTCTGTTGTGGAGGTTTTTCCACAGATTGGGTCTGATAACTATCGGTAGCTATAGGTATACCTAATAGGGTTGTCCACCAAAGTAGCCGTAGATAACTTCACCGATCACCAGATTTTTCCACAAGGCTCACGCGTGTAGAAACCTGGGGTTGGCTGTTCCTCAGCGTCAATCCTCCCTGGTCCACCTCGACCTTGGCCTTCGGGTAGCACCGAAAGACCTGTGACAGCGCGGTATGGAAGACGGTTTTGAATTTGTCCATCCGACTGTGATCCACCCCAAACTGCCCCTTGATGGCCACCCACGTGATGAATTGCGGTTTCCCATGAGGGATACGGTGCAGGCGTTGGGCCAGCCAGGCGTAGATGTCAAGCGCCATGGCCGAGTGTGACAGCGCCGCCAGCGCCCGCTCGTCGAGTGGCACGGCGTGCTTTTGAAGGCTGTCGAAGTACCGGTGATTCAGGTGAAGGGTCGGTCTCCAAAGAACCCTGTTGTTCTCATCTTTCGTTAGCCACAATTCGATCACGTCTACGAACTGACTGTTGATTTGCACGGTGTGACTGTTAGCCATCATGGCCATGCGGATGGCGGCAACGGATAGACGCGCAAGTTGGTCTTTGAATGCGCGGATTTGGTAACCGTTCGGTCCCGATTTTCCCCGTTTGGTCGGGTCTTGAAGGCGTCTAACGAAAGCGGTCAGGCTGCGCTCGACTTCGATTTCGGGAGAGCCGGTCCTGAGTGCCTCGGCGTTCAGGTGAGCTAGGATCAAGCGTGCCTTGGGGCCGAACGGAAGGCCGATTTTGGCGTACCGTTCGGTACTGGGATCGATGGCATATCCTGCCTCGACGTGTAAGAGAATTGAACCCTGCTTACGCTGTTATTATTTATTTATATTCTATAATCCTTTCTATGTTGAAGTGAAATTGAAGTGAAGTACCATTCCCTTTGTGGGCTGGAAGGATCGTAGTGAATAGAGGACATCGTAGCCGTTCCGGATGCGCGTAATTTGTTGATATTCGAGTGTTATTCTTGTTCTTACCTTCGTTTTCAGAAGGGCTTTTTTGTGCTCCAGAAGCGCTTATGATAGTCCGCGTAACATGTCTCCTTTGTAGGCGATCTTGGACACCTTTACCTTACCGGCCTCGGTCTTAGGCCTGATCGATTTCTCCTACAGTCTCCATTTCTGGATCATCTCGGCTTGGCGTGTATGTTGCCTTGGGGGTAAACCGTTTGCCATCTTTTCCCCGAAGCGTTGCCATTTTCGGTGAACCCCAAAGGGGGTTTGTCTGATTTTGGGTGCAACCAATTGGTTGACGTCCATTACGACGTTTTCAGACGATTGAAAAATTTACCGAACTCTGCATCGTTTTTTCTCTAATTGTGAATTGTTCTCCGTGAGGCACCCAGGTGATCTGCTAGATTGGCTGCGGTTGGAAGTCCTGGTTCGTGGAACCGAGCCTCCAAATATCTTGTGCATTAATTGACGCTGTTAATTTTGAGGGTCGCATTTCTTAGTTTTCCATGGTCGAGTGCAAAAACTCTCCTTATCTGTTTTAGCTTTCTTATGAGGGAGTGTAGATTGGTCTATTGTCTTGTCAATATCTGCTTATTTTTTGGTTACTTGGGCGTATCTGATTTCAGCGATGGGTATCTGGTTGTGGATAAAAAGAGTTTTTGAATAATTTAAATTTGATTAGAAGTAATGACACTTATCAGTTTTTCACATGACACTTATTTTCCACCGGGAGCACCCTGGGCCGGGTTGCTTCAGTCTATTCTGCATATTCTGGCGTGAATGTTTGGAAGCAAGCGAAAAAAAGGGCCTTTCGGCCCATTTTGGTAGCGGTGGGTAATGACTGTCCGTAGCGGAGTTTCGTTCTCCGTTCGTCGATCCCTGTGCCCCGTGATTCGACGCTAGGTCGGTAACGATTGGGGACTTCGGTAGACGCCCGGAAGTAATTTCTTGGCTTCCGCGTAGATGTTGTCTCGGCTCCAGTCCGGGTGTTCCGTCAGGATGTCAAGCGCGAGTTTTGAGATAAGCGCTTTGGCTTCGGGGTTGAGCTGATCGAGGTATTTGCTCACTGGATCGAGGCTGCGGGTGCCGGTTGTGGCGGTGATGGTTTGCACGGACGTCGGCCAATTTTTGGATGCCTCCTCCCGAGTCTTTTCGTCCGTATTGCGGGCAGGACTTGTTGGGGCCATTCCGGCGATTTTCGCGGTCAGCTGCTTCATCATCGTTGCCCCTCTTTTGGCGTATGCCTTCTCATAGGCCTTCTGTTTTATCCTGAGCCGCTCTTTAGCTTTCGCGCGTTCCTTGTCAAGCCAGCCCCGGAGTCCCAGAGCATCGAAGAGCGTGGTGGAAACGATCTTGATCGCGGAAAAACTTCTGTAGGAGCCATCCTTC
>NZ_QKML01000032.1:0-6812 GCF_003208455.1 Rhizobium sp. UGM030330-04
CCGATATAGGCCCCGGTCTGGATTTCGACCAGTTCGAGCGGGATCTGGCCCTCGTTTGCCAGACGGTGCGGCTGACCGATCGGGATATAGACCGACTGGTTTTCCGTCAGAAGCCGCGTTTCCTCGCCCATCGTCACCGTCGCCGTGCCCTTGACCACGATCCAGTGTTCCGAGCGATGATAATGTTTCTGGAACGAGATCCGATGGCCGGGATCGACCGTGATGTGGCCGACCCGGTAACGTTCGTCCACATACATGTGTTCGATATAACCCCAGGGACGATAAACACGCTTGTGGCTCTGCGTCCGCGGCGCATGTTCGCCGTCCTTCAGCGTCTCCACCAGACCCTTCACATCCTGCACCCGGTTCTTCGGCACCACCAGAACCGCATCCTTGGTGGCCACCACCACCAGATCCTTCGCCCCCACCACCGTCGTCAGCAGTTGCGTGGAGTGAATGAGGCAGCCTTCGGAATCGATGAAGACGCCATCGCCTTCCAGCGCATTGTCATTGCCGCGCTTGTCGGCGATCTCCCAGATCGCATCCCAGCTGCCGATATCCGACCAGCGGAAATGGCCATGCACCACCGCCATGCGTCTGGTTTTTTCGATCACCGCATAGTCGATGGAATTTTTCGGCGAGGCCTCGAAGCTTTCCTGATGCAGACGCACAAAACCGAGGTCGCTTTCATATTGCTCGACCGCCTGCGTCACCGCCGAAAGAATCTCCGGCGCGAAGGCCTTGAGTTCGGCGATCATCACATCGGAGCGGAACAGGAAGTTGCCGGAGTTCCAGAGATAGCCCTTTTCCAGATAGGAGATCGCCGTCTTCATGTCAGGCTTTTCCACGAAGGCGTCGACCGTGCTCAGGTCCTCCTCGCCGTCGATCGCCTCGCCCGGCTTGATATAGCCATAGGAGGTGCGCGGCTCGCTCGGCACCAGGCCGAAGACGACAATATTGCCCTGATCGGCAGCCTTGGCCCCGAGTTTCACGGCGTCGGAGAACTTGTCGGCATCGAGCACCACATGGTCGGCGGCAAGCGCCAGCACCAGACATCCCGGCTCGCGACGCTCCGCCAGCACGGCGGCAGCCGCCATGGCCGCAGCGCTGTCGCGGCGGGCGGGTTCAAGCACCACCGTTGCCGGCAGGCCGATCTCTTCCGCCTGACGGCGGGCGAAAAAACGGAAATCCTCGTTGGTGATGACGAGCGGCTCGGCATAAAGCCCCTTGTCGCCCACCCGCATCAGCGTCTGCTGATAGGTCGAAAGATTGCCGACCAGCGGCTGGAACTGCTTCGGCAGCTGATCACGCGAGACAGGCCAGAGACGCGAACCGGCACCGCCAGCAAGAAGAACCGGCGTGATCTTTCGGGTGTGTTCCTTCACGACAAAACCTTTCCAAACTCTCGATATTACGCTCCTTATCGAACAAGGAACAATAGTTCAAATGGAAGGAGATCCTGTCCACGATCCGCGTGATGCCGCAGATCGGCAACGCATTATGCCGACAATCTGTTCATATTTGGAAGCGAAGGCCCCGTTCGATCAATTGGTGCGCTGCACGTAGTTGAAGTCTTTGCGAATTGTCCCCTGAAGATAAACGCTCTGACCCCTCGCCGTCAGCGGGGTTAGCACGCTGAAATTGATGAGCGACAATTAATCATTGAAGATATTTCAGAGGTGGCACACCTCGTTTTTTCATTGCGATATGGCGGAAGATCAACGTGGACTAAATTAGAAAAATGGAAAATCAGAAAATCGCGTTCGTTGGGGCTTTCGGGGTAGGGAATCGAGGCGACGACTATCTGGCGTTGGCTTTCTCGGAGACGTATCGACCTGTAGTGCAGATTGGTTTTGCTCCCATGGAGTTTCTTGCCACTGCAGAATTTCTCCCGTTCGAAAAAGCCGCAGAACAAGATTATACGGGCTTTAAAGTAATAATATGCGGAGGAAGTTTTATATGGTCGGTGGAGCAACTTGACTGTCTGATAAACTTGGCAGCCTGCGTGAAAAAGACTTCGGGAACAATAGAAGCCAGATGCGTTCACGTCGAGAGCAACGTCGTTCTGGCTAACTCCGGGAAATTTATCGAGCTTGCCAAGCAGCTGGATTTAATAACCGTCAGAGATTCTCTCTCCAGGAAACTCTGCCAGGAATTCGGAATCTTCGCGGACATCGAGAAGGATAAACTCGCATCTTACATCCTTGGTAAATACGCCAAAAACACGCCCTCACCAAATGCCTATAGGATCGGATTTAATTTTCACAATTTTGGTGAAAATAGTCTGGACTGGTATTACGAATTTCTCGCCACCCTAAATCATCTTGCGCCGGCAGAACTAACATTAAACTATATTGTGCAGTGTCGCCATTTATCACACCCGGCATCGAATGAAGCAATGATTGCCGAGTTTTTGTTCAGCAAATTCGGTGGAAAAATCAATATTATAGACGGCGGGCCATCCTTGGACAGCTTGATCGATAGCTATCGCACCAATGACGTCGTCATCACCAATCGAACCCATGGCATACTGATAGCTGACGCTCTGGGTATCACCACCATAACCGCAGGCGTCAATGACGAAAAGGCCCTGGGCATCGCTCGAGATTTGGGAACGCCTGTCTATCACATGAAAGAACCACCGCGGGCCGCCGCAGCTCGGCTAGCAAAAACAATCTGGCCACTCTCCAGCACACCTTAACGGTGCAACGACATCCCGGCTTATTGCACCGCAAGCAAATCGAGCGCTCCCAAGCGGCCAATAATATCATGGAAAAAGCGTTACAAACTAACATAAATTGATGAGTCGGACGGCTCATCGAGAGGTAAGCTGGGGCAGGATGCAGTCAGCATGGCCGCTCTATTGAGTAAGCCCAGTCACTGCAGGACTGTTAGGCTGTGGACATCCGCAGGGTATATAATGGGCAAGCATACTGCGTATGCATCTCATAAATATCGACAATGGTACCTGCGTCTGCGAACCTGACGCAAACGGAACAGACTCATATTATTGAGGCGCGTGCAAACGACTGCTGGAAGACAACTTTCGAGTGGGAAACGACGTAGAAGAGAAAGCCCTCACAGGTTACGGATCGCCTGCAGTATCTCGGCCGCCACATCATGCCATTTACGCATCTCAGGTTTACTTTGGGCGATTTTCGTTCTCAGGGCCTCGTACTCCTGTGGATTCGTCCATAGCCCTTTTATGATCTCAGCCAATTCAGCCGGTCGATCAGGGTCAAAATATAGGCCCAGGTCGCCACCGGCTTCCCGTAATGCAGGTACATCGGCGGCCAATGCCGGCGTACCACACCAAAGCGCTTCACTGACCGGCAGCCCCCACCCTTCCATCCTGCTTGGCAGGACTAAAGCAAAAGCGTTTCGATACAGACGCTCGAGCTCCGACTGATTGGGGTCGAAGATAAAGTGGATCTTTTCCTGCAAGGCCGCAAAGCGCTTGTTTTTTATAAATTTCTCAACACGTTTGCGACGTGCGCCGGCCAACAGCAAATCCGGAACGTCCAGTCCACTTTCGTGCAGCATCAACATAGCTTCGACGACACACTCCAGATTCTTCCGGCCGTTGTAAGCGCCCACACACAACAGATAGCGGGAGAGAGACGAAACCTTTTCAATAGGCTCTGACGTTGAACGTAGTTCGTAGCAAAGAGGTACCGCGACAACTTTTTCAACCGGCGGCAAGATGCCTGCCTGCGAAAAGTGACGAACTTCCGACGCTGTAAATTCAGAGTTCGTCAGGACAAGCGAAGCGGCGTTAATTACAACACGGTTATCGTAAAGGAAGTTCTTCGGAAATGAAAACTGATTGCGGTGACTGAAATTATGCAGGGGAATCATATCGTGAAGGAGAGGAACAAACTTCAGTTGAACCCCCTCCTTCTGGAGCGCAAAAAGATAATCGGAGAGAATTTTCGGACGGCCGAGAGCCACCAGTATCTGTCCCTGGAGGTCTACCTCTTTTACCGCTCCCGATTCGATCCTGGCCCATCGCCTGGCGTTGATAAAATCGGCCCACCTATGCGCAAGCTTGTAAAGCTGCCTTTTCCAGAAGCTGTTCGTCCCGTAATTATTTTGCCGCAACCGTAAAGGCGTTGCGGCATCGGGAATGTTTGGATCAAGGACTCCAGTGGGAGAGCGCTCTCCTATGCGTGGGAAGACCTCAAAAAAACGGCGATGAAGAGGGGAATAAATTACATAGCGAATATCGTTATCGATTAAACTCAATTCGTACGCGACCTCCATAACGGTCCGCGCAATTCCGTAGTATTTAAATTTGATCTTTGAGTTAAGAAACAACTCCGAAAGATCAAAAAAAACTTCAGCCATGCTATGTCAGTCCCAGTTCGAAGGGAGTTGAATACGCAATTGCGTAAAACTTCCACACAGTCGCTATCTAAATCGGGAATTCAAGAAATACGCGAAGATGCGGCACCACGTATTTAATAATTCTCCCCTCCCACCGAGGGGATCAGGCTACATCTGTCTCAAACTGGATGCTGTGGAGGCGCTTGTAAAGCCCCTCATTGGCAAGCAGTTCGCGCCTGCTACCCTGCTCGACAACCTGCCCTTTATCCATGACGACAATCTTATCCGCGCGATTGATTGTGGATAGTCTATGGGCAATCACGATAGAGGTCTTGTTTTGGGTCAAGCGTTCAAGTGCGTCACGCACCAAAGCTTCAGATTCCGAATCCAGAGCACTCGTCGCTTCATCAAGTATCAGGATGTCGGCGTCGCGCAACATCGCACGCGCAATGGCTACACGCTGCCGCTGGCCACCGGACAATCCGGAACCGTTTTCGCCGAGAACAGTGTCATATCCTCCAGGCATGCTCATAATAAAGTCGTGTGCATTTGCGGCTTTGGCGGCAGCTATAATTTCTTCCTCACTCGCATCATCACGGCCGACGGAAATATTATGTCGAATAGTCCCCGAGAACAGGAAGGTCTCCTGCCCGACATAAGACATATGTTCACGCAAGCTTGCGAAAGAAACGTCTCGCAAATCCACTCCGTTGACGATGATGGCACCGGTCTGTGGGTCATAGAGACGCATAATGAGATTAATTATAGTAGATTTACCGCTACCGGAGGGGCCAACCAACGCGGTCATTTTGCCCCCCTCAAAGACGACATCAACGTCATTCAAGACAGGCTGGCCCGAAATATATTCGAAACTTACATTTTTCAGTTCAACATCGCCGCTCGTTTTGGGAAGTGCGACAGGATCCTTCTTCTCGGTGAGAGTGAGCGGAGCATCCAGAACTTCAAACATCATGCGAACGCCGATCATCCCGCCTTCAATGGTGACGCGCATGCGGGCAAGGCGTTTCGCGGGTTCATAGGCCAGCAGGAGAGCCGTGATAAAGGACATCAGGTCACCGGGTGACCCTCCTTTTTCAAGGACAGTATAACCAGAAACCGCAATCACGATCGCAATTGCAATGCCGGATAACGTCTCCATGATGGGGCTGGTCGCCGCTTCAAGCTTGGCGATACCATTTGATCGCTGCTCCACATCCGAAACGGCTTTATTCATGCGCTTGAGCATCAACTTCTCAAGGGAAAACGCCTTGATGACGCGAACGCCCACACTTGTCTCCTGCACGACGTTGATAATTTCGCCGATTGAAGCAAGTTCCGCTTCCATGATCTTGCGAACGCGCTTCAGCACCAGACGCACACCAAAGATAGCCGCCGGCCCGACAATCATCGATATCGCGCTCAGGAGGAAGTTCTGGGCGAACATCACGATAATCAGGCCAAGAAGAGAAAAAAGATCGCGCACGAAAGAAGTAACAATCGTGTCGATTACGTTTCGAGCAGCCTGTGCATTATAGGTCACACGAACAAGCAGCTCTGAAGACGGCATATTCTGGAAAAAAGATACACCTTGCTTCAGAAGCCGATCATAAATTTTGCGCTGCTGCTCAGAGACAATACTATTGCCGGCTTTACTAAGGTAATAACTTTGGACGAATGTCGCCAAACCCTTGATAATAAAGATCGCCGCAACAGCGAATGCGATCTCCAGAACAACATCGAAACCACGCTTCAGATATACGCTATTAACAATATCACGCATGATCCACGCGCTAAGCGATGTCGTAAGAGCGACAATAAGCATGGCAGCGATCGAAACAACGTACCATTTGGCATGTTTCTTAAAATTTTCCCTGAAAAGCCGATGCAACAGTTTATTGTCGTTCGGCGAGAGAAAAGATATGATCACGGAGATTTCCTTATTTAAACCGATACTACGCGACTTGATAAGTTGCCGACAACTTGATCATTACTCGACAGCCAAACAATTGACGATTGATCTCGACCTTGACACCAGGCGCAGCGCTTCAGCTCCTACTCCATCATCAACTCATCGAAAAAATCGCGAAAGCACAATTAATGTGCGTCAACGCCTCGTTCTCGCGATGGAGATAGTACCAGGAATGAAGAGTGTCAACTGCGGACCAGCCATGCAAGAGAGCTGCAACGGACCGAATGAGATGACTTCACCCAAGGCCCTTTTCATTGATGCGCTGAGCTGAATCAAACGCATAAACAATTATTTTTCCTAACCGAAGTCATTGCATCTCTTTATTTTGCGAACGCGGCTCGTCGTTTTTTTCTGCCTCGAAAGCCAGCACGGCCCCTGCCTCATAGATGGCGCAGACGATGTGATAGAAGGTGCTGGCCGGTGCCGGCTCGTCGATCATCGGCCTGTCGGCCGGCCATTTGTCGAACCACAGACCCTTAACCGGCGTATCGAGGAACGGCTGCAGCGCGCCGATGGC
>NZ_QKML01000034.1:0-4713 GCF_003208455.1 Rhizobium sp. UGM030330-04
TAGGGCACGCTCCATACTGAGAGGCCCTATTAAGATGCCCTGGGAGCCTCCGTGAGGCTCCGGTGCTCCGGCCTATGGATAACCGATGGCTTTGAAGGGATCGGCTAAAAACGCCGTTTAGGGCGATCCAGGGGTAGCCGATGTAGCCGTAGCCAAACCATATTTTTTATGCAGTTTGGGGGTCCAATTGGGGGTTGTATCGGTGATAAGAAATACTTAATACATTGATTTATATAAAAATTTTAGGGAAATTATAGCTGATACGGACTCCTCCAAACGAAAAAGCTAGTTTTTCTATCTACAAGGGGGCTTTTGCCCCCCCCTCCCCGCGTCATTCCCCCTTCGAAGCATGATGGTATTCGAGCGCCTCCGGTGTTCGGTCTGGTAGCTTGGTTACGGTTAGGTCTAGTGGCTTGGCTACGGCTACACCGGCTACATTAGCTACACCGGGTGGCTGCTCAGCGCCAGGGGGAGCCGTAGCCAGCGCTGGCGCTGTTATCTCCACTATCCGAGGGGCCGGCGAAGCCCCTTTCCAGAGCGCCGGGTGGACATGAATCTCCTTGCGCTGCCCGTCTTGAAGCAACCGCACGCGCCCCTCTGCCACCAATTCATCCAGGGCGGCATCCAACACGGCCCCCTTGCGTAGGGTGCGCGGGGACGCCTTCTGCTGCACCACCCGGCGCGGGACAGTGGCGATATTCTCCCGGCGGCAATAGTCGACCAACCAGCGTTCCAGGTGCGCCTTGTTAGCCAACTCTTCTGGCAACGCCCGTTCGCTGAAGAAACGGCGGGCTTCGTGCAGGTGCCAGGCGGCGATTCTCGAAGCGCCTTTAACCGCTTCCAGGCCAATTTCACCACCTGCCCCGTTCTCGAAGATATGGAACAGGGCGGCGAGCCGGGCCGCGTTCTCGGCGGCCTTGTTGGCCACGTCGCGCACGTCGTGGAACTTACCGCTAGAACCCAGTTCTAGCTCTGTTTCATTACTAAACGTCACCCATGCCTTCTTGGCGTCCGGTGTTAGGGACAGGGTGATGAGAGACAATGAACCATCGTCGGCAATGGATACATTGTCCAAGAGATCCCCAATCCTCCGATTGTAGCTATTGAGCGCGGGCATGAATTCCGGCGGCTCTGCAAACAGCTGGGTCCCCTGGGTCGATTCCGGCCAGGCGATCAGAAAGCGGGACAGAAAGCCCGTGCCTCGCACCAATCCTCTGGCCCTGTCGAAGAAATCGAGCAGGGTAGTTTCTTGAACCTGCAGCGCGATGGTCAGCCGCGCTCCGTGCACAACAAAGGATTCGGATGTGTGCCGGTCAGTGGCAATGGATGATCCATGCCATAGTTCATTTAGGGTGGTCAGGCAGCGCAACATCGGATCCTTGCCCATGCTATGCGAACCTAACACCAGCCCGCCCTCACTCGATACCAAGCCGCCGGACGGCCAGACTTCGGCTAGATTCCATCGCAGGCTTTCCGTGGTGATGTCGGTATAGATCAGTCGGGGCACCCGTGGCGGTTTCGGTTTGTTTTTCTCCAGATCATAGAGTTTATTTTTCCATTCGCTGAAATCAGAGCCTGCCTTGGCAAGCTGACTGATTTTCGCCTTGACACCTTTGTAATTCGCCTCCCAGGTGCCCATTGCCGCAGCATGCTTCTCGATTCCCTGCCGGGCGTTGGCGGCCTGTTTGTCTTCGTAGTCCCGGATCGGATGCATGAAATACCCATCGCAGGTAGATTTGCGTTCACCGGAATCTGCGATGGTCAGTAGGAACAGCCCGGTCGGCCCGTGCAGATGTTCTGCCCGCATCACATCGACAAGGGCCTGCCCCGCCAGCGACAAGGGAGCCAATGCGCTGTTCGCCACCAGCGGCAGCGGGGCCTTGGTGACTGCGCGGATTTCCCCAACGGCGGCTTTGATCCCGCCGGGCAGCGCATCCAAGGGATAGGGTTCGGGTTCGATGCCGGACGTTGAGGGGAGTTCCGGCCAGGGGGTGTCTGCGGATGGCCACTGTTCGTTCGCTGCCTTGCTGTTGGCCAGCCATTCCAATTCCTTCGTATCGAATCCGTGGGTGTTGGCATGTGGGTTATCCATTCGCCACCTCCGCAGCCATCAGTCGTTCACGTGCAACCTCGATGCGCACCCGATCTTCGACGGACAACGGTTTACCCGCTTCAATGTCGGCAACCGCTATACGTAGGATTTTCCGGTCAATTTCCAGCGGATCAATCGCCGCTAGGGTACATTTGGCATACCGCCGGGCGGCCTCGTGGGGCCTCTGGCGGGCACAGGTCCAGGGTTCGGGGAAAAGGTCCTTCCATTCCAAGCCAACCGCCGTGAGCACGGTCTCAGGGGCGCATCCGGCGTGGCAATAGATCAGTACGCGCTCCCCGGTGTCGCAGATGCTTAGGGATGGGGAGCGGTCATCATGAGCGGGGCAGCGGGCATACCAGCGGCCTTGCTCGCGTGAGATGACGCCCTCCAGCCGAGCGATGAGCTCATCGGCGGGGCCGGTGGCGGGGGGCAATTCCTTTAAATTAGTGGGGTTTCCCGCTTGCGTTCCGGATTCGTTATTGTATATAATGAACATGATAGGTTTTATCTCCTATGTTGACTGTCAGAGGTTGCATATGGGGGTATCTCCTATGGGCGTGTCACGAAACACGCTTAAATACATTTATTAGCGACTGCCAAAAGGTTCTCCGCAGGGTGCGGTGGGCCTTTTTTTTTAAAAATTATCTGGCTTTTCCCGGGAAAAACTTGGATAATGATATTCGTTGAATTTTAAAAAAAATTTTTTGCGAATTTAAAGTCAAACCCCTAATTATAACTCAAATAACATCTTCTCGCAATCCGAATCCAGATATACCCCCCATATAGCTTCCGAAGCCCATCTCGCGGGAATTGCCGTCGAGCATGAGCTGCCCTTCCCCGCCGGTCTCCGAAATCGGGAACGATCAGCCGTAACATATCCTGTGTAGCTGCTGTAGCCGCTGTAGCCGTAGCCACGATAGGAACCGTGATCTTAATTTTTCGTTAGGAGTGTATTTTCCAAAGCGCACTTACCCACGACCAAGAAAAAAGCCCCCCCTCCCCCCAGGAAAGAAAAAAAGCGCTTCTGATGGCCAGATCGGTATTGCCCCTGGGTGTTTACTCAGGGGCACCTTTCCCCAAAGCATCGTAGGGCTGGCCCGGTGAAGCTATCCACGGACACTTACCGGGGAAATCCACGTCTACGCGCAGAAGCCTTCTGAAAGGCCCTCAGAGCCTTTCTCAGGCGATTATAGGCGTTTGTAAGGTTTGGGGGGGGGGGTAGGGGTAAAAGGTAAAACCGCTCTACGGGCCTTCTAGGGCTATTGAGGTTAGCGAAACTTTGGAGATCCCTTTGGACTTTATGATATTGCTAGTTATATAGTTAGAATTTGCGCGTTGGCGAGAAGGTGCATGCGTAAAAAATCGAAAAAAGATAGTTTTTATCACAAAAAAGAAAGGTAAAAGATGAACGGCAGAAGAGAAAAAAAAGAAAAATTAGGCGATCTAAGAAGGCATGGAAAGAGACTAAAAGTCTGATAAAGCAAGCGGTTTCAAGTGGCTATCATTCCTGAATCTTTCTTACCACAATGTGTAGCCCCATAAAGAACAAAGGCCCAGTGACCGAGGTCGCTGAGCCTTTGCAGTTCCCGGTTAGTGTTAGAAGCACTGCCGAGAATGCTACGTTGTATGCCCACCAAGGCAATATGAGCAGCAATATTTGCTCCTCCAGTAGCAATGAAAACTCTATGCTTATCTAAGCCAGTTTGCAACTGGCACACTCCCTCCGGCATCCCTGCGCCAGCGGGCAACCGGGATGCCTCTAAATCCAGGAAGTCCCGGAAATCACGGAAGAATGGCGCCTTCCAGTCCAGGCTATATAAGAAGATAGAGTCCTCTCTTAAGAAGCAGGATTCCGTCAAGCCCGCCCTCAAGCAGGCCATCTTCGGGTCGGGGTCGAAAACCGCCTCAGGCGGCCCTCAGCGCCCCACAAGCGCGCTTCCTTCCACTCCTTACCCAACCCCTTCCCCGGCTCCCACATCTCGCGAGAAGCCCCTCGGAAGCGGTAACCGCTGCGGGCACGATCCGAAAAATCCAAAGCTCCTCGATATCCCGATACCGGAAAATCGCCCCAAATTCACCCAGGAAGCGGCAAGAAAGTTACTGTCACACGTTGAAAAACTCGGATTACTGCCGATTTTAAATTTCCACGCCGATGGACGCAAAGTCCGCAGCGAGCGCCGCGACGGCATTGGTATGCTTCTCGTCGCGCTGGTGCTACGCATGGATTTAGCGACCGGGCGCGTGGGCTTCCCGACGGAACATGGCTTCTTTAACTACACCATGGACCACCTGGCGACCTGGGCAGGGTTAGGCGAACGGCGCGTGGCGCGGATCGTAGCGACGCTCAAGGACGCCGGGTATCTCACCGTGTCCCAAATCCGGGAACGGTTGAAGGATGGCTCCTACAGAAGTTTTTCCGCGATCAAGATCGTTTCCACCACGCTCTTCGATGCTCTGGGACTCCGGGGCTGGCTTGACAAGGAACGCGCGAAAGCTAAAGAGCGGCTCAGGATAAAACAGAAGGCCTATGAGAAGGCATACGCCAAAAGAGGGGCAACGATGATGAAGCAGCTGACCGCGAAAATCGCCGGAATGGCCCCAACAAGTCCTGCCCGCAATAC
>NZ_QKML01000035.1:0-4680 GCF_003208455.1 Rhizobium sp. UGM030330-04
ATCTCCTGATGCGATGCGGCGTCGACACAGGCACGCCTAGCGCAGTACACCCGTTCCGCAGGTGACTTGCTGGAGCGGGCGAGCATATATTCGGCCTCTTCAATGCGCGAGGTGGACGAGGTGGACGAGCCGAACACACGGTCATGATCCGCCTCGATCGACTGGGTTCTGAGTTTCTGCGCCCGCTCGGCCTCTTCAACCGTGCTGATCCGGGCCGGATATTCATAAAGCTCACGCTTCGTCGCATCCGGCATCTGCACCAGCGACGGCGTCATCGTGCCCGGCACCATGCCCGGCGTCTCGAAGTTCCAGTCCGCGCCCGCCCGCTGGCCCGATACATAGGAAAAACGCCGTGCCCAGTCATTGATGTGGTTGCGGTCCGAAGACCCCTGCGCCAGACGCACCCTGCCCTCGCCCTGCGCCGAAGCCGACGGGGCAAGCCAGCCGCTGGCGCTGTCCGCCACATACAGCTTGTGGGAACCATCCTCATGGCTGAACCAGTAGAACAGCCCGTCCTCCTCGAAACGGCGCGTCAGATAATCAAGGTCCGTCTCGTTCCATTGCACGCTGTAGTGTTGCGCAGCCCTGTTGCAATCAATACAGCGTTGAACGCGTGTTCACGCTACCAACTGTTGTTAGCCACCAATGCATGCCGCCTTCATTCAAATGTCAGCCACGGAACGCCTTGGACAAGCTTGCCACCGTGAGCACATGCATCACCCAACCGGGCAATCTTTTTGCCGTTTATACTGGCGACTGCGGAACCAGATGTGATCCTATCCGAAGTTGTGGGAACACCCGTGCAGAGCAGACTGTCCCCCACGGTGGCAACCGGCACGCCTTCAACAGTAACAAAATTCTGTTGAGTGGAGACTAAAGGGCCACCGACATGCGGTCTCGGGCCGGGATCGACTTTGGGACAGATGTGCATATGGCCTTTAAGGGAGACTGGGCTGGCGGTCATTGGCTCCTCCTTTTCAACTAAATCAAGCCGCATGTGCAAAAGGCAGCGGCGCTATGGCGAGCACTCGATTATTCCCGCCCCGGAACCGCAGCCCCCTGTCAAAATCCCCCCCGTTCCTCCACTGAAAAAGACACGGATCGGACCGTACGATGAGCGGGTTAAGGTCCAGAAGCACAGCTTCAAATCCGGCGACATCGTCGGGTTTCAGGTAAATGTCGACGATAGCATCATCAATATGAGCGACCTCCCTGAAACGGTCCGCAAAATCAACCAGAGCTGCTGCGATGGATTTGGCATTGGCTTCTATCTCAGGAAAAAAAGCGGTATGAAAATACTGCGAGGCGCCAATGAACTCCCGGTTTTTCATGAAGAGCCTGAACTCAGACCATTTCGGAATGTCTTTCCACGGCCGTATGAACATGCAGACGTCAAATTTATCTTGAAGTGAACTGGCAAGAAGTCCCGCCACACGGGGGTTATCCCGCAATATATGAGACATGAGTTGGGCGCTGTTGAAGATCGGGCTCGCCTGATACCGTCCCGGCTGCTTGAAACTGCATCCTCCGAGACGAAAATGAGCGCCGTCTTTGAAAACCGCCGTTTTGGCATCTATGCCTATGCGAAATTCATCCGATAGCTGGGTGAGTTCATCTATGTCGAACAGTTCCCGGAAAGCCGCTGTTCTACTTCCTATCGCGGCGCGATCCCGATCCGAAATAAGCAATTGCTCGAAGGGCAATCCCAACTCGCACACTTCGTCGGGCCAGGATTCGATGAAGGTTGCTCGCCATTTTTCGTGCAGACCAAGCATTTATATCTCGTCGGCCTTTTTAAGATTGTAGAAGAACTCATAAAGAGACGGGGCGGCAAAACCCAGGCCCCGCGCGTTATTTCCTGTGCCGAAGGGATCCGACGCTTGTTCCCACAGCCATACCCGGTTGTCGGTCTTATCCTGACCATTCATCAACAAATACGAATTCCCACCGTCAGCGGTGCCGAAGAATATCATTGGTAAGCTGAACTGGTCAGGCCACGTGGAGCTGCTTATGAACATGTCGTATCGATCATAAAACCGCTTCTTGCCAGAAACCAGAACTTGAACTTCATGTGCGGAACGCCCGCCATCCTCATACGTCACAACAAAATTTGCGTATATATCGGGTTGTTCGAAGCCATTCCAGCCATAACGCATGAGAACCGCAGCAAGCTGCTCCGGCACGGACAATGTGGTGTAGTCCTCAAATTCGTGAATATCTTGAGCAGACCAGAGAGAGTCTTCCTCAAAAGACCAATCGCCCGTTGCCTGCATTCTGGCGATTGCTTCATCCAAAGTAACGCTCATAATATTTTCCTCAATAAGCAGGGTCTTTTACTGCTGAAGCGCCCCCGGTATGCGCACCTCCGCCCGACTTTACGGCATGGATTCGTTCATCAACAAGCTGCATCGTTGATGTATCTTCATTGTGGTGCCACGTGTAGCCATCCTCCATTTTGGAAGCGTTCCAGCTGCCATACCTCTCTTTCATCGCTGTTCTCGCTTGCCCGAAATCGCCATTTCGCGCGGCGTGGTTGCCTTGCATATCAGGTATTCGTGCTTCGATGGGCTTGCCATCTGGGCCTTTTTGGCTGAAGGGTGAGAAATCGGGCTTACCATTTCGGTATTGAACGCCATCCTGCCCATACTCTTTCAACGCCTTGTCGGCCGGCGTCCCTGGTTCAGGGGACCACTTACTGTTGCCCGGCTCTCCAGACCACTTCCCCTCCCGGGGAATGTTCTTGTATTTGCCGCCGTTCTTATATTCGTCGATCTTTTTCTGGCGGCATGCCTTCGTATTGCATTTTCTTAGATCTTCCTGAAGCTTGCGGTATGCTTCGCCGCGCTTGGAAGCCCAATATTTCGATGCCGCTGCCGACTTTCGTACATGGTCTTCGAGCGCCTTGACCTTGCGCTGGGCGGCAGCAACCTGACTCATCAGTTTTTCCGCATACCGCGCAATCTTGGTGCCCTTGGCAGCGGCCTTGGCCCCATCACCCCAGACAGGAATAAGACCGACCAGATCAAGCCCGGCATCTGCCCAGTTGCCGGTCCAGGCGTTTCCAATCGCGCTCGCAACATCCACGACACCGCCCACCACGGGCACAGACGAAGCAGCCAGCCAACCCGCTTCTTTCGCAATTTCGGTATAGCGCTGGTTCAGCATATCCAGATCGCGGCGGGCCAGTTCAAGCTCGCGTGTATCCGGGACATTGACGAGATCATCAAGATGCTGGCTCATTGAACGTCTCTCGCCTTGGCAGCGCGCTCACGCTCGAACTCCTCCTCGATGTCGTCATAAGGGACGCCGAGAATGTTGTTCTTCATATATTGCGGGAACCAGAAGGCATTGTCGCTCCGCGCAATCGCATTTCCCTCCTGGCTCATGGTCGGCTCAAGGTTACAGCGCTCGATACGTTGTTCCTCGGTTTGGCTTCGATCTCCCAGGATGGATTTATACGGTTCGAAGAGAAAGAAATCCGGGCCGATCCTCCACATCAAAACGACAAAGTGAATTTGATAAACTGGATCGGAAAAGCCGAAATGCTCCGCATAGCGTCTGCCCCAACGTGTCATTTCGGTAGCCTGGGGCGACCCCGCCATATCAGAGAAACTGGGCAGATGCTTTGGCATCACTTCCCTGGTAAAATAATTCGTAAAATCGTCGTCATCGTGCAGCATCGCATTCATCTGACGCGGATCAAATTCAATGATCATGATAATGCCCTCTCAACTGCCTTTGCCTGGCCTGTGCCACCAGAAGGCAACACGACCTCTCGATGTACAATGCCACCTTCAAAGCGGAACTTAAGTAATTCTCCCGCCTTCAGATCGTTTTCACAATAAAAACACTCAATTCCCTTGAAAAAAACGGCAGCCTGCTCTGACGTCAGGACTGGCAGATACTGACGCAGAGTTCGCGGGTCGTAATAACGAAAGAAGTGGATGGTCCCCTCGTTATCTTTGACCACAGTAAATTTCCTCAAATGCCGAACGACATCCTCCAGCGCATGGGACGTTCGCAGGAAAACCGACCAGCGCTTGCCAAAGCCTTTGTCGATAAGCCATTGCAATACGCTTTCGTCAGATGTCATCTCCGCAACCCAAGCCGTATCGTCTCCGAACTCCTCAAGCGCGTTGCCTCTGTAAAGACATGCAACCTTGTCCGTCATGGCCTGAAGCGCGGGTGGAATAATCATCGGCGCCCGGGACGCATCGACCACGGCATAAAGACGGCCGGCTCCACCAGCTCCCTGCTGCTCCCACAGTTTGGAAAGAACTTTCTGCCTCTTCTCGGTATCGAGTTCCACGCCACCCCCTACTTCTTCGAGCAGTCTTCGGCAAAAGGTTTGTTCGTGCTTTTGCCGGCACTGCCCCGCTTGAAGTTCACAGCGTTTGCTTTGACCTCGAACTTGGATGCCTTGATAAACACCCCGTTTTTGTTGATCTCGATAACGCCACCGGGCGCCGCAAGCACGATCTTGTCGCTGACGATTACCGTGTGATTTTCAGTTTGCGTAAAAATGGCTTTGCCAACATTTATTTCGTAACGCTCTCCAACGGTTGTCTTCTTTGTCTTTCCGACGCTTTCCAGCGATGTCTGTCCGACATTGGTGACCTTGCTCACCCCGATCTGTTCAGCTCTCGCAACGCCGACACTGTCCGATTTGAACGTGCTGAC
>NZ_QKML01000036.1:0-3891 GCF_003208455.1 Rhizobium sp. UGM030330-04
GTCGTCTAATCAAGGGACAAGCAATTCTGGAAAGAACAGCGGCTGTAATTTGGAGCGTCCTTGAGCAAATAACGAGTCCCATCTTTCTTTGGAACGTATTTCCGCTGCACCCACATGAACCAGGTGTCCCCTTTAGCAATCGAGTGCATAATTCTAGGGAGAGGATGGCTGGAGAGGAGCTGCTGGAGATGTTGGTAGATTATTTAAAGCCTAAGAAGATTGTTGCGATTGGTAATGATGCTGAAAAGGCAGCGATAAGAATTAAGGGACATTGCAAAGCAATGAAAGTAAGGCATCCTAGTTATGGAGGACAAAATATCTTCCTTGAGCAAATACGATCAATATACAATATTGAAGAAATGAGCGCGCTTGGGTCCGATCACTGGTCGGGCATAGGTCTTGAGCGTGCTCATCCACTGCCGGGCATGCTTGGGGCTGGTCCAGCCGTGCCGGTGCGCCCGGACATAGCGAGCGGAACAGGTGGTGAAGGTGGGTGCTTCCGGTCCGATCCGCCGGGCCGCGCTTGACCTGCTTCTCCGGTACTCGGCGGTGCGCTCCCGCGCCCCGCGCCTCGGCCAGACCAGCCCCACGTCAGAGAAGCTACCCAAGCCCACCTCCTGGCGCTTGCCATGAAGGGGGGACTCCATGCGTAAAAACCCGATCAGACCCCCAATATGCACGGATTATACTGGACATCCAAGAACTTTACTGGACCATGATTGTATGTTTATATGGAGAGTTATTAGATTTTATCGGACGCCTTCGCACATTATTTTGGCTGATCCCTGCTCCGCCATAGATAGCCAAAATACAGCTACATCCCCGTGATCGAGCCCCTCCGATCCAGCATCGGAGGCGTTTGACTGCGCTCGATCAATAGCCCCTCATCCCGCTCCCAGAGAGTCTTCCCGCTCTCCCCTTTCTTCCGCGCTCAACTATCCGGACACCTGCGGCTCCGGGTCGAATTTCGGTTCGATCGGGGTCTAATTGGGGGTCTACCTCAACCATTAATCACATAACAATATGATTTAACGTAATTTTATTTTTCATTTGGGCGGAGCAGGGAGCTCCCAGGTATTCACGCTACGCCAGGGCGTTGCTCCTACGACAAAACCGAGGCGGACGGAATGCTGTGTGGGATAGGGAAGCGAGGCGAAGGTAGAGCGTGTAACGCGCTTGGTAGCGAAGTTACTACCGCTCTTTTAGTTTTACTCCCGAACGTACTTTACGCGGAGTTGCCATTGTCGATTGACGATTTGGTAACGCATAAAAGCAAAACAAAAATTAACGCATCGGTCGTGTATTCAAATAGCAATCGGTCGGGTTTTTTAACCAAGCGTGGGTTTATCGTAGGTACCAACAAGGTTGGTCAGGATGTATTTATCAATACGGTATCGTTTCATTATGGGCTTACGAAAAAAATAGAAGTGCACGGGAGGGGGAGTTTTTTATATAGCAGCGTCCGTGTCCGTAGCAGAGATACCATTGTTGAAAAAACGGAAACATCCGTCACGAACATTGGTCGGTTTGGGGATAGTTGGTTAGGTGTTAATTACCGCCTAAAAGAGGATGACGCTACGCCGGGGATTATCCTATCCACGGAAGCGGCCTTGTGGGAAAGGTTCGGAACCAACGTTGTATTTTTAAAATCGTTTACAGTAGGGATGACGGCATACAAAGCGATTGATCCCATCATTTTTTCATGTGACGCCGGGTATCAGATTAGTCTTCGACGGAATAACGGTGAGCATGACGTGCGTCCAGGTGGATTGCTTTGGGTGAGTCCTTCCGTTTCCTTTGTGGCAAATAACCGCGTAACGCTTGCAACGGGCTTTCGCTGGTCTGGTAGGGGCGCGGATCGTCATTACGGGAATAAACAACCTGAGGTATACCAGACGCAGACCGATTTGCAGCTAGGGGTAGGGTATAACTTTTCAAAAGACACTGCCCTGAATGTGCGGTTAATGGGTACTTTATCTGGTGGCGGTAGCTCGCAAATCGGGTTCAGTTGGGTACACACATTTTGACGTTTGGAATAATTATGCGAAACTATCGCACTAAAATTGCCTGCGCAACAGGTGCGCTTACCTTGGCAATGGCGATGCCCATGCTTGCCGACAGCGACCATCAAGTAACGCGACAAATGCTATCGGAAACGGATCGTGCAGCGATTTTCGGGAAGGACAGTAACTTTCAAGTTGCGCTGCTTACCGAAGCTGAAATGGCAGAAACGAAAGGTGCGCTGTGGCCCTTTATAGGGAATTGGGTTGCTCGATCATTTATAGGGGGCTTTTTTGGAGCTATAAGTTGGGGGTGGGACACCTATAATCGTCCGTATGGGGGAATTCCGCCGTCATTAGGTCATCATGTGCTACTATACTCCCTAGCTGGTCTGCTAAGTTCCAGCACTACCGTAGGAGGTGCTGTGGGGCTTGTGGTCGATAAAGCTGGAGGGGTCGATGTCATAGACGCCACGGCAGCAGCTATTAGAACGAAAATGATAGAGGCGGAGTGGACTATTAGAGACCTCCTAGACCGGGTTGGAACCGCGATAGATGAGGTCGTGGCGGATCATCTCCAAGATAGTTCAGGGGGTGGAAGAGCGGAGTCCGCATCCGTGGAATTCGCGGACTCCACGGATAGTTCCAGTCGCTATCTAATTAATCTTATAGACACTCTGGACCGCACGTCTCTGCGACAGTTCTTTTCCAGCCTCCCTGAAAGTACTTTAAGGTTAAATCTAGCGCAGGTGGGCATCCAAACGGAAACGACCACGAGCCGGGAAGACTTTCTGGCGAATCTCCCTACAGACACTGTGAATCGGGTTTTACTCGGACTTTCGGACGATCTGATGTCACAGTTTTTAGAGGATGTAGTACCACAAACCCTTCAGGATTCGATTACTGCGGCGGGCAATACACCTTCCGATTCGACTACTGCGAAGGATGTGCATTGGATATATTAAACAATATCTGTTATGTCTTGGAAAACCGTATACAACACATACCGAGGTGCGCCAACCCTGTTGCACCTCGCTTTCCCTCTCTCTATTGTTAGGATTATTTTCTTCACGGCTTCACCGTTGGATGTTGCCATTTTTATCTACGTGGTCTATTATTCCTTGGGGTTGCCTTTATTGATTCAACCCTATTTGAATCGAACAACCGGTGGGACAGACCGCGATAAGGAAATGCCTTATCTCTTAATACCCCTGGTGGTACTTGGTTTTTTAATGTTCATCTATGGTGTTGGGAGTTACTATTTTTCTCATGGGATATTTCCAACAGGGATTAGTTTTTCTGTCCCCTTTGCAACTTTCTTGCTGAGTATTGCTGCTTCGTTGTACTTCGGGGTTATTCTCCCAAAAGTTTTTCACATTAGTTTCCATGAACGTTCTATCATTAAACCGATTACCGCAGCAAGGATGTTTTCGCTTATTTTGCCCTCGTTATTTGGGACGGTCGCTAGTCTTTTGCTGTTGATAGGATCGGTTTTTTCTTTATTTATTCCAACGTTTGGGGAGGTTCCATTTGAAATGGAATTATCTTCGGTGTGGATAATTGTCCCTATCTGTTTGGTTATTCTCGGCTTGCTCAATCGCGTTTGGTTGCGTCCTTCTTTACTGCGGACAAAAGGGAGAGTTTCACGCGACGATCAGCTTCCGTACTTTGTAGTACCAACCTTAATTGTAGTGCTCTCGGTATTCTTGTTTGATGCCTACAGATATAACCTTGGTGCCATTACGATCGAGCACTTGCGGTTTAGTTACACGGCGTTTATCGTTAGCGCAACAATCCTATGGTATACGGGATTCACTTTACCCCGCTTTTACCATTTCAGATTCCAAGAATTCGCGTTCACCAAGCCTCTTTTGGGGAACGTACTAACGAC
>NZ_QKML01000037.1:0-3226 GCF_003208455.1 Rhizobium sp. UGM030330-04
TTGCAAAGTTGGTAATGTCCTTTGGTCAGTGTGGATCGTTGCTGACCAGATTGATGTGGTTATGTTTGTATTTACGGATGAGGAGAACAGGGAAGCGAGGGTGTGCAAGCGCCGGCGGAGACGAAATGCTCGTCTATGCGACTTTCATCCCGCGTCCCGCGCTTAGTTTCACTTAAATAATCTTAATGAAATACGCGGCTTACTACTTCTTGGGGTTCCGCTTACGCGATAAGGAACTTCCCTATCTCGTAATGCCCCTGTTGATCATTGGTGGACTTTTCTGGCGCATGCCTTCTCATATGCTTTCTGTTTTTTCCTAAGCCGCTCTCTGGCTTTCGCGCGTTCCTTGTCAAGCCAGCCACGGAGTCCCAGAGCGTCGAAGAGCGTGGTAGAAACGATCTTGATCGCGGAAAAACTTCTGTAGGAGCCATCCTTCAACCGTTCCCGGATTTGGGACACGGCGAGATACCCGGCGTCCTTGAGCGTTGCTACGATCCGCGCCGCGCGCCTTTCGCCCAACCCCGCCCAGGTCGCCAGGTGGTCCATGGTGTAGTTGAAGAAGCCATTTTCCGTCGGGAAGCCCACACGTCCGGTCGCTAAATCCATACGCAGCACCAGAGCGACGAGAAGTATGCCAATGCCGTCGCGGCGCTCGCTGCGGACTTTGCGTCCGTCGGCGTGGAAATTTAAAACCGGCAGTAATCCGAGTTTTTCAACGTGCGACAGTAACTTTCTTGCCGCTTCCTGGATGAATTTTGGGCGATTTTACGGTACCTGGATGCTGAGGAGCTTTGGATTTTTCGGATCGTGCCCGCAACGGTTTCCGCTGCCACGGCGCCTCTCGCGAGGCGTGGTAGCTCTGGGAAAGGGGTGCAAGGAAACGCGCTCGTGGGGCACTGAGGGCTGCCTGGGGCGGTTTCCGAACCCAACCCGAAGATGGCCTGCTTGAGGGAGGACTTGAAGGAATCCTGCTTCTTAAGAGAGGCCGCTATCTTCTTAGATAGCCTGGACTGAAAAGCGTCATTCCTCCGTGATTTCAGGGACTTTCGGGATTTGGAGACATCCCGGTTGCCCGCCGGCGTGGGGATACCGGAGGGAAAAACTCTGTTATCAACTAAGGTCTGTTGAGATTCAGGATTCCCAAGTGTCATGATTTGTGATTCAAGCTACCTTGTCGAAGGAGGTTTGGATGATAACGGAGCGTTTTGTAATTACGGATCGTCTTTCCCAGCGTCCGCAGCGTTGCCAGCCTTATGCCTGAGCGGCGGCCTACTGGGCCAGCACCTGGCTGGAGTCGCGCGGCGACCCGTAAGGGTGACGCTTAAGGTTAACCACAGGGGAAAGCTCCTTAAATGGATAAGAAAATACAATTAATTCAACTGGTTAAAGGATAAGAAAAGTTATATTGATGGATTCAACGATAAATATCCATCTATTGCAGGACTCGCCCTCACCTTAAGGGGTAAAAGATCTACTTATTGGATACAACAATGGATTTTTATTTTCAAGAAATTCTGGTTGACATATTTAACTTCACGTCTAAAATATGATAACTATCTTATGACTACATAATCGAGTACCCTGAAAATGAAAGATGAAGATACTATTGAGCACGATTTCATTGAATTCAAGAGAAGGCTAGAGGAATCAAAAAATGAGATTTCCTCTCTTGAGAAAGAGTTCTCTCACCGTAAGAAGGAAATGAAAATAAATCTTGCGAATAGAATTATGGAACTCATTAAATCACATGATCTCATGGTTGAGGAGGTCGTTCCATTGCTTCTAACTAACAAACAATGGAAGGTCTTATGCTCGGAACAACGCACATATTATGTAGACCCGGAAAATCCCGAGAACACATATACGCGTGGTGCTACTCCAAAGTGGATGAAAGATAAAATGATCGAAAAAGGGTTAGACCCGTCTTCCAGCAAAGACCGCAATATGTTCAAGAGCACCCATCTCCAGTTGATCGGAGATTAGTAAGGAGAAATAAGCTATCGAGCAATCCATCGCTGGTAAGGCAGAAAACGGATTACGACAGGATGGCACGGCGGGCAGATCGAATCCGCGATAAGCTGGGATGGGAGACCGGCATCCTCAACAGCCCCGGCGAGAAACCCAAGGAGATGCACTGGAAAACCTTCGAGAATCGCTTGCGATGTATCCCGATTCCCTGCTATGAGTGCGTCCAGTGTGATACCAATCCGTACCGAGCAGGACTACACCAGTGCTCTTGCTTGCATTGAAACTTTCATGGATAGAGAGCGTTTACCGGCCGAGGATGATGAGTTTTACATATTGCAATCTTATTTGAAACATATAAGTAATGGAGTTGGCGAAACGAGAGCAGGACGACGAGAAATTCCTAGCGGAAACTCTGCTGGAGGTCAGGCTAACGCCAAAATTCTTTAAGGCACTTGGGTTACCTCATCCATCTCATTTTTTCTGTCTAACTCATTGAATTTTTAAGGATAAATACAAATTTTGCCGGATGCCGGATGGTGATTGAAGCACTCGGCTGTCCGCCTCGCCTCTCAGCGTTCGTACCTGAATCTCTCAGGTCGCGAAACGACCCCACAAAGAACAAAGTCCCAGTGACTGAAGTCGCTGAGCCTTTGCGTTTCCCGGTTAGCGTTAATGCACTGCTGGGAGAGCTACGTTTTGGGAAAAGAGTAGCGATGAAGACATATGCTCCCCAGAACTAGTCGTCAACCTAGGGTCTGTTGAGATTCATCGTGAGTTGATGGCTGCGGCGCAGGCATAGATCATGGCCTCGAAGCTTTCATCGGTTTTGTCGCTGCGCATGGCGATACGCTTGAACTCTTTGAATTTTCTGAAGAAGTTCTCGATCAGATGGCGCCATTTGTAGATTTCGGCATCGATGTCCAAGGGCTGGCAACGCTGCGGACGCTGGGAAAGACGATCCGTAATTACAAAACGCTCCATTGTCATCCAAACCTCCTTTGACAAGGTAGCTTGAATCACAAATCACGATGCTTGGGAATCCTGAATCTCAACAGACTTTAGTCTCCACCTCGTGTGGTCTGCCTTGACCTTGGCCTTCGGGTAGTACAGAAGGACCTGAGACAGCGCGGTTCGGCTTACGAGGGGAAGTTGAGGTTTCCTGTTGCGGGATTGCTCTAAGGGAGTTTTTTCGATCTTTTCTGTTTGCTCCTGATCTTTCAGCATTGCTGGGGGATTGCTTAATGGGGCTAGGGGGGGG
>NZ_QKML01000038.1:0-3032 GCF_003208455.1 Rhizobium sp. UGM030330-04
CGGTCTTCAGCCAGGCAGACAACCGATCGGCAAAAGGATCGAGCTTGCTCGGCCGCTCCGGGACCTTGAACTTCGGCTCCACGCCGTCCAGACGCAGGTATTTGCGGATGGTATTCCGGGATAGGCCAGTCCTGCGGCAAATCTCCCGGATCGATAAATGTTCTCGAAAATGCCAGCGTCGGATCACGCTCAATAACGCCATGTCGATCACTCCATAGCCCTCGCTGAAAACATGCGAGGGAAGGTTGGAACATGGGTCAATTCTCAATGGAAATATCACGCCACGCCGGGTCAGTTCTCAGTGGCAATCAACATCCTTGTCCCACATCAGCCGGTCGGTGGCTTTATCCCAATATTTCGGGTCGGCCAGTTCCTTGTTGCTGACGATGACGAGAATGTCGAAATCCGAACGATACCCTTTTGATGTATGCGGCTCGTCGACCCATGTGCCGCGGCATAAGAACCGAACAGGATGATTTTATAAATCCGCCCGTCCTTCTTGGCGTCGGACTTCGAGCGCTCGACAATGCCAGCAAACTCTTCATGGATGATCCGGACGACCTTTTCCAGTTCGAGTTGCTTTGTCTGCGGAAGATGTCCGATATCCGATTTCATGGCCTCACCATCGATTCTTCTGAGCAGATATTCTAGCCGTGATCGGCAGGCTATTGCTACTCCACATTCTTGCAGGGGTTGTGAGGTCATGCCTCGCGCATGCCGGGTTCCTCTTATCGACGGTCTCTCCTATCATGTGATTGATCAGGGCCTATGTCTTAGGCTGGAATGATGATTTCTCGCCGCATGGCCCGGTGAATGGTTTGCGCGGTCTTTTCGGTTACACCGGCCTGTTCCGCGAAGGCTGGCCAGTTTTCGACCTCCGTATGCATTTCGCGGATAATTTCTTCGGCCTTTTTGGGCTTGAGGTCGCAGAAAACGCCGAACTGGATAAGATCGGACAGCTCGAAATGATCGCGTTTACCGTTCAGGCTCATCTGGTGCTGATGGGTCCAGCTTCCATCCGGATTGTAGGCATAGCTGACGTCGAACGCTGGTGACAGCCGCCATTCGCCCTTTCGATTCATGAGGAAGGCGATGTTCTTGACGTGGTCGTCCTGATTTCGGACGAGAATATTGAAAACCGCTCGGCGAAACTGTTGCTCGATGTCGTAAGCGGGAAGGCCGAGGAGCCGTATCGTCTCGACCGCCTGTTCGTAGGAATAAGCTCCTGCTGCGTTGAAATCATAGTGACGCAAGGCTGCGAGCGACTGCATATGGAGTTTCTGGCCATTGGCGGTGCGATCGAAGCGCTGTGTCATGAAATGGGATCGTCCGCCTTCGTGGTGGACGCGGCATTCGGTCATGTCGATGCCGGCGGCGCGAGCCAGGAGAAAGAAGCCGTACTCGATAAGGCCAAAGCCCTGCGGATCGGCCAACTCCTTGTCACGATTGTTGGAGATGCCGTCGAACTTCATGAGCCAATAGGTGAAACCTTCACCGGCTTTGACCTGACCGGATCGGAATTCCCCGGTTTGTTCATTCCATGCAAGGATAGCCTTGGCGCGCGCGCCGCCTGCGGACGTCCCGACGCGCAGGATCTCCTGCAGGGTTTCTTGGTCGTCATCGCCCTTGAGGATACCCGCAAGGTTGGCGCGATTGTTGAGGACTTCGTTGGCGAGTTTGGTCAGCGCATCGATCTCAAGGCGCTGGGATTTGCGCGGCCCTTTGAGGATTGTGGGATGAAACTCGAGCGCACCCATGCCGCGCGTACCGATATAACAAAGACGCTCGACCGGATTGAAGCTGCCGGGTGACCTTCCTTGGGTCACGAGCCATGTATCGATCAGAGCGTTGCCGAATTTGTCAGGGAGGGAGTCGGCGATCATGCCGGGCAAACCCTTGAAGGCGTCACGGGGCAAACCGGGGAATTCGTATGGGTCGGGGCGCAGCGGCATCATGATCGGTGCCAGTTCTATAGTGCTTTGAACGAACTCAGGCATGTATTGGAATACGCCGATCGCTCTGTCGTCGAGCCAACTAACTGCGCCGATATCTCTACCCCATAGGCGGACGGTCGCATCCGTCATTGCTCATCCTCCTCGGCCCACGCCCAATCGCTGGCTTTTGGGGCTTCTGTCTGCGTTCGTGCACGCCGCCGCTCGTGGCCGTCATGCTGGACTCGCTCGACCGGTCGAACGTCCGGGTTGGGGAGGATGTCGAGAATGCGATCGCCCAAGTTAAGTGCTCTCAATACGCGGAGAAGGGTGTCGAGCGAGCTGTTCCGGCCAGCCTCCAACCGCTTGATGCTCGGTAGCGAAGCTCCGGCCTCCTGCGCCAGTCGTGCTTGGGTCAGGTTGCGACTGAGGCGAACCCGAGCCAACCTGGTGCCTAGATCGCGCATGGTTGTTTCGATGCTGCCTGTCGGAGATTTTTGATTAGGAATCATAGGTGATCCTTTATAGCGAAATTTTGGGCAACAGTATCATATATGATCCGTTAATTCTAGACAGTGCAGCAGAAAGACATAGGATCAAAAATGATCCCTAATCGATGAATATGCAAATAAAGAACCATTTATGATCCCTTATTTTTGAATAGTGAAATCCGAGGATTGAGAAACCCGGGCGGCGATGGGCTGTAGGCAGGCAACTGGCTGAATATTCGTCCGCCGACCGCTGCGGCCCGTAGGGGATTCATCTACCTGCGCAAGCGGATTTTTGCAGTTATGGATGTTTTGAAAGGTATTTGCCTTGGAATATTTTACCTATTTAAATTCAATCAATACATATATTTGTATATTTATACTTTTTAGATAGAATAAATTTCCCATTGATGGATGGGGTGGGTGATTGGGTGGTTGCGGTTAAAATGGGCGAGGACGGTGCCCGTAAAACATATAATTTAGTTAGAGTAAGACCTGAAACATATAAATAATTGTAAGTACACCATTGTTGAGGAAGGTGAGGGATTTAATTGGTGGGCAGTCAATCTGGCACTGTGTAAATAGGTGATTTTATATAGATTTTTGCTGTGAG
>NZ_QKML01000039.1:0-2781 GCF_003208455.1 Rhizobium sp. UGM030330-04
ACCGGTTCGTTAATGAATCAGTTCTTTTTGCTCTCAGTCGATTCATGAAATTTATAAATATCAGAGAGTTATCAACGGGAACAAGTCTAATATACATAGCTAGCCGTGGCTTCATTGAAGCTGAGATTCCGGCGATGTGGTTCGCCGCCCCGTCCCAGGGCGGTAAGCAGGAGTTCACCGCGTCCTATGTGAGTTTTCGCAACCGAGCCCAGAAATGACTAAGATCCTGCCCATCACGATTGCTGCCTTCTCCCTGGTGTTTGCCGCCGGGGCCCGGGCCGACCTATTCCTGAACCAGGAACAAGAAGCCTACCAGCACTTCCAGACCGGCGATTACCAGCAGGCCGCCGCCGGCTTCGGCGACCAGTACCGACGCGGCGTAGCCCTCTATCGGTCCGGGAACTACCAGGACGCCGCTACCGCTTTCAGTCGCGTGCAGCGCCCCGCCGCAAAAGAAGACGCCGGCTACAACCTGGGCAATGCCCGCTTTCAGCTCGGTGATTTCGCGGGCGCCGCAACGGCCTACGAGACCGTGTTGAGCACCAACCCGGACCACGAGGACGCCCACCACAACCTCTCCCTGGCCAGGGCCATGCTCGCGCGTATCGAGCAGGAAATGTACGAAAAGGAAAAGAAAGAGGGAGAAAAAGAACAACCCAGGGAGGACCAAGAACAGAAAGATCAGGAAAAAGAACAGCAAAAGCAGGAACAGGAAGAAAAACAAGAACAAAAACAGGGAGAGAAGCAGGAACAACAAGAGCAAAAGCAGGGAGAGAAGCAGGAAGAGCAAGAACAAAAACAGGGAGAAAAGCAGGACCAGCAAGAACAAAAGCAAGGAGACAAGCAGGAAAAACAAGAGCAAAAACAGGGGGAGAAACAGGAACAGCAAGAACAACAACAAGGAGAAAAGCAAGAACAGCAAGAACAACAGGAATCCGAGCAGCAGAGCGGCTCCGGCCAGCAATCCTCGGAGGGCGAGCCCGGCGAAGAGAGCGAAGGAGAGCAGAAAGAAGACAGCGAGCAGGCCAAGGGCAAGGCATCCGAGCAGGAACAAGAAGGCAAGTCCGAGTCCGAGACCACGGACTCCCAAAAGGGTCGTCAGAAAGACGAGCAGAAAACCGACAGCGAGGGCGACCGGACAGAAGAACGGCAGGAAACCGAGTCCGGAGAAAAACAATCCCAAGAGGAAAAGGACACCGGCGGCGAAGAACAACGCGAACCCCAGGAACAAGAAGGGGGTAAGGAAAAGGACCCCGAACAACAGACCAGCGGCAAAAAAGAGCGGAAAACGGACGAGAAAGAGGCCGGCGGCGAGCAATCCCAAAAAGACCGCCCGGAACAGACCGGGGCGGACGAAGAACGCCGGGACGAAGAAGAAGGCCAAGGCGGAGAAGAACCGAAGCCCGAGGAAGAGAGCGCGGGGGGCGAAGAGCAAAAATCCGAGCAAGAGGCTACCGGGGGCGAGGAAGAGCAAGACACCGAAAAGGGGAAAGGAAAGAAAGAGCAGAAGGAAGAATCACCCAACGAGGGTGGCGAAGAGGAAAGGCCCGGAGAAGGCCAACGCCCGGACGAGAAGCGGGAGACCCCCGGCAAGGCCGAGAAACCATCGGACAAACCGCGGGCCGATGACCGTGGGGCGCGGTCCGACAAACCACCGAAGGACGGACCACCGGACATGCCGCCGGAAGAAGGCGCGGCGGATGCCGTGGATCGTTTCGACCAACTCGGCACACAACCCATGTCCGACCAGGAGCCGACTGCCGAGCAGGCCGCGGCGGCCGCGTTGGGCGGACTCCCGGTGCGCGGTCCCGGCCTGGCCATCATGGAGCAGCGCCTGGAGCAGGTGGAAGGCGACCCCTCCCTGCTGATGCGCAATCAATTCATGCTCGAAGAGATGCAATTCATGCGCCGGTCCGGCGGTCCCCTGCGGGAGAGTCGGCCTTGGTAGCGATTCCGATTCGACTACGAATCACGCGAATTATGCGAATACGAATCGCGCGAATCGGGAACCACGAATGAACACGAATAGACACGAATCGGAAACTACGAATCACGCGAATAATGTTTGAACCACAGAGGCACAGAGAACGCAGAGGAAATGAAATGTGCCCCGTAGGATGCGGTGAGCGCAACGAACCGCATCGATTGAAACCGCAAAAGCGCAAAGCCCGTAGTTGGGGTAAGGAATGAACCCCGACATCTGACCTGCAAGGAAATGCACGATGGTTAGGTCGATGAGGTTCTGTCGTTGGGGTTCAGCCGTCATCCCAATCTACGCGTTAATACAATAATGTCTGCGTGCAATCTAATCAACCGTTAGATTTTAAGGTGAATTATGAGCGAAGCCGAAACATTGTCGGAACAGCTATTCGAGCAATATTGTCGTGAAAATGGTATTCGTATTGAAAAGATTAGGAGAGATAAAAACCGTACACCCGATTATGATATTTATCCTTCCGGCAAAAGGGTTGTCGTCGAGGTTAAACAAATTGACCCTAATGATGATGACGTAGCAGCGGAAAAAGAACTGACTGAAGGTGCGGTCTGTTCAATAATAGATAGTAGTCCGGGGAAAAGAATACGGAAAAAAAGATGCCACCCCTCAAATATCACAAAGAGCGAAAGATAAATGGGTAGTGGTTAATTTTGATGTGATCGAGTAGATGAGTTCATTTATAATCATTTTGGGGTAGTGGTGATTTTTGAAGTGATACCTAGCCAACAATGGGCAATAATTCGGTATTATATCGGTGTATGAAGAGTTTTAAACAAATCTCATGC
>NZ_QKML01000040.1:0-2611 GCF_003208455.1 Rhizobium sp. UGM030330-04
CGGGTCATTCCTATATTCTTGGCGCGCTTTCGCCTGCAGCGGCTCTGACAAAGCCCGCATACCCGCCGGATTCGCCAAATACTTTGCTTGATTGGCCAACATCTGCTGCGGACTCATATTGTTGAGCCCTTGTTCCTGCAATTCCATTTGTCGCTTGAACTCATCGAGATCGATCGTACTTTTTGTGGGCATAAAGCAGATTATCAATAAACGACATCTACGGTTTTCATCCTCATCGATACGAACATTTGATCCAGGTGGCGGCACAGGAACAGGTTTCGGCTCCGGGTCCTGCGTCGGTTTATTTTCCTTTCTGTGTTCCTGAATTTTTGCAAACGTCTCAGTTCGGATGTCAGCACCACTGTCCCAGAATGGAAGTTCGTTTATTCTGCGTTGCGCATCTAAAAGCAATTTCTGTTCAAAATCATCCTGTGGGACGGTATCGGAAAAATTCATTTTGTTGGTCGGAATAAGTACACCGGCGGCGAATATTCCGATCCCCGCCAATATCGTTCCCAGACTGACACCTCCCGCCGCGGCGGCAGCCCCTCCAGCACCGGAGGTTGCTGCACCGGCAGCGGTACTTGCTCCTCCAGCCGCCGCTCCACCCGCACCTTGAACGAGTGGAGCAAATCCTGGCGTGACGAGGAAACCTAGAGCAGCACCACCGGAAGGAACAGCGTCAGATGAACGGTTTTGCTTTTCTGAAGCATCGGCGACTTCAATTGCGCGAAGCGATCCTCGCACCGGATCATCGTCCTTGGGAGGATCATATGTCTGCGTGCTGCGGACAAAGATCGCCTCACCCTCGGTATTCCTGTTGTTCATATGGAAACGGTCAAGGTGACGGATGATGTGTGAACCTTCGGCACGCACCTGGTCAGCGTGTCCAATAGGCTCGCAAATGCTTTCCACCGTGCCGGATTTCACACCCTTACGGCTGCCGGGTGCATCGCCGTGCACATGTGTCGTACACGAACGCATCACCATTGCCTTTTTGCCGGTGAACCGAACAGACGGCGTGTAGTTTTTATCATGGCCGCAAAAATCCACGACCGGATAGGGAATGGGTACCACAGATGACCCGACAGGCGTCAGGCAAACATCTGGTGCTAAAGAAACGATACGTGCTTCGTCAATGTCACGCAGCCCCTCGCGTGGCGTCTTGGTCGTCCATGTATCGGGATATTGTGGTTCGCCGATATAGTTATCGCGAGGGATACTCATGCTGTCTCCCTTCCAGCCGCTTCGGTTCCAGGAGCCTTCAAGCGCACCCTAGTCAGCGTCAGATTTGTCTCACCTGCTTCAGAAAGAGGAAACCGCGCCCGCCAGGTCAGGAGAATGCGCCCATCCTCGCGCCAATCGAACTGAACGCCGTCCAGCTTCAAGACGTACCAGTCATCGCGATCTGCGCGTTGGCAATGGACACCGAGGGTAAGGCCGGGCAACGAGCCTTTCGCGACCGGATGCTCAGAACTGAGGTTAACGAGCTCGTAGTTCTCGTCACCCTTGAGGTGAGGAGCGGCGATGAGATCAGGATGGGCGGCCTGCCAGAACTTTTTATCGAAATCGCGAGGCAAAAGCGGATGCCGTTTCGCAACCCATGCGTCGTCGTAGGTTCCGGTATATTGCTGACGGGAACGCCACCAGGGTGATACGAGGCCAAATCCCTGTGGCTCCGGCGCTTCCTTCCAGTTCAGCCGTTCGCCGGGCGACGTGATCTGAGGCGCGCGTACGGGAGGCGTGTCTGTGGGCATGTCGAGATTAACGATACCACATCCCAGAGGATTGCGACGTTCCACATCCGCAGGGGTGTCGGTTTCGGTATCACCTGTGCCTGGAATGATGCCGCCAAAAGCATTGGTCCAGCAGACAGCGACCTGACGGGTCGGCTCGGGATCGGTTAGCACCCAATCCCTGATGATTCGCTTCGGCTCCTTTGCGGAGAAGCCCGCCCATTTTTCCTGAATGAAGGGTTGCCAGAACTGTCGGCCGCATACTTCGATCCCCTTGGAAATATCACCGACACGAATGGAGGCGCGCCAGGATTTCTGTGGCTCTTTCGACGGTGACCATGCATCCCCGAGAAAGCTGATATCCGTGCCGGGCTTGTCAGGGGTCAGATCGCTTTGGCGAAGGAGGACGGTCTGATGCGGATCGTCCTCGTAAACGTCTTGCCATTGAAAGCTCTCCTGCTCACGAGCGAGCTCCATAATTCCGTCCTGCACATGCGTGAAGGTAGCTCGCACGGAAACAATGCAATCCAGTTCCCCCTCGGCATCGAACTGACGGAAGGCCATGGCGGGAAACGGCAGGCGGTTCTGAAGTTCCAAGACCAGGCCCTCCGTCAGTTCAGATCGATCGGCTTGCCACGAAGCTGAAAATGATCCGTCGCCACGAAGTTGAAGGTCTTGCCAAGAATGATAACTTCACCGTTCGACTTCATGATGAATTTGGAATCACCGCATTCGATGACAAACTCTTCACCGACGGCAATCTTCTTGAATTTACCGACGCTTTCCAGCGATGTCTGTCCGACATTGGTGACCTTGCTCACCCCGATCTGTTCAGCTCTCGCAACGCCGACACTGTCCGATTTGAACGTGCTGAC
>NZ_QKML01000041.1:0-2487 GCF_003208455.1 Rhizobium sp. UGM030330-04
ACCTTGCCGCTTTCTTCCCATGCCTTCAGGAGCAGATCGGTCTGTCGCTTGTCCTCGCTGGCTCGCGTGCTCAGCGGGTTCTTAAGCCAGGTGTAAAATCCACTCGGGTGAACCCGCAGAAGGCGGCACATCGTCCGTACCGAAAACTGCAAGCGATGCAAAGCAATGAACGCGTACTTCACTTTGCATCCCTGGCGAAATACGCGGCCACTTTCCTAAGAAACACTTTCTGCGACAGGCATGAGCTCCAGTTGATAGCCCATGGATCGGGCGCGGCGCTGAAGGTTAGCTATGACCCTTCCTCGATGCCGCTCGTCATAGGCCGCAGCTCCTGGATCTCGATATACCATTCCGAACCGCAAAGCGTTGTAGAACAATACCGCGATCTTGCGTGCGGTCGCCGTAACGGCCTTCTGCTTGCCAATGCGTCCCGCCAGTCTCCGGTAAAACGCGCCAAGGGCGGTGTCGCTTCGCCCGAGTGTCGTCGCGGCTAATCGCAACAATGCTGCCGCTCGACTAGACGAGCGACGAGTTCGCGATGATAGCACTTTGCCCCCCGAGATCTTGTTTCCAGGGGCGAGGCAGAGCCATGAGGTAAAGTGCTTAGCGGTTGGCCATTCCCGGAGGTCCGTTCCGCATTCGCCGATCAGCTTCAGTGCGAGCGAGGAGCCCAGGCCGTGAATCTGGGTCAGGTCTATCCGCGTTAGACCATATAGTGCCGCCCGGACATCGAAAGACGGCGCATTCGCCTGCTTCGTTCTGTTTCGTATTTTTGGCAGTGGCGCGAGCGGTGCTTCAAGATCGCTGGTCATCGTCACAATCGCCGCCTCCAGCCTGCGATCGCATTCAAGCATCTTCACTTGGTAAAAATCGTAAAGCTCGAGCGACTGGGAAAGAGCAAACACGTGTTCATCACGATCATTGCCGATCAAGGATGATCTGATTGTTTCAGTTGAGGAATGGCAGCGAACGTCACGTAAGGATGCTAGGACGTCTGGATTACGCTCGCCGGAAACGATTGCTCTGATGATCTTCATACCCGTCACGCCGGTGATGTCAGAGACCACATGATGAAGCTGCAGGTTCATCTCCATCAAAGCCTTCTGCATATGCTGGATGTGAGCCGCGGCATATTCGACCAGCCGCTCCCGCTGGCGCAGATACGCACGTAAAGTGGCGACCATTGCGCTCGGCCGAAAGCTCCCACGCAGAAGGCCATAGAAATGCAACTGGCGTAACCAAGCCGCATCGCTGACGTCAGTCTTCCGGCCGGGCACGTTCTTCGCATAGCGCGCGTTGACCAGGATCACCTCAAACCCATGCTGCTCAAGGATCTCGAAAGCCGGGATCCAGTAAACGCCGGTCGACTCCATCGCCACGCTCGTGACGCCGCACGATCTGAACCAGGCAGCCATATCATGCAGATCGTGGGTAAAGGTGCCGAAGGCGCGTATAGGCATATCGGTTTGTTCGGGATTAACAGCCGCCATATGCATCGTGGACCCTATATCGACAGCCGCCGCACGGGGATTCACTTGGGTGAGATTCTGTGGTGTGATCTTGGGCATGGCTTCTCCTCCTTTGAATCGGAGGGGCTGGGCCGTGCAAGTTCGTCATTTTCCTAACCGGGATCGTCACTGACGCGACGTCACCACTCTCAAGTACGCAACAGCCCATGTGCCACGTTTTTTAACGGGGTTGAACGCCTCCAATAAGCCTTCGGCAACTCCCCTCCGGCGGCTATCGTAACACCACCTGTTTCTACCGCGCACAGGCGGACCAAAGCCCGTGATCGTTTTTTAGGATGTCTCGCTCCTCGATAACGTGAGCCAATTCCCTCTTCAGCCGTCTGATCTCTTCGGCTTCGTCGTTGCCCTTGGCGTTCGAGGCGGAAAACTTCTTTTTCCACTTGTACAAAGAGTGCTGCCTCACCCCCCAGCCGCTGCGAAACCTCCGCAACCGGATAGCCCCGCTCCGTGATCTGCCGCACCGCGTCACGCTTAAACTCTTCGCTGAAATTCGATTTGCCCATGATGCTCTTCTTGCCTCAAAATTAGGAAAGAAGGCGTCTACAAATCTAGGGGCTATTCACGGGTCATTCCTATATTCTTGGCGCGCTTTCGCCTGCAGCGGCTCTGACAAAGCCCGCATACCCGCCGGATTCGCCAAATACTTTGCTTGATTGGCCAACATCTGCTGCGGACTCATATTGTTGAGCCCTTGTTCCTGCAATTCCATTTGTCGCTTGAACTCATCGAGATCGATCGTACTTTTTGTGGGCATAAAGCAGATTATCAATAAACGACATCTACGGTTTTCATCCTCATCGATACGAACATTTGATCCAGGTGGCGGCACAGGAACAGGTTTCGGCTCCGGGTCCTGCGTCGGTTTATTTTCCTTTCTGTGTTCCTGAATTTTTGCAAACGTCTCAGTTCGGATGTCAGCACCACTGTCCCAGAATGGAAGTTCGTTTATTCTGCGTTG
>NZ_QKML01000042.1:0-2222 GCF_003208455.1 Rhizobium sp. UGM030330-04
TTCTGAAGAAGCCGGAATAAAAAAATGAGGCTTTATGCCCCGTTAACTTCAGGAGCGTCGCCATTTTTTCGCGAAACCCGAGGTGGGGTCCATCCGATTTCGGGTGAAAATAATGG
The DNA here is from genome assembly GCF_003208455.1 of Rhizobium sp. UGM030330-04. Lineage (NCBI taxonomy): Bacteria > Pseudomonadati > Pseudomonadota > Alphaproteobacteria > Hyphomicrobiales > Rhizobiaceae > Rhizobium > Rhizobium sp. UGM030330-04. Next base: position 117 of record NZ_QKML01000042.1, read on the forward strand.
GGCGATGGCCATTGCCTTCGGCGGCCCGCGTTCGTCCCGGCGCGCACTCCGCACGGCACCAGAACTCCCGCAATGATTTGATGCCGCGCCGCATGGCCTGGCATTTCGTATCCGCAGACGCTTATGCCCGGACTCCGACCAAGCACTCGACCTCTACGCCTACGCGGGGGTCGTCGCACTCCGCTCGTCGCTTACGCTCCCTCGCTTCCCCGTTCTCCTCGTCCTTAAATAAGGGTTCATTTAATCCGCTCAAATGAAAAATAAATTATTATAAATAAAATTACAGAACTTCCTAGTTTAAGGTATTGATATTTCTATTTCTAGTTTCTTTGGAGATTAAAGCATGGGGTATAATATTTGATCAATAACTGGCTTTTTCTTCCATTTGGCTTCGAGTTCTCCGCCTTCCTGATCAGCTTCTCCATAAAACACTTGATATCCTCCAGCTCTCCGGCGCCCAGCGTTCATCCATTACAGATCGGCGTCTTCCACATGATCTATATCATCAATGTCAAAGCGTGGATAGATCATATTTTCCACAGTATATCTGGCGCCTTCAGCCTTTTCTCTTTCGTCCATTGCCTTGCAATATCGTTTGTAGGTCATTTCGTGGGCGAAATCCTCTAGAGAGTCCGTGTAATCCCTGTGATACATAGGGATCATTGAATAAAACCTTTCCTCCAAGTCCCAGAGGCCATCTCTGAGTTCAATATAGAGATTGATCAACTATTTTCCTATGATCCCATTGCATATCCTGTCAATCAATGTCAAGACCTTAAACTAGGAAATTCCGTAAAATTATTATGTGATTACTTGTCAATATGGACCCCCAATTGGACCCCGATCGAACCGAAATTCGACTTCGCAAGCTGACTCCGTACAAGGTGGCAACCGCCGGCCCGGAGAAGCACGAAGATGGCGGCGGCCTGCGGCTGGTGGTGTCCCGGACCGGTGCCTGGAAGTGGAGGTTACGCCTCACCCTTCATGGCAAGCGCCGGGAGATGGGCCCGGGCAGCTTCGCCAACGTGGGGCTGGCTGAGGCGCGGGAACGCGCCGCCGAGTACCGGAAGCAGGTCAAGCATGGCCCCGATCCTATCGCGGTCCGGCAGATCATACCGGCAGCGCCCACCTTCACCGCCTGTGCCACCCGCTATGTCCGGGTGCACCGGCACGGCTGGACGAGCGCCAAGCATGCCCGGCAGTGGGTGAGCACGCTCAAGACCTATGCCCGACCAGTGATCAGCTCCAAGCGGATGGACGCCACCACCACCGAGGACATCCTGAAAGTCCTGTCCCCGCTCTGGATCGGCAAGACCGGGACCGCCAAGCGGGTGCGAGGCTGCAAGGATCATGCATGTAGGTATTTAGCCTGGCGATAAACACAATACGTTAAAAAATGGATTGTGTGATATATGTTTAGTGTTTATACTACTAATTACAATACGAGGAGGTGGGGATGAGCGTAGACGATAGCTTCGGGGTTACGGTGCGGCGGCTACGGGAGGCCCGGAAAATCGGCCTGCGCAAATTTGCGCAGAGGGTCGGCATGAGCCCGACCTACCTGTCGAAGGTCGAGCGTGGAGAGTTCAAGCCGCCGAGCGAGGAGAAGGTTAGAGCTATCGCCAAGGCTCTAGGCCAGGACGCTGACGAGTTACTGGCGCAGGCCGGCCGCGTGTCGTCGGACTTGACCGACATCATTCAGCGCCACCCTCGCCAGATGGCGACCTTCCTTCGAGCGGCGAACGACCTGCCTGACGAGGAGAGGCAGCGCCTAGCCGAGGAAGCCCAGCGAAAGAGTAAAGAGACCTGACAGTAGGCGGTAGGTGCTACAGGTTTAGATCAGGATGCGGATGCAATGACCATCAATGTGAAGTACATGTCCGAGCAGCAGATCGAGCACGACGCGTTAAATCTTCTCAAAGCCTATTTCCACGAACGGGGCCAGGCCCCTTCGGGGTGACTTCCGGTGCGTGCGCTCAGTAAACCTGAACGTGTTGGCTCCGAGGGAATGTCGCCCTGCCTCATAGACATTCGACAACTTGAGGGCATGGAGATCTGGGAGACCGAAGTAGACAGTACCTGTTCAGGGGGCACACACCCCCCCCC
>NZ_QKML01000043.1:0-2189 GCF_003208455.1 Rhizobium sp. UGM030330-04
TGCTGAGCAAGCTATACGAGCGAACCAGCGTCATCATCACGACAAACCTCAGCTTCAGCGAATGGGCCAGCGTCTTCGGCGATGCTAAGATGACCACCGCGCTGCTGGACCGGCTCACGCATCATTGCCACATCCTTGAAACCGGAAACGACAGCTTCCGCTTCAAGAACAGTTCTGCGCACGACACCAAAACGACAAAGGAGAAAACGAGGAACTTGACCACGACCGCAGACCCGAAACATACCTAACAGGCGGGTCAATTCTCGGTGGAAACGCCGGGTCAGTTCTCAGTGGCAATCAACAGACTACCCATACAACACTGCCGTACTGGTTGAGCGGACTTGCCATTTTGTGGGCGGTAGCTCGGACTGGAGTTTGGGCCTGGCTTGAAACTAGGGCTGGTCAGCTTCGTCGAGCGTTTTTTAGGGCATTAAAACACGGGAGGAAGTAGGTGGGTCGACCTGCGCTGTTCACAGACCAAATATCAAATGGGTTCCGTACGCATCGAAAAGCATGAGCCACACGAAGTTTCAGACTATTGCCCACGCCCGAAACATCCCCCTCCCCGTCATCTCCCTGAGGCCGAGCTCCAACACGATCCGCCGCGCCGCCTGTGGCGTGACCTCGAGTGTCTTTGCCACCATCCCGGCCCACACTAGGGGCTTTGCCATGACGAGCTCGACCAGTTCCGGCAGCTTTGATGACGCCCGCCGCCCCTCCAGTTTTCGCTCGAACATCGTTTTTGCCAGGGCCAGCCGGTCATGCTCCTTCATGCCGATCTCGGCAGCCGCAATCAGGCCGTGGGCGATGGCAAGCAGCCGGATTTCGCCATCGCGATGCCGACGCCGATCGACAGGAATGGTTTTCAGGCCTAGACTGATGGCCGCGAGATGGGCGCCGGTGGAAATGCCGGTTTCCCGAAGGATCGAAGCGGCAAACAGCCGGCCGAGCCAAGGCGCATGCTGAAGCACGGAAAGCTCGTCCCAGTCGAGATCGTAGACGAGCGGATTCTTATCGGCCGCCCTGTTGCTGTCGGCTCGGCCGGGACGCTTTGCCTCTTCAATCGCCGCCTCGAATCAGCAGCGCATCGATGGCGGCATAGTCGACACCGGGCAGATTGTCCGCATCATCTCCTCCGTCCCCGTCCGCGCTGTTCAACGCTGGACTTATGGTGCCGCCGGGCGTCCCTGCCACATCGACGGAATTGATGTCCGCCATCTGTCGTAGATTTCGGATACCCTCTTGGGACAAAGGCCAATCCGGTAACTGCGCGGCGATCCGCCGACGAGTGCGCAACACGTCGCGGGCGATGGTGAGTTCGTGGGTGGGGGTGCGGATGTGGCGGATCGCGTCGTGAAGGACGAGGTCTTCGAGGTGGACGAGTTCACCGTCGATCCACAGCGAGGCGCAGGAGTCAGCGAAGTGCACGCGTTCGAAAGCCCCGATCCCGACCGGCGAGCAAGCGATGCGCTCGTCTACACGCGCGAGTGCGATGCCGGCATCGAAAGCCGGCCGCATGAGGTCTGTCATGCTGATCTTCACGATATCGTAAGCCATTGAAATCATGGCAAACGATTTGCTAAAGGAACTCTATACAAATATTGGAGCTCGCCACATGGTATGACTACGGGTTGATAAACTAACCATCGATAATTATCTCTTATTGATTGTATAAACGTGTATTCATATTTATAGAAAATCATAATTACACAAATTATAATACTTTATAATTATACATTAATCGTGATGAGATTTATTGGGAATATAATTATTCGCTACGCGTCAGTCTAAAACTAAGCAATACTCGCACCTTAGCCATTTTCTCTCGTAAGGGCATCTGAGGTGGCACGCGCCAACTGCGCGTTATATAGGGCAGCATTCTGCGTTAGCGCTCCCGGCCTTGCGAGAGGCGGCGTGGGCATACGACGTTGTATGTACCTCGACCATGTGGCGTGGCCGCGGACGGTCTGCCCGCTTTGCACCTGTCGGTTTTGTAATTTGTGTTTTATGTCAGGGATTTAGCGTCTGATCGCAGTACTATGGCGTACTGTATCGTAGTTTTGGGCTACTGCCGGATAGCACGTCGTGCTGTAGAGTGGTTGCGGGGGCAGGATTTGAACCTGCGGCCTTCAGGTTATGAGCCTGACGAGCTACCGGGCTGCTCCACCCCGCGTTAACCGACTTTTTGC
>NZ_QKML01000044.1:0-2174 GCF_003208455.1 Rhizobium sp. UGM030330-04
AAATTTCCACTACCGATTCTTCGTACTATATGGAGAAAATCCCAACTCATATTTTCTTCTCCTACATCGCATCTCCCAGGTATTTGTACCTGCGGTTCGTTACACAGCCACGGCGGTGGTCGAAATTCATACCCGAGAAATGACCCTCGCCACACAAGAAGGCACGACGCACACAGTGGCATACGCAGTGATACCAAGGGGTATCCTCAAGGGAGACGAGAGCGGAGCGGGGAGCGTCATGGTGAGACTCCTGGCTGAGTATCGGGCCGAGGGGAATGCTAGGCTCTGTTGACTTTTTACGAAAAGCTATTGTTTTTCAAATAGTTATCAAAAAACGGCAATTCATAAAAATCCTTTTATATCAGCTAGGACGACGTTGGGCACGCCGCCGTCCCTGGCGGCTTTGCCCAACCTACCTGGACCACAACTCCATCAGGCCTTCGCCGCATGGGGATCTATGTCCTGATCGGCGAGGGATTCCGGGAGGAACTGGAGCATGCGGATGCCGACGGCGGTGATTAGTAGTGCCACGGCGACCCCACCGATGCCAAGCAGTAGCTCAGGCAGGCTGGGGGTATAGAGGGCGACGGCGCCGTTGACGCCGTCGTAGAAGCCGGATTGGAGGATGGTTTTGCCGGGGACCGGATGGAAGAGGATGCCGAGGGGGAAGAGGATGCCGGCGAGCATCCAGGCGAACCAGAAGAGGGCGGTGTAGATGCCGCCGTCGAGCAGGTAGAAGGCAACGAGGTCGTAGTTCTTGGCGCCGTAGAGCTTGGTCAGGAAGTAGGCGAGGACGAAGAAGAGGACGGCGCCGATGAAGATCCCGAGTAGGTTGCGGAGCCGGAAGAGCATGGAGTCGCCGATGGGACGGTTGTCCCGGTGGAAGGCGAAGAGGAGTACGAGTATGAAGATGGCGAGGCCGTAGGCGAAGGACATGGCGATGAAGAGGGGGGCCATGATGGCGGTGTCGTAGGCCTGGCGGGAGACGAGGAAGCCGAAGATGGAGCCGGTACCCAGGGTGAGGGCCAAGCGCCAGAAGAAGGCGAAGAAGCCCACGGGCTTGGTGTAGGGGTTGCCCTTGCGTTCCATCATGGACCAGAGGTAGGCGATGACTAGACCCAAGAAGCCGGTGTAGAGGAAGATGTTCCAGGCGAAGATGGAGCGGAAGTTGTAGGTGGTCATGGCGACGACCAGGCGGTCGGGGCGGCCCAGGTCGAGGACCAGTACCATGAGTCCACCGGCCAGTAGGGCGATGGCCAAGAGACCGGAGAAGCGGGCCAGGGGTTTGTAGAGGGTCTTGCCGAAGACGCTGCCGATGGAGGCGACGTTGAGGGCCCCGGAGGCGGCGACGATGAGGAAGACGGCGAAGACGTGGGGGGTGCCCCAGACGATCTGGTTGGACATGCCGGTTACCCAGTGGCCCTCGTGTTCCATGTAGAGGAAGGCGAGTCCCCCCAAGCCGGCGATGACGGCCAGGATGGCGAGCAGGCCCCAGTAGTGTTGAGGGGTAAGTCGCCATTCTCGATAGATGGTTCTTTTCATGACGGGATCTCCGAGGCGTTACTTGAACACTCGTCCAATGTTCCAATAGGACAGGATTAACAGGATTTTTTGGCTCTCTTACGTCTTGTGTGGGTTAGGAGCCAGCTCGCCTGCTAAGATGACCTTCGGGCTGAGGGGAGGCGAGGCATGCGCCCACAGCCGGCGGACTGCGTGTGGACAAAGCGTGAATGTCGCAAGCGACCGTGGGGCAAGTTGGGAACAACTCGCACAAAGCTCCGGCTAAACGCAATCTCCTCGCCGGCGAGTTGCCCCCAACTGGCCTCCACTCATTCACCCTTTGCCCACACTCCGCCGCGCGAGTCCGCTGCCGACTGTGGACGCCTGCGGCGCAACAGCAACAAGTTTTTAACAGAAAGAAGAGAGAGACCAACTCTCTCTACCCACACGATCCGTAAGAGAGCCGATTTTTTTCTTGTTGTCCTGAACTCTCGCCGCACGATTACATCCTTTCCGAAGCCACTTTCGGTCGCTACCGGATAATTCATCAAATATACTTCTCCTTCGCGGGGCATTTTATTCCAATTCAATTCACGGCAGTTTCGACAACTCCTCGATTCGCTCGGCGTTCATACGAATGATGCAGTCGTTCACCAGAGTAATAGACTTGTTCC
>NZ_QKML01000045.1:0-2091 GCF_003208455.1 Rhizobium sp. UGM030330-04
GCCCCAACAAGTCCTGCCCGCAATGCGGACAAAAAGACTCAGGAGAAAGCGGCCAAAAAGCGGCAGACATCCGTACAAACCATCACCGCCACAATCGGCACCCGCAGCCTCGACCCGGTAAGCAAATACCTCGCTCAGCTCAACCCCGAAGCCAAAGCGCTCATCTCAAAACTCGCACTTGCTATCCTGACGGAACACCCGGACTGGAGCCGAGATAAGATCTACGAGGAAGCCAAGAAATTACTTCCGGGCGTCTACCGAAGTCCCCAATCGTTACCGACCTAGCGTCGAATCACGGGGCACAGGGGTCGACGAGCGGAGAACGAAACTCCGCTACGGGATCCTATTACCCGCAACTACCTAAACGAGCCGAATGGCCTTTTTTTGGCTTGCTTCCGGGTATTCACACCTGAATATGTGTAATATTTTGAAAAAATCCTGCCCAAGGGTTTTTCTGTAGAAAATAAGTGTCATGTGAAAAACGAGTAAGTGTCATTTCTTTCTAATCAAATTTATACCTATTCAAATACTTTTTTATCCAAAACCAAATGTCCTTCGCTGCAACCAGACATGCTTCAGAGAGGAACACAGGAGAGCAAAAGAACATGAACAACGGGCAGAGTACAACAACCCTCGTTTAAGTATAGAGACAGGCGCTTATTCAGAGTCCAACGCATAAGCAATGGCAGAAAAAAGCAAGCCGCAAACCCACGCACACTCATCTACAACCAGACGCACAATGTGGTAGAATCCACAACAGGCACATAACTAAGCAGAGGCCACATGCAAAGCACACCCGAAACACCATTAAGCTATTATAGTCTTATAGCACAATCCATTATGTGAGAAACCACTCAACAGAAAAATAGCCACGGCACAAATAAGCTCTCGCCGAGAGCAGGGAAACATGTACAGAAATCCCTTTCCCTAATCCTTCCTTCTAAAGAAGTCTGATGGAGTGAATTACTCCACTTGGAAATATCAATCTTACTAGAGGAAAAAACATGAAACACCTACTTAGTTTTTCACTCTCTACATTGATTTTAATAATCTCCGGAATCAATGCACAGGAACAGTCAAGCTCAACTACAGACGATCCCGAAGAACACTGGACCAAAGAACGCATGCTAAATGCAATCCCAATATCTCCTCCAGAGATCAGCGAAGAAGAATTAAAAAATGTTCTACAGCGCTCAAAAACATCTGATGATCTCAAGATAGAAAAGGAAGATAGAGTAGTTTTAGAAAAATCAGAATCGCCACCACCACCAACCAGAGCAGATCTCAATCGAGTACCTTACAAAAATGCTGGGAAGCTTTTCTCAAGGGAAGGAACAGAAGACTACTTTTGTACCGCACAGTTCGTTCAGAAAGGAGAAACAAGAAACAACATCATATTAACCGCAGCTCATTGTCTACGCAGCGGTGACGTATGGAAAAGCAATTTCTCATTCTGTCTTCGTTGCAACGATAACCAGGGGGAGAGATTTTCATGGGAATGCGCAACAGTCCACCCTGATTGGTTACCAGGTGGTAGAAAAAGGCCTGAGAACGACTACGGTTTTATTCGCATCGCTCCTCCACTACCAGAAGAGCTACGTGCGTTGGAGTTAGGGGTTTCAGGTGATCTTCCAAGCCGCGTAATAGCCATTGGATATCCGTGGAACTATAATCAAAGTAAATACATGTACAAAGTCAGACGTGATATTAACACTTCGTCTGGACCTACTCGGATGTCAGATAACCCGTTCCGTGGAGGTAATAGCGGAGGTGCATGGGTAGATCCTCAGCAAAGGAGAAAAGTGTTCGGGCTTTTCAGCACTAAATTTTTTGGAATGACACTCTCTCCGCGTTTCGACAGCATGACTTCCCAACAAGTACAAGAGATTTACCAGAAGGCAATCAATTGCACACCTGATGACACCAGGTGTACATGTAAACCACAACTTAAAAACTATTAGGATAGCTTTGAGTACCATGGCCTACCATGGATCTAGAAAATCTTCCAGAGCAGGTCCATCGAAGAGTTTTTTCGATAGATCGCTCCATACGAAGTCGCATCCTGCCGCATCGCATGTGATGGTCAGCCCT
>NZ_QKML01000046.1:0-1831 GCF_003208455.1 Rhizobium sp. UGM030330-04
AAAGGATCAAGTCGAAATCCCAGAGAATCTAGAAAAGTACGCTACTTCTATGGTTGGGTGGAGATCGGATTCTATTATCCATGCTCTGGGGGGAAAGAGTCAATTTCAAAACCCAGACGGAACACTAGCACCACGGACTGATGGCGGAAATGTAAGGTGTTGATAGAGCCAAACTCCCATTTAAACGCATATACCATTACCAGAGATTTTGGTTTTGCACCGAACCCCTTTCATGGTTTGTGCACTTTGGCAACATGTAAGCCGAGAATCCGTAAATCAGCCAAGGTCGACGATTGGATCATGGGAATTGGCGGACGAAAGCTTAGAGGCGTGTATAGGAAATGCATCCTTCTTATGAAAGTATCGGAAAAGGTCAGTTTTCAGGATTATTGGGATGATTATCGTTATTCACTAAAAAAACCTGTGCGCAACGGAAGTAGAGTGCAGATGTTAGGAGATAACATATACCACAAGGGTGAAAACGGTAGCTGGATACAAGAGGACTCCCATCACAGCAATTCTGATGGCACGCTAAACCAAGATAACTTAAATCGAGATACTGGAAGAACTGACCAAATGTTAGTCTCAAATTATTTCTTATATTTTGGTAACAAGGCGCTAACCGTAGATTTGGATTCGATTAGGTATGGAGGGGTTAGAGATTATAAGAAAATAATCCTATCAGATTCAAAGGAAGCACGTGATTTAATCGTTTCGATGTTTCGAGAGCATCGAAGCCATATAAACATGGTGGTTTCAGACCCATGCCAATTTATGAACGCTCATCAGCGCGTGGATCAAGGAACTGGGAAGATTCAGTAAAATGGAGATAAGAATGATATGCGGCTAAAATTCTAGGGATTGCGGAGTAACAACTCAATGACAAAAAAGTATTCGCCGCCGCTAGCAATCAACTTCATTTGGCATCCATATGATTCAAAGGAAGTAACCAACATTCTTGATTTTATTAGAATGATTTTTGCCAGGGATAAGGACAAACCGTTCTCACGAGGACTTAATATCCCACTATTTTTCTTTAGCTCCAAAAACAGCAGAGAGCCCCCTTTCGATTATCCCGAGGAAATAGCAAAAAATAATATTGTATTTGTTTTTACAAGCGTGAATACTATCGGCAGGAAAGAATGGAAAAATTACATTGAAGGATTACCGAAATCATCCTCAGTTCATATCGTTCCAATTGCGATTGATAGTAAAGGATATTATCATGGTGGTACCCTTTCAGGGTTGAACTGTATTCGAATAAATGATTTTTCTGTACAAAACACGTACCTAAATACAGTAGTTTCTCTGGCGCATGAAATATTCCGATTTGGCTGTAAATCGGTGTCACCTGGAGATAAGGGGGTAAAATCTTCTATAACGATATTTCTAAGTCATTCCAAATCAGGCAATACTGGTAAACGACATTCTGAGCAAATAAAGAAATTTATCGATAACACAAACATGAATCGATTTTTTGATGCCAACGAAATATCGCCTGGATATCATTTCGGTCAAGAAATTGAAAAGCACATACAAGATTCAACATTGCTTGCGATTGAAAGTGATACTTATTCCTCCCGATATTGGTGTCAACGTGAAATATTGATTGCGAAGCAACACAATCGACCTGTAGTTGTAGTTAATTGTCTCGAAGATTTCGAAGACCGTATTTTCCCTGCCGCCTCTAATGTTCCATGTGTTCATATTTCTTCTACTGTACCAATGTCAGAAAGAGATATCTTGCGCATTCTTTCCACAGCGATTATTGAGACAGTTCGTTATAACTATTCAATGCAGTGCCTTGAGTCCTATAGGAACGTGGGGTGGA
>NZ_QKML01000047.1:0-1640 GCF_003208455.1 Rhizobium sp. UGM030330-04
GACTGGAACTCGTTCACGCGCGCCCAGTTCGAAGTTGACACCCGCACCGACACCGAACTCGGTGCTCTGCGTGGCTTCATCGGCTTCCGCGGCAACGCTGACAACGGTTCGTCCTCTTCTTCGAGCGTTTTCGTTGACCAGGCCTTCATCGAACTCGGCGGCCTGAAGGTCGGTAAGTTCTACAGCTGGTGGGACGATGGTCTCTCTGGTGAAACGGACGAGCTGTCTTCCAACGCTCTGTTCAACTCCATTCGTTACACCTACGACGCTGGTTCCTTCTGGGCAGGCGTTTCGGTTGACGAACTCCAGGGCATCAACGTTCAGGGCTTCAACGAGTCTGACAACAACGTTGGCGTTGCACTCGGCGTTGGCGCCAAGCTCGGCGCAGCTTCGCTGCAGCTCATCGGCGGCTACGACACCGACCGCGAAAACGGCTCTGTACGCCTGATCGCAACGGCTGACGTTGGTCCGGGCACGCTCGGTCTGGCCGGTGTTTGGGCTTCTGGCGCAAACGCTTACTACAACGTCTCCGAGTGGGCTGTTGCTGCTGAATACGCAATCAAGGCAACCGACAAGCTGACGATCACCCCCGGCTTCCAGTACTACGGCAACTACGGCCTGGTTTCCTGGGACGACTTCTCGAACGACGACGGCTGGACGGCTGGTCTGACGCTCGACTACAAAATCACCCAGGGCCTCTCCACGAAGATCGCTGTTAACTACGTTGACATCGACAACCGTGACGACCAGGTTAAGGGTTTCGTTCGCCTTCAGCGTTCGTTCTAATCTGATCTGACATTGTCAGTGATGGAAAGCCCGGCTCTCGAGCCGGGCTTTTTCGTTTTGAGCGCGCGGAGGAACGGGGCGAAGAATCAGGTCGCCCCATGGAGGGCTGCCGGTCGGGCCTGTACCGTTTGCTAGCTAAAGGATAGCGGCGCGGGGCGCGGGTGCGATCTGGTTCATTAAAAGGCCTGATTCTGCGGTGTCGCCGACCAAATCTGGGCAATTCGCCAAGCCTCCGATATGCCGTGTATCTTGATGAATGGCTGCTTTGTTTCTCGAGTGGCTTGGGCGGCGCCACGTAAGTGTATGAAACAAATACGAATTTAACGAATTGTTAATGAATGGGGCGTCGTCCATTAGAATTGTAGCTATTTCGCAACAATGAAAAACTAAGGATACCTTACTGTCTTCCTTTCGTCATGATTACGATTGCCCACCCGCCCGGTTTTGGCTCTAATCAGCTTCATAAGCGGCACGCATTGATTTGTGTTTCCCACTCGCTGCTTAGAAGATTAAGCGTTTGACTGGAGGTCAACCATGAACATCAAGAGCCTTCTGATCGGCTCCGCTGCAGCTCTCGCAGCAGTATCCGGCGCACAGGCCGCTGACGCTATCGTCGCTGCCGAGCCCGAGCCCCTGGAATATGTTCGCGTCTGCGACGCTTTCGGCACCGGCTTCTTCTACATTCCCGGCACCGAAACCTGCCTGAAGTTCGGCGGTTACATCCGTTTCCAGACCGACTTCGGCCGCGACGCCAAGGGTACGTCTGACTGGAACTCGTTCACGCGCGCCCAGTTCGAAGTTGACACCCGCACCGACACCGAACTCGGTGCTCTGCGTGGCTTCATCGGCTTCCG
>NZ_QKML01000048.1:0-1497 GCF_003208455.1 Rhizobium sp. UGM030330-04
TGTTGATTGCCACTGAGAACTGACCCGGCGTGGCGTGATATTTCCATTGAGAATTGACCCATGTTCCAACCTTCCCTCGCATGTTTTCAGCGAGGGCTATGGAGTGATCGACATGGCGTTATTGAGCGTGATCCGACGCTGGCATTTTCGAGAACATTTATCGATCCGGGAGATTTGCCGCAGGACTGGCCTATCCCGGAATACCATCCGCAAATACCTGCGTCTGGACGGCGTGGAGCCGAAGTTCAAGGTCCCGGAGCGGCCGAGCAAGCTCGATCCTTTTGCCGATCGGTTGTCTGCCTGGCTGAAGACCGAATCCAAGAAGAACCGTAAACAGAAGCGGACGATGAAGCAGTTGCATGCCGACCTGATGAACCTTGGCTACGAGGGCTCCTACAATCGGGTGGCCGCATTTGCCCGGGAATGGCGTGATGACCGGCAGAGAGAATTGCAGACGACGGGCCGCGGGACATATGTGCCCCTGGCGTTCGATCCCGGCGAAGCTTTCCAGTTCGATTGGTCGGAGGACTGGGCGATCATCGGCAATGAGCGAACCAAGCTTCAGGTGGCACACACGAAGCTGAGCTACAGCCGCGCCTTCATCGTACGGGCCTATCTCCTACAGACGCACGAGATGCTGTTCGATGCCCACAATCATGCATTCCGCGTGTTCGGAGGCATCCCCGGCCGTGGCATCTACGACAACATGCGCACCGCGATCGACAAGGTCGGCCGCGGCAAAGAGCGTGACGTCAACGTCCGCTTCCAGGCAATGGCCAGCCACTACCTGTTCGAACCCGAGTTCTGCAATCCGGCTTCAGGCTGGGAGAAGGGACAGGTCGAGAAGAACGTGCAGGACGCACGTCATCGTCTATGGCAGCCCACGCCGCGCTTCCCATCGCTGGATGCTCTCAACGACTGGCTCGAGCAGCGCTGCAAGGAGTTCTGGGCACAGACCCCGCACGGGCAAATGCGCGGCACCATCGCCGACATCTGGGCGGAGGAAGTACCCGCGCTCATGCCTATTACCCGGCTGTTCGATGGGTTCGTTGAATACACCAAGCGCGTCTCGCCGACCTGCCTCGTGCATCTGGAACGCAATCGCTATAGCGTCCCGGCGTCCTTCGCCAATCGACCGGTCAGCCTACGGGTCTACCCGGAACGTGTTGTGGTCGCTGCAGAAGGTCAGATCGTTTGCGAGCATCGTCGTGTCATTGATCGATCTCATGATCGGCCGGGACAGACAATTTACGACTGGCGGCACTATCTGGCGGTGGTGCAGCGCAAGCCAGGTGCGCTTCGCAATGGCGCACCATTCGCCGAACTCCCCGAGGCATTCCGTTCCTTACAGCAATACCTGCTGAAGAAGCCGGGCGGCGATCGGGAGATGGTCGATATCCTGGCGCTTGTCCTTCAACACGATGAACAGGCCGTACTGTCGGCGGTCGACATGGCGCTGAAGTCAGGGGTTCCGACCAAGACGCATGTCCTGAACCT
>NZ_QKML01000049.1:0-1325 GCF_003208455.1 Rhizobium sp. UGM030330-04
TGCTAGATCGGCTGCAGTCGGGAGTCCTGGTTCATAGAGCCGATCTTCCAAATTCTTGTGCATTCTCTGCGAACTTCTTCTGTTAATTTTAAGGGTTGCATTTCTTATTTCTCATGGTTGATGGTAAAAACTCTCCTTGTCTGTTTTAGATTGCTAAAAATTGAGTGTAGATCGGTCCGCTGTCTTGTCAGTATCCGTTTGGTTTTTTTGTTTGCTTGAGCGTATTTGGTTGCAGTGAAGGGTATCTGGTTTTGGATAAAAAAGATTTGAATGATTATTTGATAAGAGAAATGACACTTACTCGTTTATCGCATGACACTTATTATCCACAAGAAGAACCCAAGGCAAATCTGTTGCAGTATATTCTGCATATTCAGGAGTGAACGTCTGAAAGCAAGCAAAAAAAAAGGGCCTTTCGGCCCGTTTCGGTAGCTGCGGGTAATGAATGTCCGTAGCGGAGTTTCGTTCTCCGCTCGTCGATCCCTGTCCCCCGTGATTCGACGCTAGGTAGGTAACGATTGGGGACTTCGGTAGACGCTGGGAAGCAATTTCTTAGCTTCTGCGTAGATTTTGTCTCGGTTCCATTCCGGGTGTTCCATTTTGATGCTGAGCGCTAGTTTGGATATGGTGGCTCTGGCTTCTGGATTGAGCTTGTCGAGGTATTTACTTATTGGGTCAAGGCTGCGGGTGCTGATAGTTTGCACGGACGTCTGCCGCTTTTTGGCTGCCTTCTCCTGAGCCTTTTCGTCCGCATTGCGGTCAAAACTTGTAGGGGCCATTCCAGCGATTTTCGCGGTCAGCTGCTTTATCATCGTTGCGTCTCTTTTGGCGCATGCCTTCTTATAGGCTTTTTGTTTTATCCTGAGCCTCTCTCTGGCTTTTGCGCGTTCCTTATCAAGCCAGCCACGGAGTCCCAGAGCGTCGAAGAGCGTGTTGGAAACGATCTTGATCGCGGAAAAACTTCTGTAGGAGCCATCCTTCAACCGTTCCCGGATTTGGGACACGGCGAGATACCCCGCGTCCTTGAGCGTCGCTACGATCCGCGCCGCGCGCCGTTCGCCTAATCCCGCCCAGGTTGCCAGGTGTTCCATCGTGTAGTTGAAGAAGCCATGTTCCGTCGGGAAGCCCACGCGCCCGGTGGCTAAATCCATACGCAGCACCAGTGCGATAAGAAGCATGCCAATGCCGTCGCGTCGCTCGCTGCGGACTTTTCGTCCATCGGCGTGGAAATTTAGAATCGGCAGTAATCCGAGTTTTTCAACGTGCGATAGTAACTTTCTTGCCGCTTCCTGGATGAATTGTGGACGATTTTCCGGTATCGGGAT
>NZ_QKML01000050.1:0-1335 GCF_003208455.1 Rhizobium sp. UGM030330-04
GAATTCCCTGACTGTGGGCAGTTTGAAGAAAATTAACAATCTGTTTATTAAGGATATTTTTCACGGATACTGTCTAAAAAGGCAGTCTCTTAGCCCGGTAGTTGTCGTTCCAAGCCGCCTTGCGCCGTTTCTGGGACAGGCGCAATGAGGAGGATTCGTGCTCGAACAGATTCATGCACAGGTGTCGGATCGACGTCATGATCGCTGGCGCGTTGCCTTTGCGAATGCGGCTCGCATCCTCAGAGAAGACCACATCAAGACGCCAGTGAAGTCGATTCTCTACCCCCCAGTGTCCGCGCACAGCGTGCGCGAAACGTCGGGCATCGGCCGGGATGGAGGTGATAAAAAAACGTCGTTCCACCGTTTCGGTGTCACCGACCCAGCACCGGCGCTCGACCATGCCGATGCTACGCAGCCCCTTCCACTGCTCGGTGTCTGGAAGTGTTCGCAAGTCCTCGGTGATCCAGTAACGGCGTCTTTCCAAGCGCCCATGATCCTTGTCCACTTCCTCCAGGAAGTCATGCCTTACGCCCGCAAAATCGCCCGCTTCTGCGACGTAGAAAAAATCCTCGACCGCTTCGAGTAATGCACTTTGGTTGCCTTTGAGTCCCAACACATAGTCGGCGCCTTGCGTCACGATTTGCTCAGCGATCGCTTTCTGACAACCCATGGCATCGATGGTGACGATACACCCCTTGAGTTCAAGCACTTCGAGCAGCTTCGGGATGGCCGTGATCTCGTTGGATTTCTCTTCGGTTGCCTCTTGTCCCAGCACTAACCGATTGGTGCCCGCCCAGGCACTCACCATGTGGAGCGCTTTGCATCCACGCTTACGATCGCGTGAGCCTCTTGCGGTCTTGCCATCCACCGCAATGATCTCACCGCCAGTGGCTTCAGTGACCGCCTCTGTCCAACTCAGAAAGCATTCGCGAAAACCCCTTCACCGAAAGCCGTGAAATCACCCGGGCAATACAATCATGCGAAGGTACACCATTGGCAAACGAGCCGAACTGCCGCAACCACGTAAGAGACTGCCTTTTTAGACAGTTTCTATGAAAAAATACCTTTTAAAACAAAGGGTTGACTTTATCCAATCTGCCTATTTTCAGGGAATTTCTAAAGTGAGTTCCTAGACAGCCTCTAAGCTTCTCTTTTCCAAATTCCTCGATGGCTTCCCACCCATCGGCGCCACTGAGCATCCCACAGATCACCACAAGCACGATATCCAGCAGCTCGTGCCGTTTGTTGCGATCGATCCGAGGATCCTCAAGCGTAGAAAAATGTTCGCGAAGGTCTGTCATCATGGGAAACTTCTCCTCATTCTGTTTCCCGCAA
>NZ_QKML01000051.1:0-1350 GCF_003208455.1 Rhizobium sp. UGM030330-04
GGCTTGAAGGACACGCAGTCCGCTGGACGGGCGGTTCCGGCCCCCCCGAGGACCTCGGTGTTCTCCCCGGTGGGACACGGAGTGAGGCCAAGGGTGTGAATAGCAATGGTAATGTCGTTGTTGGGGTTAGTGGGATTCACCCTAGTGATCTAATTCCAACACGTGCGTTCCGATGGACGGCGAACGGTGGCATGCAGGACTTCGGTGTCTTCGACGGCGGGACTCGATGAAACGGGCCAGCTAACCAAAAAGCTTGTTCTAGGTTCCTTTCCACAATGCAGTTCGGTTTTGAAGCCGATCAAGATCTCTCTATCGGAGGAGGAAAAAACTGACCTGATACGGCTCATCGCGCTTCAGAGGTTATTTGCGCCCTCGCCTTCGGTATCCCACAGCGAGATAAATACCGACTGAACCCGTCATAAGGAGAAATCCCTGCCGAGGGAAACGATCGGAGCGGAAGGTCAAGCCAAGGAACCTAATTCCAGCTCACTGGCACAGAACTGAAAACCTAAAGCAACAATGGATGCGCAGAAGCTATCGGAAAGGCCCTCAGAGCCTCTCTCAGGCGATTACAGATATTTGGAATGGAGACAACAGCAAGGAAAGAAGGAATAGCTCTACGGGCTTCTCAGAGGCTCACGCGACAGAACCCTACCCATCCCCTTCGGCTCCATACAGTTCGTTTACCTCCAGGTAATTTGTCATATCTACTCCCAGGTGCGCACTACAATCGCTACTCCTGACGAGCAGTTCCTGCTTTTCATAACCAGACAAGCTGAACACTCGCGAGGCACGCTTGCTGGCGCCTCGCTGAGAGATGGACCCGATCACCTTAAGATTCGCCCGATTTTTATTTGCCGCGAACACCCGTGACAGATATTATGCCCTTTAGTGGATAACCAAGGCCTTGGCTTTGGCTAGGGTGACGGCCGTTCCGAACAGTTTGCTGTCTCCTCGGGATCGGATATGACGAATATACTTGTGATTTTAATAGGTTAACACCTAACAATCCAGGAAGGTGAGACATATGATCACTCGCTAGGACTTAGGTGCACTTAAGCACCTAGGTAACCGCCTTCCCTTCGTCCGCTTCAACATCAACAGTCTTATCTCCGTAGCTTGTGCGTGAACGACACGCGAGGAGCTATTCGATAGTGCAGGAAATCATTCTCCGGTATTTCAGGTTAAGATTTCCATGTACAGGATGAGTGTTGATATCCAGGAGCGATCTTTGAATCAGCCTCACATAAGATAATAAGAAAATGTTAGATATCCCATCTGGTAAAGCAGTAGGAGTTAGTGAAAACGGTACCATCATTGTAGGTACAGTCGGTGAGTTTTTTCCGTACT
>NZ_QKML01000052.1:0-1140 GCF_003208455.1 Rhizobium sp. UGM030330-04
TGACAGGCTGTAGTCCAACATGGCGCTCATGATTCCTTTTCTCTCAACGGACTACCCTACTTTCTTCAACGAAAGAATCATATGAGAATAGTATAGATTCCTTTTCTTCAACCAACTCGACTCCACTTTTTGCGTCAAAAGAAATAACTCGGTGCATCGGTTTACCTTGAGAGTCTTTAAAATCGCTATTTATCTCCACCCGATCGAAGGCTTTTAGCCAAAGAAGCCGTCCCACCCCCCTGCCCCCTTTTTCAATTTTGTGGTCAGAGTCTAGAGTTTCGAACGATTTCATATTGGTATCGTTAAATCCAATTCCGTTATCTTCTACAACAAAACCTTCAATGTCATTAACGCGTGATTCTCCATCTAATTCCAATGATGCCTGGAAAGCCCTAGATATTCTTAACGTAATTTTCCCCTCGGTTTTTATGTTCCCTCGCTCTTCTAACGAATGGATAGAATTCACAACTGTTTCAAATACCGGCCACAAACCATGACTTTTCGGCAAGCGTGTATTTCTAAGCCTACCTTGAAGATTAGTGTGCAAGTTCATGATAAACCTTTGTTAAGATGATTCTGAGGTTTTGGGGTTCTGGAGACTATCTGCTGGGCAACGACTAAATCTAGCGGAATCTCGAACTATGACCGGCTATAAGCCCATAACTACTAGGCCCTGTTGACTTTTTACGAAAAGTTATTGTTTTTCAAGGAGTTACTAAAAAACGGCAATTCATAAAAATCCTTTTATATCAGATAGTTAGATAATATTTGAGTGAAAAGTCAACACAGCCTAGCTTTTTCCGCACGGTGTGGTTCACCAACGGTGCAGCTTCAGGATAAGCCAAGCTTTGCGCCACGGCGCGCTCGACCTCGTCCAGAAAAGCTTGGCCGAGTCCTGGACGGAACGCATTGTAGTAGCTTGCCGCATCATCGAGTTCCTGTTCTGCCATCGCATGGAAGGACACCTGGCGATTCATGTCAACCGCGCCCTGGCCTCACGGAAGACGTCCTCTGCGGCGCGCGGCGTGGCAACTCTTGTCTCTAGTTGTTGGATCCCGGATGATTGAATAGGATCTAAGATTGAATCATTGTTGCGTGCCAGAGAGGTGATGGAGTTGCTTGTATCCACGTCGGCACCGG
>NZ_QKML01000053.1:0-1123 GCF_003208455.1 Rhizobium sp. UGM030330-04
CGCACCGCACTTCTGGGTTACGACGTCGGCGGCGCTTCGGCCGGCGGCATCATCGCCGTCATCCTCGCCAATATCGTCGCCATCTTCCTGATGCGGGCGGTTGGCAAAAATCTGGATCGGTAGGGGGACATGACAGTGGTTCTATCTGCGGCATCAACGCCCCACCTCCCTCATTCCTGTGCTCGTCACAGGAATCCAGCCGACGCGCGTCGGCGCGGCGGGGAGGCTCTTTCTCAGCCCAAAGACCTGGGCTGGCTGGATCCCTGTGACAAGCACAGGGATGAGGGCGGTGAGGATGCCTCCGTCTCCACATCGAAACGGCCCCGTGCTTTTACCGCTATTACCTCAGGGGAGGTCTAATCATGGCCCGCAAGACAACCACACGTGCGAAGATCGGCTTTTCCATCGCGGCCTGGGCCGTGGCGCTGCTGCTGTTCTTCCCGATCCTCTATGCCTTCCTCACCTCGCTCAAGACCGAGCCGGAGGCAATCGCCGGCTTCAGCCTCATTCCCTCGGGCACGCTTGAGAATTACGTGACGGTCCAGACCCAGCGCGACTACTTCAAGCCGTTCATGAACTCGGTGGTGCTGTCGCTCGGCTCGACGATCATTGCGCTGATCATCGCCATTCCCGCCGCCTGGGCCATGGCGTTCTCGCCGACCAAACGCACCAAGGACATTTTGATGTGGATGCTCTCCACCAAGATGATGCCGGCCGTCGCCGTGCTTGTGCCGATCTATCTGATCTTCCGCAATGCCGGCCTGCTCGATACCCGCATCGGGCTGACCATCATGCTCACCTTCATCAACCTGCCGATCGTCATCTGGATGCTCTACACCTACTTCCGGGAAATCCCCGGCGAGATCCTCGAGGCCGCCCGCATGGATGGCGCGTCGCTGTGGAACGAGATCGTCCATGTGCTGACGCCAATGGCGGTGCCGGGCATTGCCTCGACGCTGCTGCTCAACGTCATCCTTGCCTGGAACGAAGCCTTCTGGACGATCCGGCTGACGACCACCAATGCAGCCCCGCTGACGGCCTTCATCGCCTCCTTCTCAAGCCCGCAGGGGCTGTTCTGGGCAAAACTCTCGGCCGCCTCGATGATGGCGATCGCCCCCATTCT
>NZ_QKML01000054.1:0-1123 GCF_003208455.1 Rhizobium sp. UGM030330-04
CTGGCCTCACTCGATTCACCCATGCTTTATGATTATTCACCGCCAAGCGATGGGGACGGCAGCCTGGGCGCTGTCACTCCACGCAGGAAAATCGGCTCGACGAGGTAATGCATGCGCGTACGACTCACCTCCGCTTGTGTGCTCGGCAAGAATACGTTCTGCGCTGCATTCAGTGAAAGTGAATACGATGGCATGCATTCGTTCATTCTTGTATTTGAGGGAGATTTCGAACAACCTTGGACACGATTTGATGTTCCCCGTATTATAGACAGTACTGCGGGCTGGTTAGGGGCGGATGGCAAACCGGTTGTTTATGTCAAAAGCGATGAAGGAGATGTCTATTCTCTTTCTGCCGGCGAAGAGCCTCGGCATGAGAAAATAGAAGGATCGGGTGTTTATAGTGAGGGCGCGGAGGGGCTTGGCTACACCAACCGTATTGTCGCTATAAATGAAACTCTGTTCGTAACGTGATACCATTCACAATTGTACCGGCGAACTGGTTCCGCGTGGGAATGGCTCCACAAAGAAAAGCTGCCGAGGCCCGAAGCCGGGTACGAGTATCTTATATTCGGCGATTTGGCCGGGTCTGAATAGCCCCGAGTTTGGTAGACACCCCTCGGGTTAAATTTCTGCTGCTTCTCGAACTCGACGGGCGACAGCATCCCGTTTCTGACGTGCTTGCGTTTCGGGTTGTAGAACATTTCGATGTAGTCGAACACGTCCTGGCGAGCTTCATCGCGTGAACGGTAGACCCTGCGACGTATCCGCTCTTGCTTCAGAACGTTGAAGAAGCTCTCGGCCACTGCGTTGTCATGGCAGTTGCCGCGTCGGCTCATCGAGTGAAGCAGATTGTGGTGCTTGAGGAACGAGGTCCAGCCCATGCTGGTGAACTGCGAACCCTGATCCGAGTGGATCAGCCCTTGTTCTTCGGCTTGCGCCGCCACACAGCCATGAGCAGAGCCTGCAACACGACGTCGGTGGTTTGGCGGCTCTGCATTGCCCAGCCGATCACACGACGCGAATAGAGATCAATGACATCAGCGCAAATGCGAAGCATTTGTCGCGTGGGCCAGATAAGCGAAACCTTCGCAGGTTCGGATGTAGGTGATATCCGTCACCCAAG
>NZ_QKML01000055.1:0-1115 GCF_003208455.1 Rhizobium sp. UGM030330-04
TTATCTCTTCCGACTCTGGCACCTTAGGTGCCGAGAGCCCGGCGCGGACGACCGTTCGGCTCTAGGTCTTTTCGATCGCTCTGTAGCAAGGATCTCCGCGCCGGTTTCTCCCTGATCCGCCCGAACAGTTGATCGAGTTGGCGCTCGCACTGATAAGACTGGGCAAGCGGGGGGAGCTCTCGGCCCTGTCAGCCTAGCGGAGTTACCTCATGTTTGGGATCGGGATCGATGTCAGTGGTGAGAATCTGGATGTTGCCGTCCATGAACAGGCCTTTCGCCAGTTCAAGAACAGCAAACGTGGCTGGAATAGCCTGATTCGGTGGTTGCAGCAGTGGCCAGCCAAGCAGGTCGTGCTCGAGGCCAGTGGCGGCTACGAGCAAAAGGCACTGGATGCGCTGCATGAAGCAGGCCTGCCGATGGTACGAATCAATCCTGGCCGTGGCCGCAGCTTTGCCTCAGCCACGGGAAAGCAGGCCAAGACCGATCGTATTGATGCCATGGTGCTGGCCCACATGGCCGATGCCCTAAAGCTGACCCGCTACGTACCGCCAGCGGCTTGGCAGCGCCGTCTGGGTGAGCTGTGCCAGCGACGTCGCCACCTGGTCCAGATGCGGGTGAGCGAGCATCAGCGCATGCGCGCGTTCAGCGAACCCGGCCTGATTTCCATGCTGAATCAGCACCTGCGCGAGATCCAGAAAAGCATCAAGCAGCTCGACGCCACCATCGCAGCGCTGCTGGCCGAACAGGAAGGATGGCGTGACTTTGCCAAGCTCAAAGGTGCCGGCCCGGTGTTGATGGCAACCCTAGCCTGCGAGCTCCCGGAGCTGGGCAAGCTCAGCGGGAAAGCCATCTCGGCCTTGGTAGGGGTTGCCCCCATGAACCGCGAAAGCGGCACCTGGAAAGGGAGACGGAGCATTAGCGGTGGCCGCGCCGTTGTACGCGAAGCGCTCTACATGGCGGCGCTGACCGCCAAACGCTATGAGCCTCGGCTCAAGGAATTTTTTGAATCCCTCGTCAAGCAGGGCAAGCCGGGCAAGGTGGCTTTGGTCGCGGTGATGCGCAAGATGCTGGTGATCCTCAACGCCCGCAAAAGGGATGCGGAGGCCCAGATGGCC
>NZ_QKML01000056.1:0-1090 GCF_003208455.1 Rhizobium sp. UGM030330-04
CCCCCCCCCAAGAGATGAATCGATGAAAGACACGAAGGAAGCGCGCGATTCCAGCCTCAATAAAATCGCCGGTAATCCAAACGCGCCTGAACGAAAACCACGCAAACACCCACGACAGTTCACTCTGGTAGAGAAACGAAGCCTGGAGGCCAGCGTCGCCATTGCAACGGAGACCCTAGAGCAGATCGCCTTCCAGCACACCGTGCTCTGCCAAACCTGCATGCCGTACCGCAATCCTGGGGATGAAGTGAGGGTTTGGGAGCGTAAGCAGGGTTCGATTCTCTTACACATCGAGGCAGGATATGCCATCGATCCCAGTACCGAACGGTACACCAAAATCGGCCTCCCGTTCGGCCCCAAGGCGCGCTTGATCCTGGCTCACCTGAACGCCGAGGCGCTTAAGACCGGATCTCCCGAAATCGAAGTCGAGCGCAGTCTGACGGCCTTTGTCCGGCGTCTTCAGGACCAAACCAAACGGGGAAAATCGGGACCGAACGGTCGCGAAATCCATGTGTTTAAGGACCAGTTAGGGCGCTTATCTTCTGCCCTTATTCGCGTCGCTACAGTCCGTAACGACCGCGCCGTACAGATCGATGGAAAGGTTGTTTCCGGCTTAGACATCTGGTTTCCAAAGGACGAACAACAGCGTGTCCTGTGGCCTTCGACCATCCAGCTTAGCCTCGATTACTTCGTGAGCCTACAGAAGCACGCCGTACCCCTCAACGAGCGCGCGCTGGCGGCGCTGGCGCACTCCGCTATGGCCCTGGATATCTACGCCTGGCTCGCCCAAAGGTTGCACCGTATCCCTCATGGGAATCCGCAGTTAGTCTCGTGGGCGGCCGTCAAGGGGCAGTTCGGGATAGAGTTCGGGCGGATGAACAAATTCAAACAGAAATTCCGTATCGCATTGTCACAGGTCCTTCTGTGCTACCCGAAGGCCAAGATTGAGGTAGACGACAAAGGCCTAACCCTAAGACACAGTCCACCCCCGATTTCTGCGCGCGTGATCCTTGTGGAAAAACCTGGTGATCAGTGAAGTTATCCACGGGCACTTGGGTGCACAATCCACGGGCACTTGGGTGCACAATCC
>NZ_QKML01000057.1:0-1073 GCF_003208455.1 Rhizobium sp. UGM030330-04
TCACCGATAACTATACCGCCATTGTTCTTTCGAACTTGCCTAAATACTGAGTAGCCCTGAAGGATAGCATCCTCCCACAATTTAAGAGGACATTGTTCCACTTCATAGCCTTGCACGAACTTTTTAATAGTTTTTAATACATCAAAAGAAAGACTATCATGGCCTTCAAAATAATCGATACCTTTTGAGTATGAATAGAGCCAAGCGGTAAGTCCTTCCTCAACAACGATTGCTCTTCCACCGTCTTGATTTTCATCGAAAGACAGATCACTTTTTCTTTTCTGATTGATCAATGATCTAAACGTCGGTGACCAATGAAGAATTGCGGCATAAGATAAATGGAACACATCATGGAAGCGGTATCCGTCAGGGTCACGTATATTATCAGTCAGAGGCGATCCGATAAATACCCCGTTCCATCTTAAGTAGCTCTGTCCACTCTTTCTTTGAGTGATATGAATTTCAAATTTCCTTGGTATCTGCTCTTCTTCGGGGAATGGAAAGTCAAAATCTGGCAATGAATCTTTTCTTGGAACTGTAAATCGTCCAATAGTTTTTATCAGATTTCCTTTTACTACTTTTGCAAAATATAGCCCTGTTGACTGCATTGCTTGAAGATATAACCTAGCAAAATGAATTAATTCTTCACGGAGATTTGGAGAGTCTTTCTCGATTTTGAGTAATTGAGCTGCCATACAACCTAGTTCAATTAGAGCAGAATCTAATCTCTCCACCTTATCAAAAGTAATAATCTGTGAAATAGGTGCATTTTCTTGGTCATTATTAGAAACAGTATCAAATACTTCTGCCAATTCAACATTTAAACGTCTGCATAAAGTAGAGAAATACCAGAGAGCATCACCAAACTCTTCCTCGACTTCATATTTATAGCTTGGGTACGCTTTCTTCTCCCGGCGATATTTTTTTGAAGCCGCCATAATACTTCCAACTTCTCCATATATCCCTAAGAGAATTGGATTGATCTCTTCAACTGGAAATCTATCAGTATCGACAATTACTCGCTCATACTCTTGCAGAAGAATGGAGCCTTTCAATTCGTTTAAGTTCTCTGG